>JBILPK010000205.1:0-5702 GCA_044373875.1 Polymorphobacter sp.
TTGCTGGTGAACACGCTCTGGCGGTTCTGTGCCTGGCGCAGCCGTTCGGGGATGCGATAGATTTCCGATTCGGGCAGGCGGGCGCAGACCACGACTTCATCGGGTGATGTCGGCTTGGGGCAGGCTTCGGTGCCGAACACCGTGACAAGCCGTTGGCGCGGCGCGCTGGTATCGGCGTTGGGGGCCGGCGTCGGCTTGAGGGTCGATTTCACCGCCGCTGCCGGCGGGGCCATCGTTTCTTGCGCCCATGCCGATGCCACCGGGATCGTCAGGGCCAGCACCAGCATCAGGGTCGCGCGCATCGGGCTTTACTCCACCACTTCAAACCCGGTCTTACCGGCTTTTCACCGGCGGCGAAACTTTATCCCGGGTCGATCTGCATCGAATAGGTAAAACGATCGCCAGGATGCACCGATATCGACGCTTCGACCACCCGGCCATCGGTATCGCGATACAGGCGCGCGATGCGTAAGACCGGCGCACGGCGCGGAATACCGAGCGCGTTCGCCTCTCGGCTGCCGGCGGCGCTGGCGCGCAGATCCTGGTCGACCCGGCCGATGCGAAACCCCGCGGCGTCGGCCAGTTGCGAAAACAGCGATTGATTGCCCGGCCGCAGCCCCGCGACATGCGGTGCCAGATCGGCGTGGATATAGACGTCGGTAAGCGCGACTGCCGGGCCGCTGGCATCGAGCCGGCGCTTGCCGGCAAGGTGAATCCAGTGGCTGCCGGGTGCGAGCCCGAGTTCGGCAGCGGCGAGCGCGGCCAGGGTGACCGGGCCCGTCACCGCGAAATCGAAGCGCGATCCGGCGGCATAGTGCGACAGGTCGGTAATGTCCGAAATCGGCTGGCGCTGCGCCCGCGCGCCGGTATCGATCGTCGTGCCCGAGCCGCGGCGACGGCGGATCAGCCCTTCGGCCTGCAAGCGGCGCAGCGCCTCGCGCACCGTGAAGCGGCTGACGCCATAGCGTTCGCACAGCGTATTTTCGGTCGGCAGCTGTCCTGTTTGGCCGAATTGGCCATCGGCGATGCCGGCGCGCAATTCGTTGGCGACCTGCACATAGCGCGGTTCGACAGCGAGGCGCCGCTGCGCCGGTTTACCGCCTTGTGGTGATTCCGCCTTGATCACGCCCGCCCCTTGCTTGCCGTGCTAGCTTGCTTGATGCGGTCAGACTCCGCAATATGTCCGGACAAATCAGCCGCAACAGGCGCGGCTTTGCAAGGTCACGCCGTGTCGCAGCTTCTCCCTTCTTTCCGGCGTCGTGCAGGTGTTGCGGCATGTCGGTAACGCACGACCTGCTGGCCTTTGCTGCCATGCCGCAGACGTTGCCGCCGGCGGTGCGCGCGGCAGCGCTGATGCTGCTCGACGATACGCTGGCGTGCGGCGTGGCAGGGTCCACCGCGCCGGGCGCCGATGGCGTGCTGGTGGCGGCGCGTGGCTGGGGTGCCGGGGGCGAAGTGCCGGTGCTCGGGCGCAGCGAGCGCTTGCCGGCGGCGGCGGCGGCGTTCGTCAATGGTTTCCAGATCCATTGCCTTGAATGGGATGCGGTCCACGAACCCGCTGTTGTCCATGCCATGAGCGTGGTGACCGCGGCAGTCCACGCCGCGGCGCATGTGCGCGGCGCCGATCCCGAAGCGGCGCTGGCGGCCTTGGTGACAGGGGTGGAGATTGCCTGCATCCTCGGCATCGCCGCCGACACCCCGTTGAAATTCTTCCGCCCCGCCACAGCCGGGTTGATCGGCGGCGCGCTGGCCGTGGCGCGGCTGGCCGGGCTGCCGCCGGAACGCTTCGGCGATGTGCTCGGGCTGGCGCATGCGCAATGCGCCGGCACGATGCAGGCGCATGTCGAAGGCTCGATCGCGCTGCCGTTGCAGGTCGCAGCGGCGGCGCGGGCGGCGATCACGGCGGTCGATCTGGTCGCCGCCGGCCTGCCCGGGCCGCAGGATGCGCTGATGGGGCCGTTCGGTTATTTCCCGTTGTTCGACGGTGGCGACCCGACAGCGATGGTGGCGACGCTGGGCCGCGTGTGGCGAATCACCGAGATCAGCATCAAGCCCTGGCCATCGGGGCGCGCCAGTCATGCGACGCTGGCGGCGCTGGAGGGGCAGGCTGTCGTGGCGGTCACCGCCCAGGTACCGCCGCTCATCGCCCGGCTCGTCGGGCGGCCGTGGCGCGCCGACATGACGCCGGCCTATGCCCGGCTGTGCCTGCCGTTCCTGGCGGCGTTGATGCTGCGCGACGGCCGCATCGATCCGCGCTGTTTCACGCCCCACGCCTTTGCCGACCCGGCGCTGCAGGCGCTGGGGGCGCGGCTGGCGATCCATGTCGACGGCAATCCCGATCCCAATGCGCTGGGTCCGCAGCGTTTCGTGTTGCGCCTTGCTGATGGCGGCACCCGTGAAATCGTCACGCCAGCCACCTTCGGCAGCCCGGCAAACCCCTTGTCGCCGGCCTGGCACGCCGGCAAGCTGGCCTTTGCCCGCTCGCTGGCAGCGGTGCCGGTGGTGCCTGGCGACCCGCTGGCATTGCTCTGCGGAACGGCAACCTGATTTTCCGACCTGAAAGGACTTACGACATGCGCCTGCTGGTACTCTTCAACCTGAAAGCCGGCGTTTCGGCCGACGATTACGAACATTGGGCGAAAACCCGCGACATGCCGACAGTGCGGTCGCTGCCCTCGATCGACGATTTTCGTGCCTATCGCGTCACCGGCCTGCTCGGCAGCGAGACGCCGGCGCCCTATGCCTATGCCGAAGTCATCGATGTCGCCGACATGGAGGGCTTCTTCACCGATATCGCCGCGCCGACGATGCAGGAGGTTTCGGCCGAATTCCAGAATTGGGCCGATGCGCCGCTGTTCCTGATGACCGCCGAGGTGCCATCGGCATGACCGGGCGCTTTGCCGGCAAGGTGGTCGTCGTCACTGGATCGGGGCGACCGCGCGGGCTCGGCCAGGCGATCCTGCAGCGCTTTGCCGATGAAGGCGCGGCATGCGTCGTTTCCGATGTCGGTAGCGGCGGCGAAGGGCTGGCGTCGTCCGACGATGCCCGTGCCGTCGTCGCCGATCTCGAGGCGCGCGGCGGGGGGGTGCTTTTCCAGCCCTGCGATGTCGCCGATGAAGCGCAGTGCGAGACGCTCGTCGCCGCCACGGTCGCCGCCTTCGGGCGGATCGACGTGATGGTCAACAATGCCGGGATCGGCTTTGTCATGAAACCGCTGCTCGAAACCAGCGGCGCCGATTGGGACCGGGTCGTCGATGTCAATCTGAAGGGCGCGTTTCTGTGCAGCCGCGCGGCGGCGCGCCAGTTTATCGCGCAAGGGCCGGCGGACGATGGCATCGCCGGGCGGATCATCAACATCGCTTCGCAGGCCGCCAAATCGGGCTTTCCGCACATGGCGCCCTATACCGCCTCGAAGCACGGTATGGTCGGGCTGACGCGGTCGAACGCGGTCGAGCTCGGGCCGCATCGCATTACCGTCAACGCCGTTTGCCCCAACCATGTCACGACAGGGCTGGGGGCTGCGCAGAACGACTATTTTTCGAAACTGCTCGGGTTCGCGACGGTCGATGCCTATCTCGCCAACATGAAGGCGAAGAACCCGCTCGGCCGGCCGGGGCTGGCGAGCGACACGGCGGCGGCATGCGCCTGGCTGGCGTCGGCCGATGCGGTTTATGTGACGGGCGAGGCGGTCAACGTCAGCGGCGGCGAGGAAATGCACTGAGAATTCCCGCCCCCGCAAGGGGGCGGGAGGAGTTTCAAATCGTCCGCGCGATCACTTCGCGCATGATTTCCGACGTGCCGCCATAGATGCGCTGCACGCGCGCATCGCGCCACATGCGGGCGATCGGATATTCGTTCATGTAACCGGCACCGCCGTGCAGCTGCAGCGCGGCATCGACGACGCGACCCTGCATTTCGGTATGCCACAGCTTGGCGGCGCTGGCTTCGGCGGCGGTCAGCTTGCCTTCCAGCAGGCGCTTCAGACCCCAATCGATATGCGCCCAACCGACCTGGAGTTCGGTCTTGAGCGATGCCAGCGTGAAGCGGGTATTCTGGAAATCGAACACCGTCTTGCCGAACGCCTTGCGGTCCTTGGTGAACTTGACCGCTTCGTCGAACGCCCGCTGCGCCCCGGCCTGCGCCGAAATGGCGATCCCGAGGCGTTCCTGCGGCAGCTGGCTCATCAGATAGATGAAGCCCTTGTTCTCCTCGCCGAGGCAGTTGGTCATCGGCACGCGGACGTCGTTAAAGAACAGCTCGGAGGTATCGGCCGAATTTTGGCCGATCTTGTCGAGGTTCCGGCCGCGGGCAAAGCCTTCGGTGCCGGCTTCGACGAGGATCAGCGAGGTGCCCTTGGCGCCCTTGTCGGGCTCGGTCTTGGCGACGACGATGATCAGGTCGGCGTTCTGGCCGTTGGTGATATAGGTTTTCGAACCCGAGATGACGTAGTGATTGCCGTCCTTCTTGGCGGTCGTCCGCACCCCCTGCAGGTCGGACCCGGCGCCCGGCTCGGTCATCGCGATGGCGGTGATCAGCTCGCCCGAAATCATCTTGGGCAGATATTTCTGCTTCTGCTCCTCGCTGCCATAGGCAACGATGTAATCGGCGACGATGTCGGATTGCAGGGTGATGCCCGCCGACGACCCGGCATAGGCCAGTTCCTCATTGACGACGGCGTTGTAGCCGAAATCGAGGCCCAGCCCGCCATATTGCTCGGGCACCGTCGGGCAGAGCAGGCCATTGTCGCCGCACGCCCGCCAGAATGCCTTGGAGACGATGCCTTCTTCCTCGAACGTGTCGAGGTGCGGGTAAAGCTCCTTGTCGAACAGCTTGCGGACCGTGCCGCGAAAGGCTTCATGATCGGCGTTATAGGCGCCGCGTTCGCTGGTATCGAGCATCTTGCAATCTCCCCTCATCACTGGTTGACGCGAACGTTAGCCAAAGCGCCGGGCTTGCGCCACCTGTCTTGCATGTCAGGGCAAAGGGGTGCGACTATATCGCCATGCGCCATATTGCCCTCCTCGCTCTCGCCCTCCTCGCCAGCCCGGTGCTTGCCGCCGATGATCCCAATCTCGCCCGCGCCCGCGCCGTGCTGAAGGCGCAGCCGATCATCGACGGGCATAATGACTGGGCCGAACAATTGCGCGGCCAGTTCGGTGAGAAATGGTGGAGCGTCGATCTGATGGCCGATGGTCGCAAGTTCGCGTCGCCGTTGCAGACCGATATCCCCCGCCTCCACGCCGGCCAGGTCGGCGGGCAGTTCTGGAGCGTCTGGGTCCCGGCCAACATCACCGGGCCGGCGGCGGTGAAGGCAACGCTCGAACAGATCGACATCATCCGCGGCATCGTCGCGCGCTACCCGAAAGATTTCGAGCTGGCGAGCACCGCCGCCGACATGCGCCGCATCCAGAAGACCGGCAAGGTCGCCAGCCTGATGGGCGTCGAAGGCGGCAGCCAGATCGACAATTCGCTGCCGGCGCTGCGCATGTTCCACGCGCTCGGGGTGCGCTACATGACGCTGACCCATGTGCGCCATAACGATTGGGCCGACAGCGCCAATGAAGCGCCGCGGACCAAGCCACTCACGCCATTCGGCGAGGCCGTGGTGCACGAGATGAACCGCATCGGCATGCTCATCGACTTGAGCCATGTCTCGCCCGGCACGATGAAGGCGGTGATGGCGATATCGAAGGCGCCGGTGA
>JBILPK010000068.1:0-16356 GCA_044373875.1 Polymorphobacter sp.
CTGGCCGCCCAGCGTCTTGCTGTACATTTCGAAATTGGCATCGACGAACGCCTTGGGCAGGAACGGCGCGACATCGCGCAGCAGCTGGAAGGCGAGATAATCCTTCCACACCGCGAGCGGCTCGCTGTCGATCAGCTTGCCGGCACCCTGCAACGCGCTCGGCGTCGACATGTTGATGACCGGCTGGCCTTCGAGCCCGGCATTGATCAGCAGCTGGCCCCAATCGACGCCCGGATAGGCCTTGTCGAGTTCGGCGCGGGCGACGGGGTTATAGGTCTTTTCGGCCTGGCGGCGCTCGACCCGGGTCCAGTGCGTCGCCGCGATTTTCGTTTCGAGATCGAAGATCGCCTTGGCGCGGACATCGGCATTGTCATAGCCCGACAGCTTCAGCAGCGTGGCGACATAGGCCTGGTACTTGGTGCGGGCTTCGGCGAACTTTGGGTTCGCCATGTCGAGATAATAATCGCGGTCGGGAAGGCCGAGGCCGCCCTGCCCGGCAGCGACCTGGAAGGCATCGGGGTTCTTGCGATCGGGGCCGACGCCGACGCCGATGGGGGTGCTGACGCCGATGCGGCTGAAGCGGCCGAACATCGCGGCAAGCTGGGTCTTGTCGGCAATCGCGGCAATCTTGTCGAGCTCGGGCTTGATCGGCGCGATGCCCTTGGCCTCGATGGCGGCTTCATCCATGAAGCTGGCGTAGAAATCGCCGACCTTCTGGGCTTCGCTGCCCGGGGCACCACCGCTGGCCGCGGCCTTTTCGATGATCGTGCGGGTGCGTTCCTGGCTGAGGTCGCGCAGCTTGGTGAACATGCCGAAGCTGGTCTTGTCGGCCGGGATCTCCAGCGTCTTCAGATACGCGCCGCTGGTGTAGCCGACGAAATCGTCACCCGCCTTGGTGGCACGGTCCATGCCGGCGACATCGAAGCCGAAGCTGCCGATATCGGGCTTGGAACCATCGGCGGCGATGGCAGGCGCGGCGAGCGCAAACAGGGCGAGCGCCGAAGCGCGCAACAACAACGAACGTGACATGACAAATCCCCAAAGTCAGACAATGTGCCGTATTATCCACTCAATACGGCGTTTGAAAGCCAGAACTTGCGGGTGCCTGCTGCGGCGTCACGCCGCGCCGACGCTGGCCCGGTAAAGGCTGCGCTTGCTGTCGATCGGCACCAGCTTGCCGGCTTCCTCGATGTGCCAGAAGGTCCAGCCGTTGCAGCTCGGCAGGCCCTGTGCCGCCGCGCCCAACTGGTGGATCGAGCCGGTCTTGCTGCCCATGCTGAGCGAGCCATCGGCGCGGACTTCGGCGCTGTGGCGGCGCTGCGGATCGATGAGCCGGGTGCCGGGGCGGACGAGGCCCGATTCCACCAGGCTGCCGAACGGAATGCGGGTTTCGCCGCGCTTGCCCTGCGTCACTGTCATGTCGCCGCCCGACAGCGGCAGCAGCGAGGCGATGCGCTTTTCGGCGACCGCGACATATTTTTCCTCGCGCTCGATGCCGATGAAATCACGCCCCAGCAGCCGCGCGACAGCGCCGGTGGTGCCGGTGCCGAAGAACGGATCGACGACCAGGTCGCCAGGCTCGGTGCAGGCGAGCAGGATGCGATAAAGCAAAGCTTCGGGCTTTTGCGTCGGGTGCGCCTTGACGCCATCGGTCTTCAGCCGTTCGCCGCCGGTGCAGATCGGGATCAGCCAGTCCGACCGCATCTGCAGTTCTTCGTTCATCGCCTTCATGGCGTGATAGTTGAACTTGTATTTCGAATTTTCCGATTTCGACGCCCAGATCAGGGTTTCATGGGCGTTGGTGAAGCGCGTGCCCTTGAAATTGGGCATCGGATTGGCCTTGCGCCAGACGATATCGTTGAGGATCCAGTAGCCGGCATCCTGGAGCGCGGCGCCAACGCGGAAGATGTTGTGATAGCTGCCGATCGTCCAGATCGCGCCGTCGGGCTTGAGGATACGGCGCGCGGCCTTGAGCCAGGCGCGGGTAAACTCGTCATAGGTGGCAAAGCTGTCGTACTTGTCCCAGTCATCATCGACCGCGGCGACCTTGCCGCCTTCGGGGCGATGCAGATTGTGCGCGAGCTGCAAATTGTAGGGCGGATCGGCAAAGACGAGATCGGCGCAGCCCTCGGGCATGGCGTTCATCGCTTCGATGCAATCACCCAGGATGATGCGGTTGGTCTGCATGGGGCTCGGCCTTCTCGAAAAAACTGTCGAGAATCGCCATGAGTCATTGCCGAATCGCCGTCAATGGCGAGGTGAATCGAAGCAGAGTCAGCGATTTGTGCCGATTCGCTATGACATGAGTCGAACCCCTAGGGGTTGAGTCCCGGCGCGCGCCGACCCCCCACCACTGGCGTGTTGCCGAAAAGACTCAATGCCCTTCTAAAACCTTCCCCCGCCGGGGGGAGGTCGGACTCAGCGCAGCCTAGCCGGAAGAGGGGTCGCCCACGCTGCCACACGCTCCACCCCTCTCCCGGGCCGGCTACGCCGTCTCTCGACCTCTCCCGCAGGGGGAGAGGTGAAGTTTTATCGGCGCATAGCTTCGCCGGTGGTGCGCGGTCACCCCGAGCGCCGCCAACCCGCGGGCATGATCGGCGGTGCCATAGCCCTTGTTGCGCGCCCAGCCATAGCCCGGGCATTCGGCAGCGAGCGCGACCATCAACCGATCGCGGGTCACCTTGGCGATGATCGATGCCGCCGCGATCGACAGCGACAGGGCATCGCCCTTGATGATGGCGGTCGCGGCATACCCCCAGCGCGGCAGTTTGTTGCCATCGACCAGCACATGCGCCGGCACGACCCCCAGCGCCGCCACGGCGCGCTCCATCGCCAGCATCGTCGCCCAATGGATGTTGAGGCTGTCGATCTCCGCCACGCTCGCCATGCCGATGCCGTGGCAAGCGCTCGCGATGATCGGCGCGAACGCGCGTTCCCGCGCCGCTTCGCTCAGTTTCTTGCTGTCGTCGAGCCCCGCCGGCACATTCGCCCGGTCAAGGATCACCGCCGCCGCGACCACCGGCCCGGCCCAGGGGCCGCGCCCAGCCTCGTCCACCCCGGCGACCAGCCCGACGTGGCGATCCTCGTAATCGAATGAAATCATGCCAGCGGGAAAAACCCCAGCGGCCCATGCCCGCCGCCCAACCCCGGCGCGCGGGCGATGCCCTGCGTCACAAAGGCCCGCGCCCGCACAACCGCCGCCTCGAGCGCCAGCCCCTGCCCCAGCCCGCAGGCGAGTGCCGACGCCAGCGTGCAGCCGGTGCCATGGGTGTGGCGGCTTTCGATGCGCGGCGCAGTGAAAGCCGTGTGCCCGCCGCGCGTTACCAGCCAGTCGGTCAGCGTGCCGCCGGGCAGATGCCCGCCCTTGGCGAGCACGGCGCGCGGCCCGGCATTGAGCAGTTCCTGCGCCGCGAGCAGCGCGTCGGTCGCATCCTCGATTTCGGTATCGGTAAGTTCGACCAGTTCGGGGGTATTGGGCGTCACCACCGCGGCCATTGGCAACAGGCGCCGCACCAACGCCTCGGCCGCGTCGTAATCGATCAGGCTGGCGCCACCCTTGGCGACCATCACCGGATCGAGCACAATCGGCACCGTTACCCCGGCCAGCGCATCGGCAACCGCTTCGATGATAGCCGCACTGCCTAGCATCCCGATCTTGATGGCATCGACGCCGATATCATCGATGCAGGCGCGAATCTGCGCCGCAACGATTTCGGGCGGGATGGCATGGATGGCCGAAACGCCCAGCGTGTTCTGCACCGTCACCGCAGTGATCGCGGTCATCGCATAGCCACCCAGGCAGGTGATCGTCTTGATATCGGCCTGGATGCCGGCGCCACCGCCGCTGTCGGAGCCGGCGATGACGAGGATGCGCGCCTGTCCGGAGGGTTTCAAGCAGCGGCAACCTTGCGCCGGGTCTGGTCGCTCTGACCCTGGAACAGCGCCTCGACTAGAATGTCCTCGTCGATTTCGTCCCAATGAATGCCGCGCCGGCTCAGTTCAAAGGCCTGGCGTTGCTCCGGAGTCGCCTTGAGTAAGCGCGGAAACCACAGCAAGGGAACGCCGATCGTGCGGCCATCGGAAATATCAACCCACATCAGATCGGCATCGAAGCGGACGCGTTCAGGCGAAAAACTCATCCCAGGCCCTTTCCATCTCTGCACGCGATTGTTCGATCACGTCGGCCGCTTCCCGCAGATCCCGTAACGACAGTCCATCATTATAATCGAGAAACACCATGGGGCGTAGCGAGAACTTCGCTTCATCACGCCCGCGCCGGACATGGACATGCGCAGGCTCAAGCGGCGATCCTTCATTCGCGTAGAAAAAATAGCGCAGCCCGTTCTGGCGCAAGATGACCGGCATTCAAGCCGCCACCACCGCCGCACAGATGTCTTCGACCACGGTCGTCACCAGCCTTTTGTCGTCACCTTCGGCCATCACCCGGATCACCGGCTCGGTGCCCGATTTGCGGATCAACAGGCGGCCGCTGCCGTTGAGACGCGCTTCGCCTTCGGCAATCGCCGCCTTGACCGCCGGGTCCTCGAGCGGCTTGCCGGTGAAGCGCACCGACTTGAGCAACTGCGGCACCGGGTCGAACAGATGAAGTAACTCGCTCGCTGGCTTGCCGCTGGCAACCAGCGCCGCCAGCACCTGAAGCGCGGCCACCAGGCCGTCGCCGGTCGTCGAATGATCGGCAAGGATGAGATGCCCCGATTGCTCCCCGCCGATGTTGAAGCCGCCGGCGCGCATCGCTTCGAGCACATAGCGATCGCCCACTCCGGCGCGATGCAGGGCAAGCCCGCGCCCCGTCAGCCAGCGTTCGAGCCCCAGGTTCGACATCACCGTCGCCACCAGGCCGCCGCCCTTCAACGTGCCGCGCTCCTGCGCCAGCGCGGTGACCAGCGCCATGATCTGGTCGCCATCGATGATCTGGCCCTTTTCATCGACGACGATCAGCCGGTCGGCATCGCCATCGAGCGCGATGCCGATATCGGCGCCGGTTTCGAGCACCCGCATCTGCAACGCCTTGGGGTGGGTCGATCCGAACTTGTCGTTGATGTTGAAGCCATTGGGCGCAACCCCGATGGCATCGACTTCGGCGCCCAGTTCCCACAGCGCTTCGCCGGCAACGGCATAGGCGGCGCCATGGGCGCAATCGACGACGACCTTGAGGCCATCGAGCCGCAGATCCTCGGGGAACGTCGCCTTGGCGAAATGGATGTAGCGGCCGCGGGCATCCTCGATGCGCCGCGCCCGGCCGATGGCGCGCGGTTCCGCCAGCGCCACATCGGCGTCGATCATCGCCTCGATCTCGGCTTCATCGGCATCCGACAGCTTGTAGCCATCGGGGCCAAACAATTTTATCCCGTTATCCTGATAGGCGTTGTGGCTCGCCGAGATCATGACGCCAAGATCGGCGCGCAGCGACCGGGTCAGCATCGCCACCGCCGGCGTCGGGATCGGCCCGCACTGGATGACATCCATCCCGACCGAGGTGAAGCCGGCGGTCAGCGCCGATTCCATCATGTATCCCGACAGGCGGGTATCCTTGGCGATGACGACGCGGTGCTTGTGGCTGCCGCGCAGGAAGCGCGTGCCCGCCGCCTGGCCGACCTTCATGGCGATGGCCGCGGTCATCGGCGCGGCGTTGGTGAGGCCGCGAATGCCGTCGGTGCCAAAATATTTGCGTGTCATGCGGGCGTGCTCCCCGGAATAATGTTCATGGGCCATTCTCTACGCCGCTCGCATTGGCTTGTCGAAGCCCTGCGGATACACCGGCGTGAACGGGAGAATGAACATGCAGATGCGCGCACTGGGAACACAGGGGTTGCAGGTCTCGGCAATCGGACTCGGCTGCATGGGCATGGCCGGCACGGCGGGGGCCGCGGCGATGTATGGCGCGGTCGACCTGCCCGAAGCGCTGGCGACGATCGACCGGGCGCTCGACCATGGCGTCAGCTTTTTCGATACCGCCGAAATCTATGGGCCGTTCATCAACGAGGAACTGCTCGGCGGCGCGCTCAAGGGCAAGCGCGACCGAGCGGTGATCGCGACGAAATTCGGCTTCCGCATCCTTGATGGCAAGGTCGCCGGGGTCGATTCGAGCCCCGCCAATATCCGCGCCGTCTGCGATGCCAGCCTGAAGCGGCTCGGCACCGACCATATCGACCTGTTCTACCAGCACCGTGTCGACCCGGGCGTACCGATCGAGGACACCATCGGTGCCATGGCCGAACTGGTCAGCGCCGGCAAGGTGCGCTTCCTGGGGCTGTCCGAAGCCGGCGCGACCACCCTCGCCCGTGCCCATGCCGTCCACCCGATCAGCGCACTGCAAAGCGAATGGTCGCTGTGGGAACGCGGCGTCGAGGCCGAGATCTGGCCGTTGTGCCAGTCGCTCGGCATCGGTTTCGTGCCCTTTTCGCCGCTCGGCCGCGGCTTCCTTACCGGCACCCAGCCCCGCGCCGAAGACCTGCCCGCCAGCGATTATCGCGCCCATGACCCGCGCTACAAGGGTACCAACTACGACGCCAACATGGCGGCGGTCGCGGTGGTGCAGCAGGTGGCGGCAGCGCATGGCGCGACGGCGGCGCAGGTGGCGCTGGCGTGGCTGCTCGTCAAGGGGCCGGGCGTGGTGCCGATCCCGGGGTCGAAGCGGCGGGTGACCCTCGATGACAATGCCGGCGCGGTCGATCTGGTGCTGAGCGATGCCGACATGGCGACGCTCGATGCCGCGCTGCCACCGGGGACGACGGCGGGGGATCGCTATGGTTCGAAGGCGGCGATGGCGATGACGCGGCTTTGAATCACCTCTCCCGGAGTCACCGGCGATGCCTTCGGGTCAACGGAAACGCGGCGGGTTGGTTGAATCGCTCCTGCCGCCCGGGGCTTGATCCGGGCCAGGCGCCGGAGTGACATCTTGCTTGTGGCGCATCACCACGCAGCGATCGCGCCCGCCGAGATCGCGCCGCACTTCTCCCGCCAAACCGCTGCCCGCCGCCAGTGCCAGCACCGCCGCCGCCTGGGTCCAGCCGATCTCGACCACCGCAACACCGCCCGGCGCCAGCAGCCCGGGCAATTGCGGGATCAACCGGCGATAATCATCGAGCCCGTCCGCCCCGGCAAACAGCGCCGACGCCGGTTCGTGATCGCGCACATCGGGCGCAAGCTCGGCCTTGTCTTCGACATAGGGCGGATTGCACAGGATCAGGTCGAACTGCTGCGTCAGCCCCTGCCCCCAATCCCCCACCCGGAACACCGTGCGCCCGGCCAGCCCCAGCCGTTCGGCATTCTGCGCCGCAACCGCCAGCGCCGCGGGTGACGCATCGATACCCAGTCCGGTCGCCGCCGGCCATTCGGCCAGCGCCGCGAGCAGCAACGCCCCAGAACCGGTGCCCAGGTCAATTATGGTGGCCGGCGTGATTCCCGACGCCAGCGCCGCCTCGATCAACGTCTCGCTGTCGGGCCGCGGAATCAGCACGGCGGGCGTGACCAGCAGGTCGAGCGACCAGAATTCGCGATGCCCGGTGATATAGGCGACCGGCTCGCCCGCCGCCCGGCGCGCGACTTGCGCATCGAACCGGTCGGGGACGAAAGCCCGATCCGGCGCCAGCAGCAACGTCCCGCGCTCGACCCCCAGCGTTGCCGCCAGCAGCACCTCCGCATCGAAACGGTCGATCCGTGCCGCCGCCGCGCGCAGCGCTGCTGCAACCGTCGTCACCCCGGCAGCGCCGCTGCCATCAACCAAGCTCCGCCAGCCGTGCCGCTTCGTCCTCGGCGATCAGCGCCGAAACGAGTTCTTCCATGGCACCTTCCATGATCTCGGGCAGGCGGTGCAGCGTCAGGTTGATGCGATGGTCGGTGACGCGACCTTGCGGGAAATTATAGGTGCGGATGCGCTCCGAGCGATCACCCGAACCGACCATCGCCTTGCGGTCGGCCGATCGCGCCTGGTCGACCTTGCTGCGTTCAAGGTCATAAAGCCGCGAGCGCAGCACCTTCATGGCTTTCGCCTTGTTCTTGTGCTGCGATTTTTCGTCCTGCTGCTGCACCACGAGCCCCGAGGGCAGATGGGTGATACGCACCGCGCTATCGGTGGTGTTAACCGACTGGCCCCCCGGGCCGGACGAGCGGAACACATCGATGCGCAAGTCCTTGTCCTCGATCTGGATATCGACCTCTTCGGCTTCCGGCAGCACGGCGACGGTGGCGGCGCTGGTGTGGATGCGGCCCTGCTGCTCGGTTGCCGGCACGCGCTGGACGCGATGGACGCCGCTTTCGAACTTCAGCCGCGCGAACACGCTGTCCCCCGTCACACTGGCGATGATTTCCTTGAAACCGCCCATTTCGCCGGGCGAGACCGAAATCACCTCGACCCGCCAGCCGCGCGTCGCGGCATAGCGCTCGTACATGCGGAACAGGTCGCCGGCGAACAGCGCGGCCTCGTCGCCCCCCGTTCCGGCGCGGATTTCCAGCATCGCCGGCTTGGCATCGGCCTTGTCCTGCGGCAGCAATTTCAGCGCCAGCGCACGCTCGGCGCCGGGCAGGCGATCGCTGATCGCGGACAATTCCTCCTGCGCCATCGCGTACATTTCGTCATCGGCCGGAATGGTTTCGAGATCGCGCGCCTCGTCACGCAGCGCGCGCACCGCGGCGGCGGCCTCGACGACGGGCGTTAACTCGGCATAGTCCTTCGACAGCTGGACGAAGCGGTCGGCGGCAAGATCGGGGTTGCCCATCTGCGCGGCGAGATCGGCATGACGCCGCTCGATCTGCGCGATGCGTTCGGGGGAGATGATCATCCCTTCAACCCGCCGCCCGCCAGCCGCGCCGCGATCGCCGCCACGGCTTCGTCGAATGCGAACGACACCTGCTCGCCAGTGCCAAGGTCGCGCACCGTCACCGTGCCGCCGGCGACTTCATCGTCGCCGATGATCACCGCCAGCTGCGCGCCCGATTTGCCGGCGCGCTCCATCTTTTTCTTCAGGTTGCCGCGCCAGCCCTGTTCGACGGCGATGCCGGTCCGCCGCAAGCCGGCGAGCAGCCGCAACGCCACCAGTTCGGCCGCGCCGCCCATGGTGATGATCGCGACCGAGACCTGTGGCAGCACCGGTTCGGCAACGAGCATCGCCAGCCGCTCGATACCGCCGGCCCAGCCGACCGCTGGAGTCTCGGGACCGCCCATGCTGCCGATCAGCCCGTCATAGCGCCCGCCGCCGATGACGGTGCCCTGCGCGCCCAGCGCATCGGTGACGAATTCGAACGCCGTGTGGCGGTAGTAATCAAAGCCGCGCACCAGGCTTTCGGCGCGGATGAACGCGACGCTCGACGCTTCCAGCCCGCGCTGAACGTTTTCGAAGAAGGCGCCGGCCTCGCTAGTCATGAACGCATCGATCCGCGGTGCGTCGGCAACGAGTGCCTTGTCGCTTTCCGCCTTGGAATCGAGAATGCGCAGCGGGTTCTTTTCCAGCCGTTCGCGGCTTTCGGCGCTGAGCACGTCGAGATGCCTCGAAAAATGCGCCACCAGCGCGGCGCGCCAGGCGCTGCGCGTTTCGGCATCCCCCAGCGTGTTCAATTGCAAAACGACCCGATCGGCAACGCCCAGCTCGGCGAGCAGCTGCTGCGCCAGCGCGATGACCTCGACATCGGCGGCCGGCTCGCCGGCGCCGAGCACTTCGGCATCGAGCTGGTGGAACTGGCGGAAGCGGCCCTTTTGCGGGCGTTCATAGCGGAACAGCGGCCCCCAGGCAGCAACCCGCACCGGCGCATACTGCTGCCAGCCATTCTCGATATAGGCGCGCGCGATCCCGGCGGTGAATTCGGGGCGCAGCGTCAACGGATCGCCGCCGCGGTCCTCGAAACAATACATTTCCTTCGACACTACATCGGTGGTTTCGCCGAGCGAGCGTGAAAACACCGCCGTCGCCTCGAACACCGGCACGTCGACCCGGCCGAAGCCATAAAGCTTGCGCACCCGATCGAAGGTAGCGACGACATGGTCGAAGCGCGCCGCCTGCTCGCCGATCATGTCCTGGGTGCCGCGGGGTTTCTGGATTGAACGTGTCATGATGGCGACGCGATAGGCGAGTGCCGCCAATTTGTCACCTTTTGCCATTGCCGCTCCGGCCGCGACCACCGCGCCGGTTTACAGCCGCCCGGCGCGCCGATAATCGAGGGTCAACAAGGGGTAATTCATCATCATGCGTCATCTGCGTTGCGGCTTGGCCGCGCTGTTGCTTGCTTCCACCGCACACGCCGCCGTGCCGCGCACCGCGCCGCAGCCGCTGCCCTTCACCAGCACCATCCCCGCCGCGCGCGATGTCGCCTTTCCCGGCACGATGACGCTGAAGGTCGATGCCAGCGACGTGACGCGTGGCATCTGGAAGGTCGAACAGCGCATTCCGGTGCCCTCTGCCGGCGCGATGACGCTGCTGTTCCCGAAATGGCTGCCCGGCAGCCATGCCCCGCGCGGCGAGATTTCCAAGCTCGCCGGGCTGGTCATCACCGCCAATGGCAAGGAATTGCTGTGGAAGCGCGACGAGATCGACGTTTTTGCCTTCCACGTCACCGTCCCCGCCGGCGTCCGCGCACTCGATGTCCGCTTTCAGTTCCTGTCGCCTACCACCGGCAACCAGGGCCGCATCGTCTCCACCGCCGACATGCTTAGCCTGCAACCCAACCAGGTCTCGCTCTATCCGGCGGGCTGGTTCACCCGGCGCATCCCGGTCGCGACCACCATCATCTGGCCGGCGGGCTGGCAGGCCGGCGGCGCGCTGCGGGCCGTGGGCAAGGCCGGCGACAGCGTCACCTATGAAACCGTCGATTATGAAACCCTCGTCGACAGCCCCTTCCTCGCCGGGCGCTGGTTCAAGCAATGGGACCTCGGCCATGGTGTAAGCCTCGATGTCGCCGCCGACGCCGCGCGCTGGCTGGAGGCAACACCGGCGCAGATCGACGCGCACAGGAAACTCGTCGACCAGGCGATCAAGCTGTTCGGCGCCCGCCATTTCGACCATTATGATTTCCTGCTGTCGATGAGCGACCAGCTCGGCGGGATCGGGCTCGAACACCATCGCAGTAGCGAAAACGGTGTAAACCCGGGCTATTTCACCGAATGGGACAAGGGCCCCGGCCGCCGTAACCTGTTGCCGCACGAATTCACCCATAGCTGGAACGGCAAGTTTCGCCGCGGCGCCGACGGCATCGCGCCGGACTATTCGACGCCGCTGCGCAATTCGCTGCTCTGGGTTTATGAAGGCCAGACGCAATTCTGGGGCTATGTCCTCGGCGCGCGCTCGGGGCTGTTCACCAAGCAGGAAACGCTCGACAGCCTCGCCGGCATTGCCGCATCGCTCGATACCCGCCCGGCGCGCGCCTGGCGCTCGCTCGACGATACGACCAACGATCCCGTCATCTCGTCGCGCCAGCCCAAGGCCTGGGTCAGCCAGCAGCGCAGCGAGGATTATTACAACGAAGGGCTGCTGGTCTGGCTCGAGGCGGACAGCATCATCCGGGCGAAAACCGGCGGCGCCAAGGGGCTCGATGATTTCGCCAAGGCGTTTTTCGGAGTCAATGATGGCGATTGGGGCGAGCTGCCCTATGATTTCGACACGCTGGTGCGCACGCTTAACGGCGTCGTCGCGCATGACTGGGCAGGATTTCTCAATCAACGCCTGACCGAAAAGGCCAAGGGCGCGCCGCTCGCCGGGTTCACCGCGTCGGGCTACAAGCTCATCTACACCGACACGCCAACACCGGCCTTTGCCGACGGCCAGCGCAGCAGCAAGGCCAGCAACCTCAGCTATTCGGGCGGTCTGGTCATCGGTGCCGCCGGCGCCATCGAACAGGTGGTGTGGGACAGCGCGGCGTTCGCTGCCGGCTTGACGGTCGGCGACACCATCGTCGCGGTTAACGACAAGCCGTTCAACGACGATCTTTTCAAGGCCGAAATCACCGCGGCCAAGGGTGGCACGGCACCGATCCGCCTGCTCATCAAGACCAATGATCGCTTGCGCAGCGTCGATCTCGCCTGGAATGGCGGGCTGCGCTACCCGCGCTTCGAAAAGACCGGCAGCGATGGTCCGCTCGATATGCTGCTGATGCCGAAACCCTGATCGCGGCTGGCGCGTTGAGTTCGCGCCAACACCCCATGGACGAATCACAGGCGCTCGCTTACCCCGCAGCGCACAACAGGAGAATGAAATGCGGATCGATCAAATCCCCATCGGCGTGAACCCGCCGCACGATGTCAACGTCGTCATCGAATGCCCGCTGGGCGGCGAACCGGTGAAGTATGAGCTCGACAAGGCGTCGGGCGCGCTGTTCGTCGACCGCATTCTCCACACCGCGATGCGCTATCCGACCAATTACGGCTTCATCCCGCACACCCTCGCCGATGATGGTGATCCGATCGACGCGCTTGTCGTCGCGCGCACGCCGTTCGTGCCGGGCTGCATCAGCCGCGTGCGGCCGGTCGGCGTGATGATGATGGAAGATGATGCCGGCGGCGATGCCAAGCTGCTCTGTGTCAGCGTCAACAAGGTGCATCCTTATTACAGCGACGTGAACGAATATACGGACTTGCCGGATATTCTTCTCAACCAGATCGAGCATTTCTTCTCGCACTACAAGGATCTGGAGCCCGGCAAATGGGTCAAGTTCCAGGGCTGGCAGAGCCGTGAAGTCGCCGAACGGCTGATCATCGAATCGATCGAGCGCTACGACATGGCGGCCAAGGGCGTCGAAGTGAAAGCACTGCGCGAACACCCGGGCGCGCCGCGCGGCTGAGTCTGCTCCCCTCCCGGAACGGGAGGGGTCGGGGGTGAGTCTTCGCGAAAGGACCGCCGCCATCGACAAACAAGCCTGTCATCCCGGGCGTGACCCGGGATGACAGTGAAACAGGGCCTCTCTCAGCCCTCGGCCAACCGCGCCAGCGCGTCGCCCTCCACCCGCATCTTCGTCCATTCGTCCTGCATCACGGCGCCGAGCCCTTCATAGAACCCGATCGCCGGCGCATTCCAATCGAGCACCGACCATTCGAAGCGCGCATAGCCCCGCGCCACGGCGATCCCCGCCAGATGCGCCAGCAGCGCCTTGCCGACCCCGGCCCCGCGCGCCTGTGGCCGCACGAACAGGTCCTCGAGGTAGATCCCGCCCTTCCCCGCCCAGGTCGAGAAATTGGTGAAGAACAGCGCCATCCCGACCGCCTCGCCGGCGATCTCAGCAAGCACAGCCTCGGCCAACGGCCGCGCCCCGAACAGCGCTTCGTGCAGGTCCGCCTCGCTTGCCTTCACCGCATCGGGCTCGCGCTCATAGATCGCCAGTTCGACGATCAACTGGCGGATGACGGGAATATCGGCGGGGGTGGCGGCACGGATCATGCCGCCACTAACCCGCTGGGTCGAGGCGATGCAAGCGCCACCACAGCGCCGCCGCCACCAGACCGAACGCCAGCAGCAG
The DNA here is from genome assembly GCA_044373875.1 of Polymorphobacter sp. GTDB lineage: Bacteria > Pseudomonadota > Alphaproteobacteria > Sphingomonadales > Sphingomonadaceae > Sandarakinorhabdus. The sequence continues at coordinate 13,459 of JBILPK010000068.1, forward strand.
CCACGCCAGCGCATCGCGCCAATGCGTGTCGGCCGCGGTCAGCAGCAGCACGAGTGCGATGGTCTTGGCACCGCCGACCAGCAACCAGAGCAGCAGATGGACGGCTTGCGAAAAACGAGCTCCCCGCATCGGGCACGCGCTCATGAAGCGCCCATTCGACGATCAACCGGCATCGACCAGCGCGAGACGCTCGAACACTGCCCGCACGGCCTCGGGCGGCAGATTGCCGGGGGCACCCGCTTCGACCTCGGCCGCGCTCCAGGCCCAACTCGGTGCCACATCGTCGCGCATCGTCCAGGTCGGGAACATGCGTGCGTCCGTCTCGATTTCACAAAGCCGGGTGACGGCAAGATGGCGATTATCGCCGACAATCCGCGCAAATGTCGTGGTCACTGCCGCCGCCGGGCCTTCGAGCAACTGAATATAGATATCGCCGCGCGCAATCAGCGCGCCGGTCAAGCCATCGCGGGCATTGTTGCGGCGCGCCTGCAGCAGGATGCCGCCGAGCATGGCGTCGTCGAAACCGAATGGCTGCGAACAATAGATGAGCTGCGTAATCGCCAATGTCTTTTCCTCCGACCGATTGTGTCGACCATCGCCGATGCAGCGTGCGCCGCGCGCTATTCGGCGGCAATCGCTTCCGCCGCAGCCTTGGCCGCTTCCAGCTCCGCCGCCTTTTTCTCGACCAGCATGACAATGTGATCGACCATCTTTTCGGATTCGATGACATGGTCGGTGATGCCCGACAGGAAGACCATGTGGCGGCCATTGCCACCCCCGGTGAGCCCGATATCGGTCTCGCGCGCTTCGCCGGGGCCGTTGACGACGCAGCCGAGCACCGACAGCGACAGCGGCGTCGTGATATGCGCCAGCCGGGTTTCGAGCGTTTCGACCACCTTGACGACGTCGAACCCCTGGCGCGCGCAACTGGGACACGACACCACCCGCACGCCGCGCGCCCGGATGCCGAGCGATTTCAGGATGTGATAGCCGACCTTCACTTCCTCGACCGGATCGGCGCTCAGCGAAACCCGGATCGTGTCCCCCACCCCGGCCCAGAGCAGCATGCCGAGCCCGATCGACGATTTGACCGTGCCACCCTGCAGGCCGCCAGCTTCGGTGATGCCGAGATGCAGCGGATAATCGCAGACTTCGGCAAGGCCGTTATAGGCAGCGACCGCGAGAAAGACGTCCGACGCCTTCACGCTGATCTTGAAGTTATGGAAATCTTCGTCCTGGAGCATCTTCATATGCTCGAGCGCGCTTTCGACCAGCGCTTCGGGGCATGGCTCGCCGTATTTTTCGAGCAGGTGCTTTTCGAGCGACCCGGCGTTGACGCCGATGCGGATCGCGCAGCCGTTCGCTTTCGCCGCATTGACGACTTCGCGCACCCGCGCCTGGCTGCCGATGTTGCCCGGGTTGATGCGCAGGCAGGCGGCACCGGCGTCGGCGGCTTCGAGGCCGCGCTTGTAGTGGAAATGAATGTCGGCGACGATCGGCACCTTGACGCCGCGTACGATGGCCTTCAGCGCCGCGGTCGATTCCACATCGGGGCACGACACGCGCATGATATCGGCGCCGACTTCCTCGCACTGGCGGATCTGCTCGATCGTCGCTTTCGCGTCCGATGTCAGCGTGTTGGTCATCGATTGCACGGCGATCGGCGCATCGCCGCCGACCGGCACCTTGCCGACCATGATCTGCCGGGATTTGCGGCGGGTAATGTCACGCCACGGACGAACGCTCATGCAAGGCTCCTGATTTTGCAGCCGCTATACAGGCGGCGGCGCGCGCCTCCAAGTCCCGACAGTGCCGCGGCGCGCCACAAATGCGAGGGTGCAGCGCGCGCACTTCGCGGCTAGGGTCGCCCCATGACCAGCATCCTCGCCGCCACCGTCATCCTGTTGCGCGATACCAGCGCCGGCCCCGAAATCCTGATGATCGAGCGCGGCGAAAAACTCGCCTTTGCCGGTGGCGCACTGGTGTTCCCCGGCGGCCGGGTCGACCCTGCCGATGTCGTCACGGCGCGCGATCCGGAATTGGCGACGGGGTTCGACGCGCTCGACGACCGCGATGCCGCCGCGCGCATCGCCTGTTGCCGCGAAGCGCTGGAGGAAACCGGCGTGCTGCTCACCGCCGGCGCAGCGCCCGATCCGGTGGCGCTCGCCCGCGCCCGCGCCCGGCTCGCTGCCGGGCCGGACAGCGACGAGGCGAGCAGCTTTGCCGCCATGTTGGCCGCGCTCGACCACCGAGTCGACGCCGCACGCTTCGCGCCGTTCGCGCGCTGGGAACCGCCGGCAGCCGCACCGATCAAGCGGCGCTTCGATACCGATTTCTATCTCGCCGATGCCGGCAATGCCGCCAGCGCCGCGATCTCGCCCGATGGCCATGAAGCCGTTGCCATCCGCTGGACCACCGCCGCCGCCGTGTTGACCGCCGAAGCCGAAGGCCGCGCCGCGCTGGTCTTCCCGACCAAGTGCAACCTGCAACGCCTGGCGCAATACGACAGTGTCGCCGCGATCTTCGCTGCCGCCGCGGCGCGCCCGGCACCGTTCATCCAGCCCGCAATCGTCGAACGCGATGGCACCATGTGGATCACTATTCCCGAAGGCTGCGACTATCCGGTGCTCGGCGAACCGATCGACGGGGTCCGCCGCGAATAGCTATTTTTCCAGCAGCTTGAGCCGGAAGTTTCGCACCGCATTCCAGGAACCATAGGCGATGACCGCGCCCAGAAACGCCCATACCCACAACGGGATGCCATGGCCGACGATGGCAAGGTAGATATAGGCCGAAACAAAGCACAGCCCGGCGGCCATGATCGGCATCACCGCGCCCTGCCGGTTGCGCAGCCGCTTGATCGCCAGGCCGGTGAACAGGATGAAGAACGGAATGGCG
>JBILPK010000069.1:0-16302 GCA_044373875.1 Polymorphobacter sp.
CACCCTTCCCTATCGGCAATCATGACCGACTTTGTGTAAAGTTTCGAGCGCCGCGAGGCGTACGAAAGTCTCCAAGGAACGGCCCGCATTTTGCCGGGGCTGGCTATGGGGATTTCGACTTCTCGCCGGTTCTGGTTGTGGCGCGACCGGCGGCATCCAGGGTCGCGATCGCCACCAGGGCCTCTGATTTTGGCGCGACCGGGCGGTCGTTCCGTCGTGTTAAACGGCCAGGCGAGGCATCTAACGGTCTGCCTGTGCCCGCCTGCGCTCAATCCGGGCCGAACTGCCGTGTCGTCGTCACGTCTTCAATCCATGCGCCAATCCCGCGCGGCGGGTTCGTTCATTGGGTTGACAGCAACCATGCCTGCGGTGTCCACAAGGGGACGGACAACGCGCTCGTAGAGTCCTTCAACGGCCGGCTGCGCGACGAATGCCTGAACACGCATTGGTTCTTGTCACTGGACGACGCCCGGGCCAAACTCGAAACGTGGCGACGGGACTTCAATGAGACCCGACCTCACACATCACTCGGGTTCATGATGCCGGCCGAGTTTGCTTCATCGGCCGTGGTTAACCCGGCCGATGAAGGGCCAGACCTCTCATACTGGCCGGATACAAAACCGGGACAGGATCAGCGCTTGCAACACCGCAAGATCGCCGCCTAATATCAACCCCAGATGAGGCCGACACTCCGCTAATCTGCGCCGCCAGCTCTCTCAATTAATCTGACGACGAACATGCCAGGGAGTAAATGGACATGAAGGCGGGTCTGTTCGCAAGCTTGCTCGGCGTCTTCCTGATCTCCGTCAGTGCTCCCCAGTCAACGGCCAAGGCCGCGTCCGGCGGTGCGGATCTGATTCTGACCGACGCCCATGTCTATACGCTGCGCTGGGGCGAACCCGCGCTCGATGGCAAGCCTGCGCCCGATGCGCCCTACACAAGCGGCAAGTGGCACCCCGATGCCGCAGCGGTGGCGATCCGCGGCGGAAAGATCGTCTATGTCGGCAGCGACAAGGGGGCGCTGGCGCTGCGCGGCAAGCGGACGCGGGTGATCGATCTGAACGGCGCGACGGTGATCCCCGGGCTGGTCGATTCGCATACCCATTTCATCGAACTGGGCGCCAAGCTCGAATCGGTCGACCTGACCCATGTCACCACCGAAGCGCAGGCGGTTGCGTTGGTGGCCGAGCGGGCGAGGTCCGTCCCCAAGGGCGAATGGATCTTCGGTGCCGGGTGGGACGAGGGTGCCTGGGCTAACCGCTATCCGAACAAGCAGCAGTTGAGCGCAGCGGTGCCCGATCATCCGGTGGTGCTGCGCAGCCTGCACGGTTTTGCAATCTGGACCAACCAGGCCGCGCTCGATGCCGGCAAGATCACCAAGGCCAGCCCGGTTCCGGTCGGGGGCGAGATGCGGCTGGGCACAGATGGCCAGCCCAATGGCCTGTTCCTGAACCGCGCGGCGGCGATGGTCGAAGCGGCGGTGCCGCCCGAGCCGCAGGCAGTTGTCGCGCGCCATGTGCTCAAGGGCCTGGGTCAGATGGCCACCGACGGCTATGTCGCGGTTCACGAGGCTGGTGTGGGCGGCCAGGCGATGGCCGCACTCCAGCAGCTGGAGGACCAGCACCGCCTGCCGATCCGGGTCTATGCCCTGCTGTCGCTGCGCGACCCGCCCTTGATGCGGCAGTGGATCGCCAGGGGGCCGGACCGGGACAATGACAGCATGCTCGTCACGCGCGCGGTCAAGGCCTATTACGACGGCGCGCTGGGATCGCGCGGGGCGCGGCTGCTGGCCGACTATGCCGACAAGCCGGGCCACCGCGGGATCAGCGGTGGCGGTTATGGCTTTGACCGTGATTTGGCCAAGGAGGCGATGAAGGCCGGCTTCCAGCTGGGGATCCATGCCATCGGCGATGCGGGCAACCGCGAAGTGCTCGATTTCCTTGAGGCGGAGTTCAAGGCCGATCGCAACACCGCACAGGGCCGCCACCGGATCGAACATGCCCAGGTCATCTCGCCCGAAGACCAGCCGCGCTTTGCCCGGCTGGGCGTGATTGCCTCAATGGAACCGCCCCACGCGGTGGAGGACAAAACCTGGGCCGAAGATCGCCTGGGCGCGCAGCGCATCCTTGGTGCCTATGCCTGGCGCACGCTGCGCCGCGACGGCGCGCGACTGACCTTCAATGCCGACAATCCGGGCTCCGACCACAGCATCTTCTACGGCCTCCATTCCGCGATCACCCGCCAGGACAAGCAGCTTCAGCCCCCCGGCGGATGGTATCCGGAGCAGCGGCTGACGATCGAAGAAGCGATCCGGGCCTATACCAGCTGGTCGGCCTATGCCGCCTTCCGCGAAGACCAGACGGGGATCATTGCCAAGGGCCGATGGGCTGATCTGACAGTCATGGATATTGATCCCCTCGCCCTTGCCGCGACCGCGCCGGAAAAAATCCTGGCCGGCAGGATTCTGGCGACCATTGTCAGCGGCAAGGTGGTTTATCAGCGATAGGCCGTTGGCCGATGTTGTCAGGTAAACTTTTGCAGTCCGAGCGGGAGGCGTCCGCAAGGGGACCCGTAAGCTTCGCGCTTTAACTGGTTGGGGGTTGCAAAGCAGCGTGCCACGCGGTTGAAAGCACCTCGACCGTGCCAGCGCCAAAGATACTACGATCCGGCCGCACCAGAATGGCAGCACATTCGTGGCGCTGTAATTCGGCTCGAAGGCCGGCCGCAAAGCTCGACATATCGCTGTCTGATGCGGAGACCAACACCAGCCCTGTTGCCGAGGCTACTGTGGCGTCGCTGACAAGCCAGGGTCCATGCCCGGCAAAGTCATCAAACCTTGTACCATCGGATGCCGCCAGTTGCGGAAAATAGCTGCCCGCCCCCGGTGCTCCCGCCAAAATGCAGCCAGTCATTATGGGCGGATAGGCTGGCGGGCCATCAAGAACCATGCCCGCAGCGCGCGCGGCCAGCATCTGTTCATCGCGCGCTGCCGCCGCGTCCGGATCGGTGATGCAGACGGTTTTGCCCATCATCATCGCCATGGCGATGACGCCGCGCACATTGGGTTCGCGCTCCGGCTGATACGTGTCGAGCAGCGCCGGATCGGCCTTGCCATTCACGACAAGGGGCAGTTTCCAGCCCAGGTTGGCGGCATCGCGCAACCCTGAACACAGGCCTTGCCCTGCAAACGGTGGCATCTGATGGGCGGCATCGCCGGCAATGAGGATGCGGCCCTGGCGCCACCGGGTCGCGATGCGGGCATTGAAGCGATAGACGGCCTTGCGCTCAAGGGTGACGGCGCCTTGGACATCCCATGGGGCGAGCAGCGCTGCGATAAAATCCTCGTCCAGCACCTGTTCAGTGGTTTCGCCGGGCTTGATCATGAACTCCCAACGGTGCCGCCCTTCGCCCATCAACACGCATGTTGTCGGGCGTATCGGATCACAGATCTGCAGATTGACCTTGGGCAGCCGATCATAGTCATGCACGATGGCATCGATGACCAGCCAAGGTTCATCAAAATCGAGATCGTCGAACCCGATGCCCGCAGCTTCGCGGACAGGGCTGCGCGCGCCATCGGCGCCCACGAGATAGCGACTGCGAATGATGCGCGGCCCATCGGACGTGACGAGGTGGGCTGTGACGCCATCGCTCTCCTCTTCAAACGCCTCCAGCCGCCAGTCCGAGCGCAACTCGGCATCTGGCAGTTCCGCCAATCGGGCGCGCAGCGCGTGTTCAACCGAAGGCTGGTGAATGAAATTCGCCGCCGGCCAGCCGCCCGATCCGATCCTGTCACTACCGTCAAAGCGCAGCAGAATTTCGCCCTTGGCGTTCAGGAAATCATAGCGGGTGGTATGCCGACACGTGGCCATGACAGCATCGGCGACGCCCGCCTGCTGGAGGATGCGCATCCCTTCGTGATCGATGTGCGCGGCCCGTGGCAGGGGATAGATGCCAGGTTCCCGTTCGGCGATGATCGTCCGTACGCCTTGCTGGGCTAGCAGGATGCCCAGCGTCACGCCCGTCGGCCCGCCGCCGATGATCAGGACATCACAATCATGTCCGCTGGTCATCACTCAAGCCTCCGCCACCATGGTCGCTTCTATGGCGCCGAGCCCTTCGACGGCGCAGGCGACGACATCGCCGGGCTTGAGAAAGACACGTGGGTCCATTGCTGCACCAATGCCGCCAGGTGTGCCGGTGAAGATCAGATCGCCGGGCTCCAGCGTCATCGCCTGCGACAGATGCGCGATCTGCTGCCAGATGTTGAACACTAGGTGGCGCGTGTTTGAATGCTGCCGCACCTCACCATTGACGGTGCAACTGAGGTCAAGTGCATGCGGATCACCGGCTTCGTCGCTGGTAGTGATCCAGGGTCCGATCGGGGCGTGCGTGTCGAAGGATTTGCCCAGCGTCCATTGCGGCCCGCTGTGTTGCCAAAACCTTTCGGTGACATCGTTGCCGACGCAATAGCCGAAGATGTGCGCCGCCGCATCTTCGGCAGCGATGTTGCGGCCGCCCTTGCCGATGACCGCGACGAGTTCGGCCTCGTAATCGACATAGGGGCCGTGACTGGCGATCAGGATGGGATCGTTTGGGCCGTTGACCGAGGTGACAGCCTTGCTGAACCAGACCTGGTTCTTGGGCGTCTCCATCTTCGATTCAGCGATATGATCGGCATAGTTGAGGCCGATGGCGAACACCTTGCCGGGGCGCCGCACCGGCGCGCACAGCCGCACAGATGCCAATGGCTTGCCACGACCAGCCGCTGCCTTGGCCTTCAGTTGCGGTTGCAGCGTGTCCCAGCCGGCAATGATGCCGATCATATCGAGCGGCAGCCCGGTATCAATGATCGTGTCGCCGACGATCAGGCCGGTGCGGATACCATTGTCCTCGTAAGTAGCCAGTTTCATGCGATTTTCCCTGTTTCGGATTTGCCAAAAAGACGCTTTATCCGGATCGAAAGCGCCATGAAGAAGCTTGCAACGCCCGGTGATGGGGCTAGCCGACCGGCGAGCATCGGGTGACCCATGCCCCATTGCACCGCCAACAGGTCGGCGGCGGTTGCCTTGCCCGGCGGATCATCGGCTGTGAACAGGTCGCCATCGGTCCAATGTTCAAGTTCGTGGCCCCAGGGGTCCTTCCAGTAATCGAAGATCTGGCTGCCCAGTATATGTCGGCCAACGCCCCAAGCGGCGGTGCGCTGCTTCGCTTTGAGATGTGCGTGCCCGGCCATCAGATCATCGAAATTGGCGACCTCGAATGCGGCGTGCAGGAAGCCCTTGGGCTGCGGCAGTTGCGCGAGAAACAAAGTGTGATGGTCGGCCGGCTTGTCGCCGCGGTCGCAGCGCATGAATGCGCCGAGCGCGAGGCCGGGTGCTGCCTCGATCTCATCGGAGGTGAGAAAGCCGAAGCGATCCTTGTACCAGCGTTCGGATCGGCGAAAATCGGAAACATTCAGGACGCAATGGCCGAGCCGAACGACGTGCGCCGGGCCCTTGTGCACCCGCACCGTAGCGCGAAACCGCGGGCGCGCCGCCGCCGAATTGCGGACCGCATCGGTTGGTGTGGTCGATGGCGGGTCATTGTGCTGGCCGGCGACCACTTCGATGACGAAGCCATCAGGGTCGATCAGGGACACGACGCTGCCGCCACCGGGCATTGCAAGGTCGTTCACCGCAACCCCTTCTGCGGCCGCCAGACGGTGCAGGTCGTCGATCGAGGCGGCGCGCAATCCGAGCGCGACAAAGCCGGCGTCGCCGCGTTCCGTCACGTGCAGGAATGGCCGGCCATCAGCGCCGCGTGCATAGAGCCGACCATCAGCGCCGCTGCTGCATTTCAGCCCGAAGTCTTCGAGAAACGCCTGCATCGCCGCCAGATCTGGCGCTGCGAAACGGACATGCGCGATATCTGCGATCTTGATCTGCGCCACTGTCTCGCCCCCCAATGTCCCGATTCGTATCTGACTATATGGTCAGATTGGCAGACTTGACCAAAAAGTCAATCACGTCGAATGTCGATACATGGACTCGATTGCATCCGCCACCTTGCCGCGCGCCGAACGAACTCGACGCGCTCTGTTGTCGGCGGGGCTCGACCTGCTGGTCGAGCGCCCCATCGATGCAATTCCGATTGACGACATTGTGGCAGCGGCCGGGGTGGCCAAGGGGAGCTTTTTCAATCATTTTGCTGACAAGCAGGCCTTTGGAGCGGCGGTTGCAGCATATGTGCGGGCCGGATTGGAAAGGCATATCGATGCCGCCAACTCGGGCGTTGAAAACCCGGTAGAGCGGCTTGCCAACGGCATGGTCGTCGCAGCCAATTTTGCGATCGTTGAGCGCAACAAGACGATCATCATGTTGCGCGGCATGGCGAGCGCAACGTCACAGTCAAACGCCCTCAATCGCGGTGTCGAGGCGGACATGGCGCGGTGTGTTGCGGAGGGTTTCACGCGTCCGGAAGCGCGCGCGAGCGGCGTGCTCTACTGGCTCGGCCTTTGCCAGATCTTGATGATCGCCATTGTCGAGGCGCAACTCTCTCGTCCCGCGATGACAGAACGGCTCGAAGATATGCTCAAGCTCGGCCTCTGCGGTCTCGGTGTCGCGCCTGGCATAGCGACAGACATCGCAAAGCGATCGGCGGGAAATCAGTTGCTGGATGATGCGCATCGAGCGCGCCATGCAGGCGTGTCGGCGTCCAAATAGATTCGCGATACCTCCGCTTTGCCACGACAAGCGAGTTGGCTCGGAACGTTGGAAGTTAGGTCCTACGCGTAGCCACGGCTTAGGGACAAACGAACAGCAGCATTTGGCTGAAGCGGCCGTCCGACAAGGGGCCCGGGATGCCCGAATTGGGTCGACAGCGGTCGTGCGAGCGGTATCCGCAAGAGGACCGATCAGGACTCACCTCTCAAGATTCAATTTGACGAAATATCAAATTTGACATTACGCCAAATTGTGATTCTCGATACCGGCCATTTACGCGGCTCCAAGCGCGCCAGAACGCGAGACCAGTTGCTGGTGGCGGCGCAGTCGCTTTTGATGACGCACACGGCGGCAGCGCTGGGCATTCGGCAAATCACCGATCATGCCGGTGTGGTGCATGCGACATTCTACAACTACTATCAGGACGTTACCGCCCTGATTGCCGATCTCGGCGAGCTTCTCGGCGCCAGCCACGCTGCAACAATTGGCGGATTCAGCCGTCAACTGACAGATCCCGCCCTGCGCTTTGCGCGCACTACGCGCCACACTCTGCGTCTGGTGACCACGCAGCCAGGCTTCGGCCGCCTGATGTTTGATGTCGGCCTGCCCGCCGACAGTCTTGTCTCGGAACTTCGGCTGCGGCTGAAACTCGATCTTGCCGAAGGCATGCAGCTTGGCCGCTTCGGCGTTTCGGACCTCGATCTGACCACCAGCATGGTCTCGGGCGCGATCAGCGGCCTCGCGCTCGATCTGCATCGTGGCATTTTGCCGTTGACTGCTATCGAACCTGCAACGTTGCGCTTGCTCGAATTGCTCGGGCTTGATTCGACCGCTGCTGCGGCGCTGAGCCATGAAGCGATTGCGTTTCCACCGACCCCGGCATTGCCGATGCGCTGGCTGGCGCTGCCGTCGATCCGGCCTCCTGCTGGCGCAGTTCCATGAAGCGAAGTGCCGGCAAGGGCCGGACCATCGCAAAGGACGAGACGGGCTTTGATGCGGCGCTACTGGGCACCAGTTTCAACGCGAAGGACCCGGGCCGCCGCCCAGCCCTGATTATTCAGGCCAATGACGACGCCGATGTCGTGGCTGCCGTACGGCAAGCGAAAGACCGCGGGCTGACCATCGGCATCTGTTCGGGCGGACACAGCTGGGCGCAGAACCATATTCGCGACGGCGGCATAATGCTCGATTTGTCGCGCCTCAACAGCATCGCCATCAACGCAGCAGACGGCACGGCAGTAATCGGGCCAGGCTGTCTCGCCGGCGATCTCAACGTCGCCCTTTGCAGGCACAATCTCTTCTTCCCGGTGGCGCATGCCTACACGGTCGGGATGGGCGGCTTTCTACTGCAGGGCGGCTTCGGTTGGAACAGCCGGGCGTCGGGCCTCGCCTGCCAGAGCGTCATCGGCATCGATGTCGTTCTCGCCGATGGCACCCTGGTCCATGCCAGCGAAACTGAAAACCCCGAATTGCTGTGGGCGGCGCGCGGTGCCGGCCCCGGCTTTTTCGGCGTCGTCGTGCGATTTCATCTGAAGCTGCAGGCCCGCCCGAAATACGTCGGCATGAAGGTGCAGGTGTTCCGCATCCGCCACCTTGAAGCCGTGATGACATGGGCGGATCGCGTCGGCCCGTCGGTGTCCCACAACGCCGAATTCCAGCTTGTCCTCGATCGCAAGGCCATGGGCATCTTTGCGCATGGCGTTCAGGTCTTGACGCCGGTGTTCGCCAACGGCTGGGCCGAGGCGCGCGCGGCGGTGGCCTTCATCGACAACAGCCCGATCCGCAAGCTTGCAAGCTTCACCCTGCCGCTGTTGCCTGTCTCGTTGAACATGATGATGAAGGGCGGCGAAAACACCCTGTTCCTGCCCAACACGCGCTGGACGGCCGACAGCATGTGGATGAACACGCCGATCGAGCCGCTGTTGCCGGCGATGCGACGGATTGCCGACACCCAACCGGCGGCCCCCAGCCATGCACTCTGGCTCAACTGGAATGGCCCGGCGGCGCGGCCCGACATGGCCTTCTCGCTCGAAACCCGAACCTATCTCGCGCTCTACGGCGGACTGCGCAGCGAGACGGCAGATCCGGCGGATGAAAGCTGGGCGACCGACCATATGGGAGCCCTGCAGGACCACAGTGTCGGCATTCAGTTGGCCGATGAAAATCTCGGGCGTCGACCGGCGCCGTTCATGGCGCCCGCCAATCTCGCCCGGCTCGACGCCCTGCGCACACGATATGACCCGGACGGGTTGTTCAATACTTATATGGGACGCGTGGCGTGAAGAGCAGCAGACCGATCGCCGGGCGCTATCTTGGGTTCAGCGCTGCCGATACCGCCCAACCCTTTGCGCGCTTCTTCAATCCCCATATGGCGCCGCTGGCGCCGCATGTGACCGCAGCGCTCGATCGCGGCGGTGTGCCGGCGCCGCTGTTGCCCGGGTTCGAGGATGCAGCGGACAACCTGTTCGGCGGCGCCACAGTGCTGGAGGATGGCTATGTCCTCACGCCCGACGGCGGGATGCGCGTGAGCGTGCGCACCGCCATGCCCGGCGTGACCCCGGCCATGATTGACTGGTGGTTCGGCTGGCATGGCGACACGCCTGCCAAATACAAGCTCTGGCATCCGCAGGCGCACGTCCATGTCGGGTGGCGCGAGACGCCGCCCGCCGGCACAAGTGGCCGCGCGCTCTACATCGGTCAAACCTCGATCGTCGACGAATATATCGGCAGCACGCTGATTCGCGGCGCCATCCGCTTTGTGCCGCCCGCATCGCTGGGGTTCAGCGATCGCAGCCTAGATGATGACTGCCAGGCCACCATCGTCTGCGCCCGCATCGGGCTTGGCGATGCCCCGATCGATATCGGTTACCTAGCCCATCATGTTCGCACCGTTCCCGGTGGCAGCGAGATGCGCTCGCGTTTCTGGATGGGGGGGCAGCATGTCGCCGGGCGCAATCTGGTCGGCAGTCTGGCGGCCCCGATCGCCAAGCTGGTGCAGCGGCTGACCGAAAATGATGCGCGCGCGCTACTGGTTCATTGCGCGGAAGAAATGCCGCACCTGGCAAGTTTTTTGCCCGCATTGCATGGTAAATTCGGTCGCCGTGGTGGGGCCGATGCCGTCATCGTTCCCCAACTCGTATAGGTTCGGCAATGCGCGTCCTTTCTTTCGCGGCGATCGGGCTTTTGCTTGTCATGGCGGTGGCGGCTTTTGTCGGGCTCCGACCGCAACCAGTCCGCGTACCGGCGCGCCCTGCACCGGCAACGCCGTTAGCCGCAACAATTGTCATCGCGCCGTCGGACCAGGCGCTGACCTTCGCTCGCGCCGGTAAGGGCGCCGCAGCGCAGACAATCGTCGTCACCCGCTATCAGGACGGTGTGGTGACCGGCGTCGACCTGGCACCGCTGCTGCTACCCGAAGAGGATGCAATCACTGCGTATAACCGCCTTGGCTATGATGCGATCGCCGCGTTTGTTGCCTCGGCAAAGGCCAGCGTCAGCCATGAAGCCGCAACCCTCGCCGTACCAGTCGATTTGCGCGCTTTGCACGCTGCAGTCGCCACCAATTATCCCGAGCATGCTGATGAAGCCAAGGTCGAAGGCGGCCCGTTCATGTTCGCCAAAATCGCCCAACCAACGTCGTCACGCGCTGCGATTCCGGCGAGCAAGGGCCTGCTCGATTATGAGGTTGAGCTTTGCCTCGTCACGCTTTCGGCATTGCCCGCCAACGCCGGCGCCAAGGGCGGGCTGATCCTGTGCAACGATGTCACGGATCGCGCGGCGCTGCTGCGCGGCGCCGACATCAACGATATCGCATCGGGCAAGGGCTTCACCGATGGCAAGAGCGGGGCCGGCTTCCTGCCCGTCGGCGATCTGTTCGTCGTGCCGCGAAACCTCAAGGCCTTTGTTGAACCGCTAGAGCTGCGTCTTTCCGTCAATGGCGAAGAACGGCAGCGCACGCGCGTTACCAACTGGATCTGGGATCTTGACCGTTTACTTGTCGAAACGGCCAAGCGCGGTGGCGTCAGCTGGACCTGGCGTGAAGGCAGCGCGCAACTTTCGGTCAACAAGGATGGCGTTCTGCCGGATCGGACGCTCGTCCTGGCGGGAACACCGGCTGGAACGATCTTTCAGGGTCCGGGCCCGGCGACATTCGTGCGTGGTGCCTTCGATTGGGCGGCTAAGTTCGGCCACGGCAGCCCAATCGCCGCGATCGTGGAGCGGACAATCACGGATGACCGCGCCTCGGGTGGGTATCTGCAGGCGGGAGATGTCGTCACGATCCGGGTGGACCAAATGGGCATGCTCGAGAACCGAGTCGAATAGCATCGGGCCTAGGCTGGCATTCTGATCGGCCGGCAAGCGTAATTAGGTGTCCGCAAGGGGACCCGAAGTGAGCCAGCGAATGTCCGTTTACTGTCAATCGGCGACGAATGGCTAGGGTTGAGCCGTTCGCCTGAAGGCGACTTTCCGACCATGCCAATAGCCACGCGTCTAGCTGTCACCAAGCCGTGCCTTGCAGGCATCAAACACGCACTGGCGAAGCCATTGATGGGCCGGGTCGCTATCCTGCCTTGGATGCCAGAGTAGCGAAACCGTGACCTCGGGAACGTAAACCGGGAATGGAAAACTGAACATGCCGTCGCGAAGCGCACAGGTATGACGCTCTGGAACGCTGGCAATGAGATCGGACTGCCGCGCCAGGGCCAATGCGGCGATATACCCATCGACGCTGGCAACAACATTCCGGCGCAGCCCCGCGGCCTTTACGGCTTCATCGATAGGGCCTCGCTCCATGCCGCGCTGCGATACGCGGACGTGATTGCCAGCAGCAAATCGCGCGGCGGTTATCACGCCGGTCTCGAACGGATGTCCCGCTCGGACGACGCCGACGAACCGATCGCGAAACAGCGCCTTGGCGCGCACCTCTGGCCCGAGCGTTCGGCCGAGGACGCCCGTTTCAAGGTCGATGCTGCCATCACGAAGGCCTTCGCTGCCACGATCGAGCTTACGCATGAAGCGCAACTGCACACCCGGCGCATCCGCATTGACCCGTCGAACAATGTGAGGACCAAAACTTTCGGTGAACCCGTCGGAGTTTCGCAGGGTAAAGCTTCGAACAAGTCCCTTCAGATCGAGCAGTTTGGCAGGGCGCAGCACTGCTTCGGCATCCTTGACCAGGTCACCAACCCGCTGTTGCAATTCAAGCGCCCGCGGCGTTGGCACGAGCCCGCGGCCCGCCCTGACCAGCAAGGGATCACCCATGACCTCGCGCAACCGGGCCAGCGCCCGGCTCATCGCCGACGGGCTGAGCTGAAGCCGTTTGGCGGCGCGCGCCACGCTGCCTTCGGTCAGCAGCACATCCAGCGTCACAAGCAGGTTGAGATCGGGAAGCGCCATGGTGCGGCGATAGCATGGCGTGGGCCCGATGGCATGGCGTTTCGCGCAATCGATCAATGCAAACGATGCGCGTTCCGCCTTGTCGCGCCGGCCACTATCAACCGGCCGCGCCACTGAAGCGAGGCAAAATGTTTCGCTGCGCCACAGCGGCCGCCGTGCCCCTCCACGGCTGCCGCAATCGAGATAAGGACCGAAAATGAAGGCAGTTATTCTGGGTGGCATCGCCGCCCTTGCAACGGTTGCGGCCCCTGCGGCTGCCGAAGGCTTTAACGGGTTCCAGCTTGGTGTGACGGCCGGCTACAACCACGACAAGGTCGGCCCGACCTTCAGCGATGCGTCGCTTACCCAAAGCGTCAGTCGCGGTTCGGCGATGGTCGGAATCTTTGCCGGCTATGATACAATCATCGGCACGCATTTCGTCCTGGGTGCTGAAGCGGCGCTCAATGGCCCTGCGGACAACAAGCTGCGCAATGATCGTGGCGTCGTTCGCTCCGCAATCGATCCCCGTCTCGCGGTCTATCTTTCGGCCCGTGCCGGCTATCTGATCAACGACAAGGCGCTGCTCTATGTCCGCGGTGGTTGCGCCAGCATCCGTACGCACACCAGCGTCGGCCAGGCTGCGATTGTCAGTTCAAGCCTTGATGGATGGCACGCCGGCGCCGGCTTCGAATACGCCGTCAGCCGGCACGTCAATGCCCGCGTCGAGTACCGCTACACCGATGTCGGCGGCAGCAAGAACAACTATGAGCGCCAGCAGGCACTTGTTGGGCTGGCTTACCGGTTCTGAAGGCAAGGCAGTGTGACGTGCCGCCTGCGCTATCGTCACGCCGCGATCCCTGACCAGTTTTACCGCCTCGAGCTTGAACTCGCGGCTGAACTTGCGTCGTTGCATTCATACCCTGCGGTTCCATAAAACACCTCTACTTGGTGCCCACGAAACCGGCAGCAGCTCGGGCGGGCTACAGCATGTTCCTCTCGTTCAGGGGTCGAGCGGATCCAACGGATCGACATGAAATGCCGCTCGGTCGGGACGGAACTCAAAGGTGAAGGGCGTGGCTGCCGGCGTCACCACGCCCGGCAGCACGCCGGTCTCTGCCCGCGTCCGTTCCTGCAGCAACATACTGCCGATATACGGCGCCGTCGCCGGATCGGTGACGATCAGCGACGGCTGACTGGTGGGGAACCCGGCAGCAAACAGCAGGCGCGCGCCGTTGCGCAGGTTGGTGGTGGTGTGTCGGGCATGAGGCTCGATCAGGATGCGATCGGCCGGGATACCGTATTGCACGATCAGCAGCCGCTTCATCTCGATGGCTTCGTTGAACGGCGTGCGATTGGGGTGCACATTTCCACCACTGACAATGATGAACGGGGCGAGGTGCCGGGCGAACAGATCGGCGGCACGCGCCATGCGGATATGGCCGAGCACGCCGGTTCGCGATTGCGCATCTTCGGGACCATGGCCAAACACCAGCAGCGCAGGATAGCGATAATCGCTCCAGCGCATGCGGCGAACCTGTGCCACCGCCGCCGTGTTTTCGCCGGCCAACAGAGGGCGAAAGGCGGTGGCGTCGGTGCGCTCGTTCAGGCGCAGCAACCCGGTGCCAAAGCGCAGCGACGGGTCGAACACCAGATCATCGGGGCGCGCCGCGGCTTCGGTCACGCGGGCATGGGCATCAAGGACAGCCGCAAATTCCGGCCGCTTCACGTCGAAGATAATGGCATCGATTGCCGGATAGCGCGGCGGCTTGCCCGCGCCATACACCGCAACCAGATGATTGAGGCCAGCGGCGGTATCGGCCCACGCCGCTGCCAACAGTTCGGCGTCGGCAAGGGCTGCGTGGCGCGCAAAACGGCCGGAGGCGCGCAAATGGGTGCGCACCAGCACGTCGGCCATGCCCGGGCGCGCCGCCACGGTGCGCAGTGCTGCGGTGACGGCGGCAATGTCTTGCGGTGTCCAGGCCCAAGCCTCTGCCAGACACTCGGGCCGCGGGGTGCACGCAGGGGTCGCGGCCACCCGCTGCATCCGGACCGCTGCCAGTGCCTGCAAAGCAGGATCGGCGCGCAGGGCCGACGCCCAACCGGGTGCCTGCTTCATCATCGACAGCAGCGGAAAGTTCAGCGTTTCCAGCGAATCCACGAACGGCGCTGCATAACCCGGCGGGTCCATCGCCATGACCGGGTCTGACCATGCCATCGCCGAAGACATCGCCAGCACTCCCGCGACCACACTGATCATGGATGCACTTTGCATACTACGCTCTCCCCGGCCGGCGGGTTGCAATCCAAACCGCCGGGCGACCAGTTTTACCACGCCTTGGTCAGCACGAAGAGGACATAGCGGCCGAACAGCGGCCAACTATAGATCGCCGTGCCGTACCCCTGCCTGCCCATTTTGTCGGTGCGCGGTTTGCCTTCGGCCAAGCGCATGACCGACTCTGTGACATTGTTTGTTGCCATTCATGCCAAGGCTGCTGAACGACTGCTTCTAGCCAAAGCTGACATTCCGGCGATTGTTCGTGCGATGTCGCCGAATCCACCCAGGAAGGCAGTCAGATACGATTGAAAGCAAGATTGCAAAGCTGCCTTCACCGCAACCGTTGATCCTTCCCTTGCGAAGACCGGGCAATGTCAGTGTAGCCTTTTGCTAACCAGCGGTCTGTCTCAACGCGTGAAGACTGCGCCGTGCGCCATGGCGTTACCTGTCCAGCCATGCGGCCATGGCCGGCTATCGAAGCTGAATCCGACCTTTCCGTCGATGTCGCGGAAAGCGGTGTCCATGGTCAGGGCGCCGGTTTCCTCATCCAGCTTGAGCAGATAGGTGCGGTCGCCCGCCTGCCCCGACGTGACGACGAGGCGCCGCATTTTCGGGTCCCACCCGGTCCAGTGCGAGGAATAGCGTTCGTCGATGACAAGGCGCGAGGCTTCGACAGGTTTGGAACCGTCACGAATGTCGATGACCACAAAGCCGTGGATGGAGGGCACGCTTTGAATGAAAAAATTCCCCACGATGGTTGGCACGCCGCACCAGCTCCCCGGAAACTGGTGCACCAGCTTGGCGACCGGGTTTGGCGTGTCGATGCCGGTGACACGCTGCACGCCGCACGAAAGAGTCTGGACATAGACCGCACCGTCCGGGCCAACACGTGCTTCTTCGGGCGAGACATGGCCGTTCAGCCTCGGTCCGGGATCAAGCCGATGTGTGCCGAGAAGCCGGAGGTCGGACAGGCGAAAGACCTGATAGGTGTTGCTGGTCAGCAGGAAGTCGTCGCCCATCGGCGAATTGGTTACCAGCACCCGGTCGATCGCCGGCAGCACGGCAAGGCTGTACGGCAGAAGTCCCTCGTCGCCGAAGCTCGGATCCGCATTGCTGGCGGCACGCACCGCTTTGCCGCTTTCATCGATCTCGACAATGCCGCCGGTCTTGCCCGTCATCGCGGCATGGCCAGCGTGTTCGCCCTGATCGGGATACTGAAAGCTGGACAGCACATTGCCGTTTGGCAGGCGCAGAAAGCTGTGCGGCATGGCATAGCCGCCGATGTTGCCGAACGACGCCATCTGGCGGGGTTTCAGCGGATTGCGCAGGTCCATGACGACCGTCCGACTTGCATCATGGTCATTCGCGAAAAGCAGACCGCTCGCTGGCATCACATATTCGGTGTGATGGGGATTGACGCTCACCTGGTCGGTCGCTGCGCTGGTGACAAGCTTGCCGAAGTCGGCCGAGTTCGGGTCGGCGTCGATGACGGCGATGAAGTTGTTGCCCGCCTTGGCGCGATCCCCGGCCCAAACGAAAAGATAGTGACCCTTGTTCTTGGGTGACTCGGCCGCAGCCGGTCCGGCCAGCGCGAGCAATGCTGCAAAAGGGATCAGTAGGTTGCGTCGCATTTACCCCTCCTCGCTCTTGAAGCCACAGCATAGCAGGCAGACCACAGGCTGGCCACGCGGCAATTCTTTCGGCCCCGTCATGGTAGCGATCGCAATAGGGGCCTTTTCCGCGGTGGGTATTCCAAGCGGCGCAACGTCTTGAACCTCACGAACAACCACGATGGGGAACTAAGGTGCGACGCTGCTCAAGACCAGGCAGATGGCCTGTTTTGGCAGGCGCTGACGTTTACACCGCGATCGGTAACGGCTCGAATTGGGTCGACAGCGGCCAGCCCGGCCTCGACGACCGCCAGGGGACCCCAGGCGGTCGTCGAGG
>JBILPK010000070.1:0-16235 GCA_044373875.1 Polymorphobacter sp.
CGTCACCGGCTCATCGTCGGCCGCCGGCCCGAAGTTGAGCGCCCGCGGCAGGCCCGGGCGGGTAGCGAGCACTTCGAGATAGGCGAGATAGCCCGACAGGCAATCGAGCACATGCTGCCACGGCCGCGTCGCCTGCGGATAGCGCAGCTCGAGCGGCACCCCGGCGTGGAGCGCGCGCCAGGCATCGGGGACCAGCCGGTCGGCCGACCAGTCGCCGCCACCGACGACATTGCCGCCGCGCGCCGTCGCCAGCGCGACGCCGGCCTTGCTGAAATAGCTGTCGGCAAAGGCGGCGGCGACCATTTCGGTGCCGGCCTTCGACGCCGAATAGGGGTCATGCCCCCCCAGCGGGTCGCTTTCGACGAAGCGCCGCCCGCTGCCGTCGTTGCGATAGACCTTGTCGGTGGTGACAACGAGCACCGCTTTCAGGTCAGGCGCACCGCGCAGCGCATCGAGGACATGCGCCGTTCCGGTGACATTGGTGGCAAAGGTCAGCGCCGGTTCGGCATAGGAGCGCCGCACCAGCGGTTGCGCCGCCATGTGCAGCGCCAGCGTCGGCCGCGCCGCCGCCACCGCCGCGCGCACTACCTCAGGATCGTTGATATCGGCAATCGTCGAGGTCGCCCCGGCAAAGGGCGCCAGCCGCGAATACAGGTCGGGAACATGATCGGGGGCGAGCGACAGGCCATGCACCTCGGCGCCGAGCTGTTCGAGCCACAGCGCCGCCCAGCTGCCCTTGAAACCGGTATGGCCGGTCAGCAACACGCGCTGCTGGCCCCAGAAATCACGATTCACGTCAGGCCCAGCACTTCCACGGCGCCGCCCCGCGCTGCCACATGTCCTCGAGCTGGTTCTTGTCGCGCAGCGTGTCCATCGGCTGCCAGAATCCGCGATGCGCGAACGCCATCAACTCGCCCTTGCGCGCCAGGCTGGCGAGCGGGTCGGCTTCCCACGGCATGGAATCCCCGGCGATTTCGTCGATCACCTTGGGCGACAGCACGAAGAAGCCGCCGTTGATGAAGCCGCCATCGCCAAGCGGCTTTTCGATGAAGCCGTTGACCGTGTCGCCATCGATCTCCAGCGCGCCATAGCGCCCCGGCGGCTGCACCGCGGTGACCGTCGCCAGCTTGCCGTGCGACCGGTGGAAGGCGATTTCGGCGGTGATATCGAGATCGGCGACGCCATCGCCATAAGTGAAGCAGAACGCTTCCTCATCGGCGAGATAGGGCGCGACACGCTTCAACCGGCCGCCGGTCATCGTGTCCTCGCCGGTATCGACCAGCGTCACCCGCCAGGGTTCGGCGTTGCGGGCATGGACCTCGATGGCGTTGGTCCGCATGTCGAAGGTGACATCGGACATGTGCAGCGAATAATTCTGGAAATATTCCTTGATGACATAGCCCTTGTAGCCGCAGCAGACGATGAAATCATTCACGCCATGCGCCGAATACAGCTTCATGATGTGCCACAGGATCGGCCGGCCACCGATCTCGATCATCGGCTTGGGCTTCAGATGGGTTTCTTCGGAAATGCGCGTGCCGAGCCCGCCGGCGAGGATGACCGCTTTCATGCGGCGGAACGGCATTCGGGACGGAAGGGCACGCAGGCGTCCTTTTCGGCAACAAGCGGCCGCCGTGCGGCGACACAGGCCCGGCTACCCCAGCTTGCTTGGCGCTGGCAAGCCTTGCCGCCGGACGACCTTGCAATTGCCGCCCTTGAAAGCCGGTGACACTCACCGCCGGCGCCGGTAGAACCGGCGGCAAAAAAGGGGAATTGCGTAGAATCGCTGATCGTGTCGATCCGGGTGGAACGGCGCTGGCCGCTGTGGGCGGTGCTGGCGGTGGCGCTGGCCTGGCTGGCAGCAGCGCTGGCCGGCGCGACCCCGCCCACGCTCGCCACCCTGCCGGCGCTGGCGCTGGCGCTGCTGCCGCCGCTGGCGCTGCTGCTGCTGGTTACCGCGCTGTTGCCGCCGGGGCGCGACCCGCTGCCGCTCGTCGAAGCCGAAACCCGGCTGGAAAACGCCGTCGCAACCGCAACGATCCTCGCCGCGCGGCTCGGCGAAATCGACGCCCATCTGGCCAGCAGCACGGCGCATGTCGAAGGCCTGGCGACGGCGACCGCCGCCACCCTGCCCGGCCTTGGTGGCAGCGCCGAGGCCATTAGCGCCGTCGCCGCCGATGTGGCGCGCAGCGGTGCCGACGCCGGGGCGGTGATCGACACGCTTGCCGCCAGCCTGCCGGCGCTGGTCGCCACGGTCGATACGCTGGCGATGACGATGGCGCGCAGCGCCGCCGACGGCGCGGCGCAAGTGGCGTCGCTCACCGCCGCGCTCGCCGATGCCGAGGTGCGCCAGCAGGCCGCTTCTTCCGCCGCGCACGCCGATATCGCCGCGATGACCGCGCAGCTCGGCCAGATCGACGCCGCGTCGCAGGCCAGCACCAGCGTCATCGCCAAGCGCGCCTATGCGCTCGATGCCGCGGTCGATGGCGTGCTGGCGCGCAGCAGCGCCGCCCTCGAATCGCTCAGGGCCGATTTTGCCGGGGAACTGGATGCACTCGCCGGCCGCTTTGCCGAAACCCGCGACGCGCTTGCCGGCGTCGGCAACGATGTCGGCGCGATCGAGGCGGCGCTCGCCGGGCTGGCAAGCGGCGGCGAAGCGGTTTCGGCGCGGCTCGCCACCCAGGTCGCAGCGCTCGCCGAGCGTATCGAGGCCGGGGCAGCCCGCATCGACGCCATCGACGCGCGCTTCGTCACGCGCGAACGCGATGCCATCGGCGCCCGCGCCGCCCGGGTCATCGAACGGCTGCACGAAGCCAGTGTCGATGTCGCGCACCTGCTCGGCATCCGGCTGGGCGATAGCGACTGGGTGGCGCACCGCGCCGGCGACCGGAGCGTCTTTGCCCGCGCCGTGGTGCCGCAACTGGGCGCCGAAACCGACCGCAAGATGGCGCGGCTGTTCGCCTATGATCCCGATTTCCGCAACGAAGCCGGGTTTTTCTGCGACAGTTTCGACGGATTGATCGCCCGCCTTGCCAGCGGCCGCGACGGCGAAGCGATCGCCACCACCATGCTGACGTCGGACATCGGCAAGATCTATCTGGCGCTGGCCGCCGCGTCGAACCGCAACGCGCCGCAGGCCTAGGGTCTCTTTCATCAAGAAGAAACCGGCGCGGGCCGGTTCCGATACAACGTGGTCGAAAGCCGCTCTAGATGATCGGCCAGGCGGTCTGCGCCCACCACCCCGTTCCGGCGGCGATGGCGATGGCATAGGGCAGCGGCGCATCGGGCCGGAACAGCTTCGGCAGGGTTTCGGCGGGCCGGCCGGCGAACCCGCGGCGGGCGATGATCAGTACCAGCGCCAGCATGCCGCCCGCCAGCGCCACCGCGGTCAATTGGCCGACCAGCCCAGACAGGCCCGTCCAGCCGGCGACGGCGACGAGCAGCTTGACATCGCCGCCACCCATCCAGCCGCGCGCGAACAGCAACAGCCCGATGCCGAACATCAGCAGCACGGCAGCGCCATGCGACAGCCAGCCGAACCCCGGCGTCAGCACGCCATAGCCGATGGCAGTGGCGAGCAGCGCGATCGACAGGCCATCGGGGATTTCATAGGCGCGGATATCGGCTATGGCGGCGGCGACAAGGCACGCCAGCGCCGCGATGGCCAGCACTTCGGGGACCAGCCCCATCACCGCGTCAGATCCTCGCCGACACCGGTGCCGAGCGGATCGGTTATCGATTTCAGATAGGCGAGATTGGCAAAGGCGACCGGATCGAAACGCGGGTTGAGCGCCAGCGCCCGATTCAGATAGGCTTCGGCAACGGCATAATCGCCGCGCGCCATGGCGGCAAAACCCACGGTGTTGAGATCGGCGGCCAACCCGGCGCGGGTCGAACCGGCAAAGGCATCGCGATATCGCCCCTGCATGGCCCGCGCGAGGCGCAGGTTGGTCGCCGCCGGCGCCAACCCGGAATCGATCGCCAGCGCCGCGACCAGCGCCGCTTCGGCATCGGCATGGCGGCCGCGCAGCAACAGCGAATAGCCCTGGTTGGCGCGCACCATCGCGGCGCGCGGATCGAGCGCCAGCGCCCGGGCATAGGCGGCATCGGCCGCGACGAAATCACGGCTCCGGTCGGCGACCACGGCGCGGGCGTTCCAGGCGCGCAGCAGCCCGGCATCGGCCGCCAGCGCCGCGTCGAGCGCCGCCCGCGCCGCCACCAGATTGCCCTGCTGCAGCTGCGTGATGCCCAGGCCCTGCTGCGCCGTCGCCGCTACCGCGGGATCGGCCGCGAGATCGGCAAAACCCGTCGCGGCTTCGGCAAGGGCGCCGCGCGCCAGCGCCAGTTCGGCCACCCGCAGCTGCAATTCGGGCCCCGGGCGCAGCGGCAAGGTGCGTTGCAGCACTTCGGCGGCCGCATCGAACCGGCCTTCGGCCAGCGCTGTATCGATGATCGCCAGCGCCGGATCGGGCGAAGCCCCGGCCAATAGCAACGCCGGATCGGGCGAAGCCTCGGCCTTCAGCAGCGGCGGTGTCGATGGCTCCGCCCGCAGTGGCGCGGCGAGCAGCCCGAGCGCCAGCACGGCGCCAGCAAGGTGCCTCATGCCGACAGGCTGCGCCACACCGCCATGCGCGCTGCAAAGGCATTGAGCGCGGCATCGTCGCTGTCGAACACCGGCACAGCCGGGGTGTCGAATACCGGAGCAGCCGGGGTGTCGAACGCCGGCGCGGCCGGGATGCCGATCAGCGTTGTTGCGGTCGTCAGATGCGGTGGCGAAGCGGTCGTCAGATGTGGCGGCGCCGCCGCGACTACCACCGTCAGCCAGGCCAGTGCCCGGTCGTCGCGCAGCGCATTCACAACGATGCCCGCCGGCACGCGATCCTCGTCGCGCGGCGCGGGGCGTCGCTCCACCGGCCGGGCGGGGACGACAAGGTTGGCGAGAAGGTTGGCGCGGAAGGGGCCGGAGACCGGTTCATCGCGGCGGCGCAGCGGCAACGGCAGTGCGCCGGGGCCGGTCGGCAGCGCCGCCGTGGCCACCACGACCGACAACATCGCTTTGACCGCCACGGCCGGCGCCGCCGACGCGGCGGGTGGCGGCGGCGCTGGCGCGGCGCTGGCCACCACCATGGCTTCCTCGCGCGCTGTCCAGGGCCGCGCCGGCGTGGTCAGCGGGGCGGCATCGCCGAGCCGGGCGATGAGTTCGGGCGCCGGCGCTTCGTCGAGGGTAGCGGCGAGCACGAGGCGCTGCTCGCCATTGGCGCTGAGCTCCACGCGCGCTGCCGGGGCGGCGATGTCGGCGCGGGCCAGCGCGGTCTCGCTGGCCACGACCCGCGTTCGCATGCGGTCGGCGATCAATGTCAGGATGCGTTGCGCCGGCCCCGGGCCGCCCGCGGTTGTCGCCGCCAGTGCCCGCCGCAGGATGGGGATGGCAGCGGCATCCTGCCCCTGCAAATAGAGCGAATAGCCCAGATTGTTGAGCACCAGCGGGTGATCCGGGGCCAGCGCCAGCGCCATGTCGTAATAGCCGCGCGCGATATCGTAGCGGCCAAGCCGATCGAAGGCGATGCCGAGGCCGTTGAGCGCATCGACCGATTGCGGATCGGCGGCAAGCGCGGCACGCAGCGCCGCCACAGCGCCCGGCAGGTCGCCGCTCGCCAGCAGTGCCTTGCCGCGCTGGTACGGATCACTCGCCGCCGTTTGGGGGGCGGTGAGCCTTGTGCCTTCGGGCAGGCCGCGCCCGGGCGCCGGGGCACTGGCATCGGCCCGCCCGGCGCCGAGCAGCGCCAGCCCGATGGCGACAGTGCCGATGCGGGTGAACGCGGCGCGCGTGCGGCGCGGGTCAGCGACTGACACTGGACGACTTCGTGGTGGCCATGGAATTCTTCATCTGGATCGATGCCGGCAGCATCAGCACGGCAATCATGACCGGCAACAGGCAGCAGACCAGCGGCACCGACAACAGCACCGGGATGCGATGGGCACGTTCTTCGGCGCGCATCCGGCGCGCTTCGCGCATTTCGCTCGCATAGATCTTCAGCGCCGTGGCGATGCTGGCACCCAATTTGTCGGACTGGACAATCAACGTCACGAACGCGCTGATTTCGGGCACGGCGGTCCGGCGTGACAGGCTGCGCAGCGCTTCCTCGCGGGAACGCCCGGCGCGCAGTTCGAGCGATGCCGTGGCAAACAGATCGGCGAGCAACGGGTGCGAACTGGTGATCTCGGTCCCGACCCGGCTGAAGGAGGCATCGATCGACAGGCCGGCTTCGACGCAGACGAGCATCAGGTCGAGCGTATCGGGAAAGCCGTTCAGGATCTCGTCGCGCCGGTTGCTGGCGCGCGAACCGATATACAGGGTTGGCAGGTACAGCCCGAACACGGCGCCGCCGATGATGAACATGTACAATTTGCTCGGCGCCGGCCACGATCCCTGCAGCGCGAAGAACGCCAGCACCAGCAACGGCACCAGCAGCGTCGTGACGGCACGGGCGAGCACGAAGGCGCGCACCGCAAATTTTTGTTCGAAGCCTGCCAGCATCATCTTCTGTTGCAGGACATCCGCCTTGCTGTCGGTCAGCGACAGCCCGCGTTCTTCCGCCGCGATGACCAGCCGGGCCCAGCGCGAGGTCGATTCACTGGCGACCAGCGACGATTTCGTCGGGGCCGCCTGCGGAATCCCCGAAAGCCGCGCTTCGATATTGAGCCCGCGATCGAACGCCGGCGCCAGCGCCAGCACGACCAGCACGACCGCGGCGAACACCATCACCATGACAAGGGCATTGACGAGCATGGGACCGGCCATGGCGATCAGACCTTGATGGCGATCATGCGGCGCATCATCAGGATGCCCACGGTGTACAGGACGATGACGCCGATGACCCCGGGCATGAACCACGGATCATCGACAACATCGAGATAGAATTCCGGTCGCGACACGAACATCGCGACAAAGCTGCCCACCGGCAGGATCGACAGCAGCGCCCCGGTCATCTTGCCTTCGCTGGCCAGCGCCGCGACCTTCATCACCATGCCGGCGCGATCGCGGATGATCTTGGACAGGCCCTCGAGGATATCGGCAAGGCTGCCGCCGGTTTCGGACTGGATCGCGACCGACACAACGAACATCTGGATATCCTGGGTGCGCACCCGCTTCGCCAGATTGGCCAGCGCATCGCGCAGATCATAGCCATAGTTCATTTCGGCAACCACCAGCCCGAATTCCGAACTGATCGGATCGGGCACTTCCGACACCAGCAATTCCAGCGCCGAGGTGACCGGATAGCCGGCACGCAGGCCGCGGGTGAAGATATCGAGCGCAACCGGAAACTGCGCCTCGAACAATTTCATGCGCCGCGCCGCCTGGATATTGATGAAGGCGAGCGGCAGCATCACGCCGATGGCAACCGCGAGGATCAGCAGCAGCATGACAGCGCCGAACGAGGTGATCTGCCCGGTCACGCCGCCGATCAGCGGAAACAGCACCCCGGTGATCAGCGTTGCCGCCGCCATCATGAGGAACATCCGGTTGGCGGTGATGCGCATGCCGGCCTGGGTCAGCCGGACTTCGAGATAATCGACCGCCGCCGGCAACAGGCTTTCGGACGCCTTGGACGATTCGCGCCGCAACGACGCGAGGATTTCGGCGTTCGAGGCGCCCGACGCGATCAGCTGCATCCGCTTGCTCACCCGCCGCTGCGGGCCGCGCACATCGCGGAAATACAGATACAGGCCTTCCACTGCGAGCACGACAGCGAGGAAGACGATCCCCAGGAAGATCATGCGGGCGTCGAGATAGGTGCTCATGCTGCCCCCGGCTTGCGATAGGGATCGAACAGCGATGCCGGCAGGTCGATGCCGCGCGCCTTCAACTGCTCCATGAAGCGCGGGCGCACGCCCATCGGCCGCATTTCGCCGATCACCTTGCCGTCCTCATCGACGCCCTCGCGCTGGAACTTGAAGATTTCCTGCATCAGGATGATCTCTCCCTCCATGCCCGTCACTTCGGCGAGCGAGGTCAGCCGGCGGCTGCCATCCGACAGGCGTTCGAGCTGGAGCACGACATGAATGGCCGACGCGATCTGGGCGCGCGCCGACTTCGGGCTGATGTCGATCCCCGACATGCCGATCATCTGTTCGACACGGGACAGCGCATCGCGCGGCGTGTTGGCGTGGACGGTGGTCATCGAGCCGTCATGGCCGGTATTCATCGCCTGCAGCATGTCGAAGGCTTCGCCCGAGCGGATTTCGCCCAGGATGACCCGGTCGGGCCGCATGCGCAGCGCATTCTTGACGAGATCGCGCTGGTTGACTTCGCCGCGGCCTTCCACGTTCGCCGGCCGTGTTTCCAGCCGCACGACATGCGCCTGCTGGAGCTGCAATTCGGCCGAATCCTCAATGGTGACGATGCGTTCATGGTCCTCGATCGACGCCGACATGGCGTTGAGCATCGTTGTCTTGCCCGATCCGGTGCCCCCCGAGATCAGCACGTTGCGGCGGCTGGCGACGACGCCGCGCAACACTTCGGCGCATTCGGGCGTCATCGAGTTGTACGAAACCAGCTTGGCGAGATCGATCGGCGTCTTGGAAAACTTGCGGATCGACAGGCACGGGCCATCGAGCGCCAGCGGCGGGATGATAGCGTTGATGCGGCTGCCATCGGCAAGCCGGGCATCGACCATCGGCGAGGATTCATCGACCCGGCGGCCGACCGCCGAAACGATCTTGCCGATGATGCGCAGCAGATGCTTGTCATCGGCAAAGCGCGTCGCGACCTTTTCGATGCGGCCGCGGCGCTCGACGAATACCCGCGATGCCGAATTGACCATGATGTCCGAAATCGTCGGGTCCTTGAGTAGCGGCTCCAACGGCCCCAGCCCGAGCAGTTCGTCGAGAATATCCTCCACGAGCTGGCGACGTTCGGCCAGGTTGAGCGCGTGGTTGATCTCCTTGAGCATCTCCTGGACGATATCGCCGATATCGCGGCCGACCTGCTCGCGGGTCATGGTTTCCAGCGCCGACAGGTTGATGCGCTCGATCAGCTTCTGGTGCATCTGCACCTTGAGGTCGGTATATTGATCGGCCTTGCGCGATTCCGCTTCGGCCTGCGCCGCGATACGCAGCGCCGCCGGGCTGGGCGGTGCCGGACCGCGATCATTGCCCGCCTCGGGTTGCCCGATCGGCGGCATCGTGATGGTGACAGGCCCCGCGCCGCTCCGCCGGGTCGGCCAGATCATCGCGCCGTCGCCTCGATGGTGACCACCGATGTCAACGCCTTGACGAGGTGGCGAACATCGCGCTCGACGCGGGATTTGACCTTGATCCCGGCCAGCGTCTTGCCCTCGTCGAGCGCGGCGCTGACGGTGGGATAGTCATTGGCGATCGTATAATCGATCTTGTGGCGCAGCGCCGCTTCGGGCCCCGACACATCGGGGCGGCCGAACAGCGGCGCCGGCACGCGGTTCATCAACAGGCGCAGGCGTTCGCCAAGGCCATTGGCCTCGATAAGGTCGATCTGGCGCCGCGCCTGATGGACGCCCGGCACCGACAATTCGGTGACGAGGCAGATCGCGTCCGACCGCTGGAAAGCCGTGAGCGTCCAGCCGACCCAGGCGCTGGGCAGGTCGACCAGCACGATGTCATAACTTTCCACCGCCAGGTCGAGCAGTTTTTCGACAAATTCGGGCGTGACGATGTCGAGCGGCATGATGTCGGGCGGGCTGGCGACGATCGACATGCCCGAAACATGCTGCGCCGCCACCGATTGCAGGATTTCGGTGTCGAGCCGCTCGCCGGCATCGATCAGATCGACTAGGCAAAGCTGCGGCTTGAGATTGACGTAGAGCGCCGCATTGCCGAACTGCACATCGAGATCGATCAGGCAGACCCGCTTGGAATCGGCCCACAACATGCCGGCCTGGGCGATGATCGCCGTTGTGCCGACACCGCCGAGCGCCCCGAAAAAGCTGATGATGCGGCCACCGCGCGATTGCCCGACCGGGCGATCGTGGACGATCGCGTCGCGCCCGGTCTCGATCGCCTGGTAAAGCTCGTCCTGGCTGAACGGGATCGCCAGCACATCGACCGCTTCGGAGCGCAAGACGCGGCGGGTCGTCGCCACGGTCAGGTCACGGACCGCCGCCACCACCGGCAGCTTGCCGACATTGTCGCGCACGAAGCGTTCGAAGACTTCCAGTTCGCGCGGGCTGTCGGGGTTGATCTGGCAAATCAGCACGTCGGTGGCGCGCAGCAACGGGCCGTCGGCCATGAAGCTGGCGAGATTGCCGCCATGCACCTTGAGCGCGATATCGGGCATCGAAAGTTGCGTGGCATCGAGCAATCGCGCGGTTTCAGTATCGAGAACGATGCAGACCTGCAACGCCCCGCGTGACGGAACGATGGTTTCAACGGTCGGCTCCGGTGCGGTGCGACCCAGCATGGACAAATGACCCTTTGTCAGAAAAAGCGAAGCAAATTCAACGTTAACGTTATTTCTTACTGACGGCGTTGGCATCGAGCGCCGTCACCTTGCCCTTGTAGTAGCGCCGGACTGCATCGACGTTGCGTTCCCCCGACCCGCCTTCGATCGGCACGCCGGCATAGACCGGATCGAGTTCGATGATCTGCGCCAGCGCATTGGTCTGCACGTTGATCCCGAGCTGCGGGTCGGCGCTCACGCAGCCGGCGAGCAGCAGCGGCAGTGCGGCGGCGAAACGGATGGGCCGGGGAAAGTGCTGCTTGCTCATTTGACGATATGCCCGAAATCGCCTTCGACTCCGCCGGGCCGCACGGCATTGGCCGTCGGGGTGGCGGGGGCGACGCGGTTGTTGCCGTTCGCGGGGCCGGGCAAGGGCCCGGTCGGTGCCAAGGTGCCGTTCGCCGCCGGAATGCCCATCAGGAACAGATCGGTATCGGATGGTTCCTGGATCCGGTCGGTCGGCAGCGTCAGCACGGTGCCGGCCTTGACCGGGCGCACCAGCCGCGGCGTGACGATGATGACCAGTTCTGTTTCATTGCGGTTGTACGAGGTCGACCGGAACAGCGCCCCGATCACCGGCAAGCGCCCGAGCAGCGGGATGGCGTTGACGGTATCGCGGAAATCCGACTGGATGAGCCCGGCCATGGCAAAGGCCTGGCCGTCGCGCAGTTCGAGCGTCGTGGTGGCCTTGCGCGTCCGCAGCCCGGGGATGCGCAAGCCGTTCAAATCGACCCCGGCGGTCTGGTCGAGCGCGCTGACCGACGGGTTGACGAGCAGGTTGATCAGCCCGTCTTCGAGCAGGGTCGGGGTGAAGCGCAGCCCGACGCCGAATTCCTTGAACTCGATCGTCACCTGGCCGTTTATGGTCAGCCCGGTGGGCACCGGAAATTCGCCGCCGGCGAGGAAGGACGCGGTTTCACCCGACAGCGCGATCAGATTGGGCTGCGCCAGCGTGCGCACCAGGCCCTGCTGTTCCAGCGCATCGAGGCGGAACGACAGGTTGCTGCCCGGAAAACCGATGCTCGCGGTATAGCCGCTGGTCCCCGGCACCGGGCCGGAGATGATGCCGGTGGTGTTGGTCAGGCCATTGCCGAAATTGACATTGCTGATCCCCAGTTGCTTGACCGTGCCGCGCGACATTTCGGCAAAGCGCACTTCGAGCATGATCTGCGTCGCCGTGGCGATCGACATCATGTTGAGCACCTTCTTGGGGGCATAGGTTTCGGCGATGGCGGCGATGCGCTCGGCCGCCGCCGGCGTGCTGATCTTGCCGTCGAGGATGATCGAATCGTTCGACACCGTCACCCCGACCGCTTCGGTGGGCAGCATTTCGGCGAGCTTGCGCTTCAGCCCCTGGGTGTCGGGCGACACGACGATATCGACAACCGCGATCAACGCGCCTTTCTTGTCGAACAGCGACAGGTTGGTCGATCCGACCGCCTTGCCGAGAACATAGACCGATGACAGCGACACCGGCAGCACATCGGCGATTTCCTCGTTGCCGATGACCGCCTTGCCGATGGCGCGCTCGACACGCAGCGTCTGCGACTTGTTGACCGGCACGTTCATGACCGCGCCGCTGCGGGCATCGTTGCCGGGACCGACACGCGTCTGGGCGCTGCCCGGCGTGCCATAGACGAACAGCGTCAGCAACGCCGCGATCAGCACGCCCCAGCGCTGCATCATCAGGACAAAGGTCTGCAGGCGTTCGAGCCGCGGCGGTTCGCCCGGGGCGAGTGCGTCGTGTGGCGCAACCGTAGGCGCCTTGGCTTTTTCCACGTTGATCATGACCCTGATGGCACCGGATAGCTTGTCGGTTTCGTGCCACGGAAGATTTCGATCATCGGCCCCGATGGCACCAGCGGACCTGTCGACGCCGCGGCGCGCTCGCCGGTCGGCGCCGCCTCGGGCGCCCGCGCCGGCGCCGCGGCTTCGCTGCGCGGCCGCTGGACGGTGCGGGTGACGGTGCCGTCGTTGAGATCGAGCACCTGCGCGGTTTCCAGCCGCACGCGGCTTTCGTCGGCAAGGTTGCGCAGCGACACCGACAGGACGCCGATCGTCTGCGCCAGCGCAACCTTCTGCGCCTGCAGCGGCGTCACCTCGATCGTGGCGGTCTTGACGACTTCGGCCTTGTCCTTGCCGACATTGCTGTCCTGGCCGACGGCGAGCACGCGCACCGACTGCATCAGCTGGTCGGTATAGGGCATTTCCTCCGCCTCGCCGTTGCGGGTGATATAGACATCGACCCGGTCACCCGGCGAAATGAAGCCACCGGCACCGGCCGTTTCGTTGAGCGGAATGGCGACCGCGCGCATCGTCGGCCCGAGCAGGGTCGAGGTGCTGAGCCGCGCGTTCTTGCCCGAAATCGCCTTGTCGGTGAACAGTTCATTGGCCTCGATGGCGCGCATCGCAACGCGTCCGCCATCACCCACGGCATCGGCGATGCGCTGGAAGGTCCCGGCCGGCATGCCGTTGGCCGGCCACTGCACGACCTTCAATTTTTCGGGAACGATCTTTTCGCCAAAGGCGAAGGGTTGCAGCGCGACGACCGCCGCGACCGTGGCAACCTTGGCAGCCTGTTGTTCGGTCTGGCTCGGCACCAGGAACATGCGGGCGAAAAACACCGCGGCAAGCCCGAGCACGATCGCGGCCGCCAGCATGATCATTGATGATTTACGCATGCGAAACCACCGTCTTCACGCGTTCTGAAGTGGTCGACACGGTTTACACCACCCCCTCGAAATTCACGTCGCAAGCGTTCCTGCCAAACCATCAACGCGATGGTCGAGAAACAATATTGCGGACTTTACAAATTAAGCTGCCTGGTACGAATGAAAATCGACCGCAAGTTGCTATAAAATGAAAGCGGTGAAATAAATGTCAGTGAGGATGGCCCGCGCCCCGGAAGGGACGCGGGCCGGCTCGTGACTTACTGGGTCGACGTGGTGTCGGCGGTGATGGTGGTGTCCGCCTTGGCGTCGATGGCAGCGCCCGAATCCTGCATGCCGTCACGCAGACCGGCACCGAAATACTGGGCGCCGGCAACGACCAGGCCGCCGAGCACGGCAACGATCAGGGCGTATTCAGCAGCCGATGCGCCGCTGGTGTTGTTCTTGAGATTGCGAACGAGCTTCATCATTTGTCTTGTCCCTTGTTGCACGGCTTGCGCCGATCTTTGTGTATCGGGTTCGCTCGCGCGCACCCGACTGGTCCGGATCACCGACTTCAGGAGTTGGTCTGGGTATGCAACCTGCCCCCTGCTTCGTATGCCCCAGAAATGATTAACTCCGAGAAAGTGAATAATCTATAAATGAAAGTAACTTAGCCATGAAACCTAAACAAAAATGTGCAATATATACTAAATAAAAGTTAATTTTATTGCCCCGCACGGCGCCGTTAAATCACTTAAATACAACCAAATCGGCATTGATTAAAAACCAATCATTAACCGATCCCAGACCCGGAAAAAATTGTAAAATCGTCAATGATTTGAATGAAAAAACATGATCAGACCGCGTTGCGAGCCGTTGAAACGTCAAGATCAAGCCCGATGATCAGATTCGACGCAGTCTCTGCGCAGCGCGATGACCGCATCGGGCATCACGCTGCGCCGGGATCACAAAAATACCTTGCGCAGCGACACCGTCAGGCTGCGCCCGAGCGGATCGAGTTGGTCGCGCTGATAGCCGAGCGGCGTCGTGCCGCTGCGGTCGCGCACCACCAGCCGCGTATCGGTGATGTTGCTGATCGCCAGGCTGACCCGCATGCCGCGCAACCAGCGCGCCCGGCGCACCAGATCCGGCCGCTGCCCGAGATCGGCGAACAGCCGCAGGTTGATCGTCGTCAGCCCCGAAAAGAACAGGTCGTCGGGCGATTGCGTTGCCCCTGACGGGTCATTGAGCACCCGCGTGCCGCTTTGCCAGTTGAGGCTCAGCCGGCCGCCGAGTCCGCTCTTGCCGACGCCGGCGCGCAGCTCGATCTCGTGGCGCGGCTGGCCGCCACGGCTGCCGGTCGCCGAGCCATCGAGCAGATCGAGCAGCGGCACGCCGTCGCGGATCAGGATCTGTTCCTGCAGATGCCAAGTGTGGAACAGCGACAGCTGGAAGCGCCCGTCCATGCCGCGCGGGCCGCCGAAGCCGCCGCCGCCAAAACCACCCGGGCGGCCGCCGGGGCCGCCACCACCCGGACCACCCGGACCACCGGGGCCACCCGGCCGCGCCACCGGTGCTGCTGCGCCCGCCGGCACGGCCCCACCGCCCGCCGCGCGCTGCGCTTCGAACGCCGCCCGGCGCCGCGCCGCCGCCTCGCGCTCGGCCTTGCTCGGCTCGAGCGCTTCCGAAAAATTGATTCCCCAGCGCAGTTCCTGCCGGTCGGACCGGGCGAAATTGACCGGGCGATTGTCGATTCGCAGCAGCCGGCCATCGGCGCCGCGCTGGAAACGATCGGGAAAGGCGGCTTCAAGCTCCGCCGTCGCGGTCGGGAAGCCGGCAATCGGGTTGTCGATGCGGCTGTCGATGAAATTGGCGGTCAGCGTCAGGTCGGCGGCGAGCGGCTTGATGGTCGCCCCCAGCTTGCGCACCCGCCGGCTGTCGGCGCGCAATGCCGTGTTGCCGCCATCGAGCCGGCTGATATCGACCGTTTCGCCCCGGATGAAATCGAATACCCGCACATTCGGGGTGAGCACCTGCGGGTCGCCCAATTGCTGGATCGACGGCGCGCCTTCCTCGTTCGTCTGCGAAAAGATCAGCTCGATGCCGTCGCGGGGCCGCCAACTGGCGCCGAAACCGGTGGTCAGCAGCGTGCCGAAATCCGACAATTGATCGAGCGCGACATTGGCGTTGAGCGACAGCGAACCGAGCGCCGGCAGCACATCGTTGCGCACACTGGTCAGCGGCAGGTCGAAACTCGCCTGCAGATTGCCCTGGGTGCGCGACAGGTCGGCACGCTGGAACACGCCGAGCCGGCGCGATTCGGATTGCAGGCTGCGCGCCTGCACACCGGCCTTGAGGCTGGCCGCCAATTCGCCGGCGGGCAACAGCAGCAAGGCGCCATTGGCGGTGAGATCGGCATCGGCTGCATCGGTATTGCTCGTCGCGCGGTCCTGGACGAGCGCGCCGGCCAGCGCCGCCGGGCCAAAGGGATTGAGCGCCGGATCACGCGCCAGCAGCGCCGCCTGGATGCCGGTCAGGTCAAGGCCGCGATCGGTCAGCGTCTCGGTTTCGGCATGGCTGTAATTGGCGGTGAGCGCCCAGGCCCAGCTTTTGACCCGGCCGTTGAGCGCGGTGCCGACGCGTCCGGTCCAGTCATCGGCCTGGCGCTGCAACGCGGTCGCGCCATAGCGGTTGACCAGCGTGGCGCCGGCAAAGGGCGAAAACGGGCTGCCCGCCGGCAAAGCCAGGCTGGCCGACGGCAAGCCGATCAGGCTGTTGCGATCGTTCGATTCGAAGCCGCCGGTGATGGTCGCCGCCACGGTGCCGAGGATGGTGCCGGCATAGCTGCCGCCCAACGTCAGCGTGCGGGTTTCGGGCAGCAACGATCGCGCCTGGCCCAGGCTGGTGACATTGGGCTTGTTCGCGCCGGACACGAAATCACCCAGCCGCGGCGCGGTGGTGGCGGCAGCCGCGGGCACGGCGGCGACGCTGACCGCTTGCCCGGCCAGCGTGCTCAGCGCCGGGTCGATCTCGGCGCCCGGCACCGGCGCGGTGACATTGCCGGCCAGATCGAACGGCCGCGCCGGCGCCGGCTGGACGATATTGCGGTC
>JBILPK010000071.1:0-16227 GCA_044373875.1 Polymorphobacter sp.
CACCCCATGTCTCTCCTCAAGGCTTCGCGCTCCTACAAGCCCTTCGAATATCCCTGGGCCTATGATTTCTGGAAGCGCCAGCAGCAGATCCACTGGATGCCCGAGGAAGTGCCGCTGGGTGAAGATTGCCGTGACTGGGCGCAAAAGCTGACCGATCACGAGCGCAACCTGCTCACCCAGATCTTCCGCTTCTTCACCCAGGCCGATGTCGAGGTGCAGGATTGCTACCACGAAAAATACGGCCGGGTGTTCAAGCCGACCGAGGTCAAGATGATGCTGGCGGCGTTCAGCAACATGGAAACGGTGCACATCGCGGCATACTCGCATCTGCTCGACACCATCGGCATGCCCGAAAGCGAATACAGCGCCTTCCTTAACTACAAGGAAATGCGCGACAAGCATGACTATCTCGCCGATTTCAACGTCGATACCGACACCGATATCGCGCGCACGCTGGCCATGTTCGGCGGCTTCACCGAAGGGCTGCAGCTCTTCGCCAGCTTTGCCATGCTGATGAACTTCCCGCGCTTCAACAAGATGAAGGGCATGGGCCAGATCGTCACCTGGTCGGTCCGCGATGAATCGCTGCACTGCGAAGGCATCATCAAGCTGTTCCACGCCTTCTGCGCCGAAACCGGCGTGCTGACCCACAAGCTGCGCGACGAAATCGCCGACATCTGCCAGCGCACCGTGCGCTTGGAAGACAATTTCGTCGATCTCGCCTTCGAAATGGGCCCGGTCAACGGCATGACCGCCAGCGACATCAAGAAATACGTCCGCTTCACCGCCGACTGGCGCATGAAGCAGCTCGGCATGAAGCCGATCTACATGATCGAAGAACACCCCCTGCCCTGGCTAACGCCGCTGCTCAACGGCGTCGAACACGCCAACTTCTTCGAAGCCCGCGCGACCGAATATTCCAAGGCCGCGACCAAGGGGAACTGGAACGAAGTCTGGGACGCGTTTGACTCGCGCAAGGGCGCGAAGGCGTTGAGCGAGGCGCCGGCGAATGAAGTGGCGGATGACCGGCAGGGTGGGTTGCTGGGGGTGGCGGCGGAGTAGAGGGCATGAATGAGTCCTCGACCGGTCACTTTGGCCCTGATCAACCTTGCGATGGACCGATAGAAAATCACATGGCTTTCGGCTGAGAAGCGCCGCAGCGGGCGTTTGCGGCCGGGGACTTCAGGACCCATCAACGGGAAATCGAGCAAGGCAGCGGCGGTTGCCGTCAACATAGCGGCGTAGCGATCAGCGGTGACCTGACCGAAACGAGCGAAGCCGTGATCGTAGATGGCATTGAATTCGCGCCGCGCAGCGGCGGTGAATTTAAGCCGCGGCACTGATGTTGCGGGCGCGGGCTTCGGCGAAGATTTCTTCCATGGTCATATCGACAATTTCGCTGGCGTCGCCTTCATCGAGGGCGGCGTGGAGCGCCGCGAGTTTTTCCGCCTGTTCGCGGTCGCGGGCGACGAGGTCGCTGAGATTAGGCGCTTTCATCGGGCCAGTCGCCGCTGGCGACGCGTTGGGCGATACAGTCGCGGACCGGTTCGGCGAGGCTGCGGGGGCTGTCGGCCATGGGGGAATTATCTCTGTGGGGTGGCGCCAAGTCAACAACGGGGGTCTGGGGCCTCAGGCCCCAGCCGCTGGAGGCGCTCTCTTGTGGCGGAGGGCCAGAGCCCCCTCACCCCGCTCGCCTTTGGCGAGTCGCCCTCTCCCGCGAGGGGAGAGGGGAATAGGTCAGCAGGTGAGGGTGATCGCCCTCGCCTTTTTGGCATATTCGAGCCGGCTGCAGGCGGCGAGCGCGGTGGCGGGGATGGAGAGGGTGTAGATCGGGCGGGGGCCTTTTTCGGTTACCGCGGTGACGACGATTTCGGCGGGGTCGTCATCGGGGCCGGGGGGTTGCGGGAGCATGGCGCCGCTGCCCATGCCGTCCTTGGCGTCGCGGATGCGGACGGCGATGGTGGTGAAGCTGAACGGGCCGATGACGAGGGACCGGGCGAGATCGACGCGGCGGACGGGGCGGGTGATGCCGAGCAGGACTTCTTCGTCCCAGGTTTGCGTGGTCGCGACGCCGCCGAGGGCGCGGGCGATGGCGGCGCCGGCGGCGGCCGAGGCGACGGGGTAGAGGCTGGGGCTTTCGATGCCGAATTCGAGGCCGAAGCCGTAATCGGGGGTGACGACGCGGGTGAGGCTGAGCGAGTTTGCGTCGCCGAGCAGCGGGAAGCTGTAGGGTTTGCTGCCGGCGCCGGGCAGGCGGATGGCGACGCGGTCGTGGGGGATGCTCCAGGGGCCGATGCTGCCGTCAGCGCCGGGCTGGTCGACGCCTTCGAACCACAGGATGCGATCGCCGCTTTTGGCGCCGGCGACGGTGTGATCGAGCGGGCGGTTGCGGCCTTGCAGCACCTTGGTCGGGCCGATTTTCACCGTTGCCTTGCCCTTGATCACCGCGGGTTCGATGCCGAGCCGGGCGATGGTGGCGGCGTTGAGCACGAGCTTGTCGACATTGGCGGTGGTGAGCGCGACCGGGATGGTGGTGCCGCTGATGGTGACGGGGACCGGCTCGCCCGGCCGGGTTTCATACAGCGGCGGCGGCGCGGCGGCGAGGAGCAGGCCGGCGGCGAGGCAGCGGGCAAGAGTGGGGGCTGGGCGGTGGGGCACGCGGGCACGCTCCTGAAAGGAGGGTCAAATGTAAACCGCGCGCAAACCGGCGGCAAGCAATGCGCGCGGCTGTCCTACACGCGATTGCGCCGCTAAGGTTGCCTTCCGGCGGTGTTTCCGCCGGGTTTGCCGCCGGGCCGCGCTAAAGCCCGCAGATGTGTAAACTTCGTCAACTTTGCCGGGAATGAATGACCATGAAGCGCCCTGATCTCATGCCCTTGGCCCGATTCGCCATTTTTGCCGCATTGGCCGCCATCGTCACCCCCGCCGCCGGCGCGACCCGCGCCGAACAGGCGGCGATGGTGCGTGAAAAGGCGCTGGCGACTTCATCGGCCTATGCGCTGCTCAGCGACCTGACGACGACCGTCGGCCAGCGGCTGGCGGGCACCGAGGCGGAGGCACGCGGCCGCGACTGGGCGGTCAAGGCGATGAAAGCCGCGGGGCTGATCAACATCAAGATAGAGCCCTTCCCCATCCCGGTGTGGCAGCGCGGGACGGAAAGCGCCGAGATCATCGGCACCGGGCAGAAGCTCGCCATCGCCGCGCTCGGCGGCAGCGGCGCGACGCCGGCGGCGGGGGTTACCGCGCCGGTGGTGCATTTCGCCGATTATGCCGCGCTCGAAGCCGCGGCGCCGGGGAGTCTCGCCGGCAAGATCGCCTTTATCGACCACAAGATGATGCGGGCGCAGGACGGCAGCAGCTATGGCACCAATGGCGCAGTGCGGCGCGCCGGGCCGGCGCTGGCGCAATCGAAGGGCGCGGTCGGCGTGCTGATCCGCAGCCTGGGGACCGATTACCACCGCAACCCGCACACCGGATCGACGGTGACGCCGGCGGGGGTGACCCCGATCGCATCCGCCGCGCTGTCGCTGCCCGATGCCGAATTGCTGGCGCGGCGGCTGGCGGCGGGGCCGGTGAGCGTCAAGCTCGTTTCGACACCGAGCCTGAACCCGAATGGCCAATCGGCGAATGTGTCGGGCGAAATTCCGGGGGTCGGCGCGCCGGGCGAAATCATCGTCATCGGCGGGCATATCGACAGCTGGGATATCGGCCAGGGCGTCATCGACGATGGCGCCGGCATGGCGATCACGCTGGCGGCGGCCAAGGTCATCAAGGATGCGGGGTTGCAGCCGCGGCGGACGATCCGGGTGGTGTTTTTCGGTTCGGAGGAAATCGGCATCTACGGCGGCCGGGCCTATGGCGCGGCGCATGCGGGCGAGAACATCGTGCTGGCGGCGGAAAGCGATTTCGGGGCGGACCGGGTGTACCGGGTGTCATCGAAGGTCGCCGAGACGGGCAAGCCGCTGATCGCCGAGATCAACGCGGCGCTGGCGCCCTTGGGCGTGGCGCCGACGCGCGACAATGGCGCGGGCGGTGGCGCCGATGTCGCGCCGTTGGGGGCGCTGGGCACCGGCATTCTCGAGCTGGAGCAGGACGGCAGCCGCTATTTCGACCTGCACCACACGCCGGACGACACGCTCGACAAGGTCGACCGCGCCCAGCTCGACCAGAATGTCGCCGCCTGGGCCACCGCCGTCTGGCTGGCCGCCAGCGACGACCGCCCACTGCGGACGAAATAAAACGGGGGTCTGGGGCCTCAGGCCCCAGCCGCCGGAGGCCCTTCTTCAGGCCGCAGCCCGCGCCTTCAACAGATCGAGCGCCACATCGACGATCATGTCTTCCTGCCCGCCGACCATCTTGCGGCGGCCGAGTTCGACGAGGATTTCTCGGGTATCGAGGCCGTAATCGGCGGCGGCCTTTTCGGCGTGGCGCAGGAAGGAGGAATAGACCCCGGCGTAGCCAAGCGACAGGGTTTCGCGATCGACGCGCACCGGCCGGTCCTGGAGCGGGCGGACTAGGTCTTCGGCGGCGTCCATCAGCGCCATGACATCGCAGCCATGGTGCCAGCCCTTGCGGTCGACCGCGGCGATGAAGACCTCGAGCGGCGCGTTGCCGGCGCCGGCGCCCATGCCGGCGAGCGACGCATCGATGCGGATGGCGCCTTCCTGCGCCGCGACGATCGAGTTGGCGACGCCGAGCGCGAGATTGTGGTGGGCGTGCATGCCGCGCTGGGTTTCGGGCTTGAGCACCCGGTCATAGGCGCGCAGCCGGTCGCGGACGCCGTCCATGTCGAGCGCGCCGCCTGAATCGGTCACATAGACGCATTGCGCGCCATAGCTTTCCATCTTGGCGGCCTGACCGGCGAGGGCTTCGGCGTCGATCATGTGGCTCATCATCAGGAAGCCGGCGACGTCCATGCCGAGATCGCGGGCGAAGCCGATATGCTGTTTGGCGACATCGGCCTCGGTGCAATGGGTGGCGACACGGACCGAACGGACGCCAAGGCCATGGGCGCGGCGCAGTTCGTCGACGGTGCCGAGCCCGGGCAGGATCAGCGTCGTCAGCACCGAGCGGGTGAGCACCTCGGCGACGGCTTCGAGCCATTCCCAATCGGTGTGGGCGCCGAAGCCATAGTTGAAGCTAGTGCCCGACAGGCCGTCACCATGCGCGACCTCGATGGCATCGACACCGGCAGCATCGAGCGCGGCGGCGATGGCGCGGACATGATCGAGCCCGTACATGTGGCGGATGGCGTGCATGCCATCGCGCAGGGTGACATCCTGGACGTAGAGCTTGGTTGTCAGCGGATCGAACATCGCCGGGCCTTTGCGTAAAATTCTAGGGCTATTTCACGGCATTTGCCGCAAATTTTCCCGATACCTTCACCTTATGCGTTATCGGGCCGCCCGCCAAGATGCGATCAGCGTTGTTTCAACCAGGCGGCAAAGCGATCGACCGCCATCCGGGTAAGATCCTCGCTGACGGCGAAGGAAAAGCGCATGAAGCGATGGCCGTCGACCGGATCGAAATCGATGCCCGGCGCCACCGCGATGCCGGTATCGGTGAGCAGTTGCTGGCAGAACGCCATGCTGTCGTTGCTGAAATCGCCGATATCGACCCAGGCGTAAAAGGCGCCATCGGGCGGGGCGATGCGCGCCAGCCCCAGCCCGGGCAGCGCGCCGATGAGATGGGCGCGGTTGCGGCGATAGGTGTCCTTATAGCCTTCGAGCACTTCAATCTCGTCCATCGCGGCGAGCGCGGCGTGCTGCGACAGCGTCGGCGGCGTGAGGAACAGGCTGCCGATATAGGCGCGCAGCAATTCGGTGGAGCCCTCCGGCGCGACGATCCAGCCGAGCCGCCAGCCGGGCATCGAATAATATTTGGAAAAGCTGTTGATGACGATGGCTTCGGGATCGAATTCGAGCATCGAATGCGCCGGTGCGTCATAGGTGAGGCCATGGTAGATCTCGTCCGAAATGATGCGGATGTTGCGGCGCTTCGCAACTGCGGCGATGGCGGCAAAGCCCCCCGCGTCGATCATCGAGCCGGTCGGGTTGGCCGGGCTAGCGAGGATCAGGCCCTGCGGCGCGTCCGCCAGCGCTTCGAGATGGCTGGCGGCGATCTGGAAACGCGTCGCGGCGTCGGTACCGATCTCCACCGGCACGCGGCCTAGCGCCAGCACGGCGTTGCGATAAGCGACATAGCCGGGCCGGGCAAAGGCGATGCGATCGCCGGGCGCGAACAGCGCGGCCAGCGCCAGCGCCAGCGCCGGGCTGGCACCGTTGGTGAGGATGATGCGGCCGGGATCGATGGCGAGGCCGTGGCGCTCGGCATAGAGCTGCGCGATCCGTTCGACGAGCGCCGGGCTTTCCCAATAGCCGCCGGCTTCGCTGTCGAGGCGATGGTGGGCGGCGGCGATGGCCAGCGGCGGCGCGCCAGTGGAGGGCTGGCCGAACTCCATATGGATAACCGAGCGACCGGCCACCTCCAGCGCATAGGCGCGCCGCGAAATCGCCATGGCGTGGAAGGGCTGGACTGCGGCGGGGTTCATGCGGTGGCGATAGCGAAAGCGGCGCGCTCGCGCGAGCGGCGAATGGTCAATGCCTGGTGGTCAAAATCTGACGCTTGATATTCGCGGCGGCACAGACTGTTTCCGACCCATATCCGGTCGCTCGCGCGATCCGCGCCGAACGACCGGTCATGGCAGGAGCCTGCGTTCATCCAACAAACGATGGCTCCGCAACTTCCCGCCCAAATTGCGGCCGCGCCTTGTGTCAATTCTCTGCAGGCGACACCGCATGGCAGCGCGCGTTGTCGGCGCACTGCAGCGTCAGAGCAGTCGAATCCAACATGCCAGTCAGCACCAACGGCGGCTTTGAACTGCACCAAGGCGGAACTATCGGCCGCCACTGTAGTTTCAGCATCGCGATAAGCTCGCGCCTTCGCGATCGAATGCTTCATCGAGTCGGGGATTGGAAAGACGCATGATGCGACCTGCCACTGGACTCGTTATCATCGCCTGCCTTGTGACAATTGGCTGTGACAGGCAAAAATCGGCGAACACCCCATCGACTGGCAAAGTCGCGACGGCGGCCGCAACGTCTCCCTCCGAGCCTTTGATGACGAATGCTCGGGCGCTGTTCAAGCCGATCCCGGCCGCAGCGCCGGCGTTTCCTGACAACGATGCGACACCCGCAAAGCTCGCGCTCGGCAAGATGCTGTTCTTCGATCCGCGGCTGTCGGTGAGCCACGCCATCAGTTGTGCCTCGTGTCACAATATCGGCCTTGGCGGGACGGACAATCAGCCAACATCGATCGGCCATCATTGGCAGCGCGGCGGACGCAATGCGCCGACCGTCCTCAACGCCGTGTTCAACACGGCGCAGTTCTGGGATGGGCGCGCTGCCGATTTGCAGGCGCAGGCCGGGGGGCCGATGGTCAACCCTGTCGAAATGGCGTCGCCACAGGCGCATGTTACCGAACAACTGGCGGGCATCCCGGGCTACCGCGACGCCTTCGCCAAGGCATTCCCCGGCGAAGCTCAGGCTTTGACGCTCGCCAATGCCGAAAAGGCGATTGCGGTGTTCGAAGCGGGGTTACTGACGCCGGATTCTCCCTTCGATCGCTATTTGAAAGGCAATCCGGCGGCGCTGACAGTGGCGCAGAAGGCGGGGCTGCAACTGTTCATCGACAAGGGCTGCGCCGCTTGCCACA
The DNA here is from genome assembly GCA_044373875.1 of Polymorphobacter sp. Lineage (GTDB taxonomy): Bacteria > Pseudomonadota > Alphaproteobacteria > Sphingomonadales > Sphingomonadaceae > Sandarakinorhabdus. The sequence goes on from JBILPK010000071.1 coordinate 7,714, forward strand.
GTGGCATCAATGTCGGCGGCGGCATGTATGCCAAGTTCGGCGTCGTTGCGTCCCCCGATGTCGCTATGCGCCCGCCGGGCGACAAGGGCCGTTCTGTCGTGACCGGCAAGACCGACGACGACTATAATTTCAAGGTGCCGTCACTGCGCAACATTGCGCTGACCGCACCCTATTTTCACACCGGCTCTGTCTGGGATCTGCGCCAGGCGGTGGAAGTGATGGGCAATGCGCAGCTTGGCGACAAATTGACGGCACCCGAAATCGACAGTCTCACGGCGTTTCTCGACAGCTTGACCGGGGTCCAGCCGAACATTTCCCTGCCGATCCTGCCCGGCGGCGTTGCAGCGACTCCGCGGCCGCAGCCATGATGCCGTTGCCGATCAACGACGTCGCACGATCAAATGCGCGATCGTCAGCTCTTGCCAGAAGCTGTCATTCAGCGGCCCTTGGAAAAACGGCCGCATCGTCCCAGGTTCGGTCGTTGGAAGAACCGTCGAGAACGGCGCCAGTTGTCAGGTTCACACCTTCGCCAGCATCTCGCCCATTTTCTGGTGGAGCATGTTGATCGCCTTCAGCGGCCGCACCATCACCTTGAAATGGGTGATCTGCCCGGCGTCGTTCCAGGTGATCATGTCGACGCCGTTGATCTTGATGCCATCGATGACATTTTCGAATTCGAGGATGGCGCTGTCGGAGCCGCGCCATTCGCCGACATAGGTGAAGCCCGGGCCGCCGAGCACTTTTTCGGCGCTGGCGAGATATTTGAAGACGATGTCGCGGCCGCGCTGCGGAGTGTGGACCACCGGGCTTTCGAACACCGCATCGGGGTGGATCATGGCGTGCAGTGCCGCCAGATCATGGTTGCGCATATAGGTGTACCAGCTGTCGAGCGCGGTGCCGATCATGGTGCTTGCTTCCCCGTTCATGCGGCGGCCGCCAGTTCGGTAGCCTGGTTGATGGCGCGCTTGGCATCGAGCTCACCGGCTTCATAGGCGCCGCCGATCAGCCGCGACGCGATGCCGGCCGCTGCGAGGGCGTCATGCAGACCACGCGCCGGTTCCTGCCCGGCGCAGATGATGACGGTATCGACGTCATAGACGCGCGGCTCGCCATTCAACGCGACGTGCAGGCCTTCGTCGTCGATGCGCAGATATTCGGCGCCGCCGACCATTGCCACGCCGCGGCGCTGCAAGGTCAGCTTGTGGGTCCAGCCGGTGGTCTTGCCGAGCGTCTTGCCCGGCGCGCCAGCCTTGCGCTGGAACAGCGTCACCTCGCGGTCGGACTTCGCCACTTGCGGGGTGATGCCGGTGACGCCGCCGCGCGGGTGGTTGGCGAAATCGATGCCCCATTCCTTTGCGAACACAGCGATATCGAGCGCCGCCGAGGTGCCTTCATGGGTGATGAGCTCGGCAACGTCGAAGCCGATGCCGCCGGCGCCCATGATGGCGACGCGCTTGCCGACCTTGGCCTTGCCGGTGATGACATCGACATAGCTGACCGCCTTGGGGTGATCGATACCGGGCACGTTCGGCCGGCGCGGGGTGATGCCGGTGGCGATGATGACATCGTCATAGCCTGTGAGCATCGCCGCATCGGCGCGAGTGTCGAGCCGCAGGGTGATGCCGAACTTGTCGATCATCCGGGCGTAATAGCGCAGCGTTTCATAAAACTCCTCCTTGCCCGGAATGCGCTTGGCGAGGTTGAACTGGCCGCCGATTTCGCTCGCCGCATCAAACAGCGTCACGTCATGGCCGCGCTCCGCCGCCGTCACCGCATAGGCGAGTCCGGCGGGCCCGGCGCCGACGACCGCCAGCCGCTTGCGCGTCGCGGTCGGCGCGACGATCAGCTCGGTTTCGCGGCAGGCGCGCGGGTTGACGAGGCAGGATGTCAGCTTGCCGCCGAACGTATGGTCGAGACAGGCCTGGTTGCAGGCGATGCAGGTGTTGATCTCGTCCTCGCGGCCCTCCAGCGCCTTCCGGACCAGCTGCGAATCGGCGAGCATCGGCCGCGCCATCGACACGAGATCGGCATCGCCGCGCGCCAGCACGGCCTCGGCGACGTCGGGCATGTTGATGCGGTTGCTGGTGATCATCGGGATGCGCAATTCCTTGCGCAGCCGCCCGGTCACCTGCGCGAACGCCGCGCGCGGCACCATCGTCGCGATCGTCGGCACCTGGGCTTCGTGCCAGCAGAAATGCGTGCTCATGATGTTGGCGCCGGCGGCTTCGACGGCTTTCGCGAGCGTGACCACCTCGTCCCACGCCATGCCGCCTTCCAGCATGTCCATCGCGGCGATGCGGAAGATGAGGAGGAATTCATCGCCGACCGCAGCGCGCACCCGGCGCACCACCTCGACCGGGAAACGCATGCGGTTTTCGAAGCTGCCGCCCCATTGGTCGGTGCGGCGGTTGGTCTTTTCGACGAGGAAGGCCGACAGTAGATAGCCCGCCGAGCCGATGATCTCGACCCCGTCATAACCCGCCAGCTTGGCCATTGCGGCGCAATTGGCGAAGTCGCCCAGCTGCTTTTCGATGCCGTCGTCATCGAGTTCATTGGGCACGAACGGCCCGATCCGCGATTTGACCGGCGACGGCGCGACAGCCGCCGGCGTATAGGCGAGCGGCCCCGAATGCAGGATCTGCATGCAGATCTTCACCTCCGGGTCGGCGGCGTGGACGGCTTCGGTGACGATCCGGTGTTGCGCCGCTTCGGCCGGGGTCGACAGCTTGCTGGTGCCGCCGCCGGCTTCGGCATTGGGGAAGATGCCGCCGGTGATGATCATCCCGACCCCGCCCCGCGCGCGTTCGGCGAAATAGGCCGCCTGGCGCACGAAGCCGCCCTCGATATCCTCGAGCCCGGTGTGCATCGAGCCCATCAGGATGCGGTTCTTCAACCGGGTAAAGCCCAGGTCGAGCGGGCTGAACACATGCGGGTAGCGCGTTTCACCGATCATCATTTTCCCCCACAGCCGGTGCAGACCGGCAAACCATCAGCGCCCTGTATAGACCGGCGGGCGCTTTTCCAGAAAGGCCCGCATGCCTTCGGCAAAATCGTCCGACGCCGCGCACATCAGCTGGTTGCGGTTCTCGATCGCCATCGCGGCTTCAAGGCTCGGCGCGTCGATCGCCATCGCCAGCCCTTCCTTGGTCATGCGCAGCCCCATCGGCGAGGTGGCGAGCATGTCCTCGACATAGGATTGCGCCGCTGCCTCCAGCCCGGCATCGGGCACGACTTCGGAGACAAGGCCCGTCGCCAGCGCGCGCGGGGCATGGATGAAGCGCCCGGTCAGCATCAGTTCCGCCGCCACCGACGCGCCGACCAGCCGCGGCAGGAAATAGCTCACCCCCATGTCGCACGAACTGAGCCCGAGCTTGATAAAGGCGGCGTTCATCCGCGCGCTTTCGCCGGCGATGCGGATGTCGGCGGCGAGGGCAAAGGCGAGCCCACCGCCGCACGCCGGCCCGTGCACCGCCGCGATGATCGGCTGCGGGCAACGCCGCATGCGGATATAGACATCGGCGAGATAGCCCTGGAAACCGAAGCCGCCGCCGTAAGGGATGGCGCCGCGGTCGAGGGCACCCTGGTCCTTGATGTCGAGCCCGGCGCAGAACGCCCGGCCGGCGCCGCGCATGACGACGATGCGGACGCTGGCGTCGTTGTAGAGCCTGCCGAAATAGTCGCTCAGCTCGTGCACCATCGCCAGCGAGATGCTGTTCATCGCCTCGGGGCGGTTGAGCGTCAGCCAGTCGGTGGCCTCGCGCTTTTCGACCGTGATCGTCTGATAGTCCATCACCGCGACCCCATCATCGTGATCCTTGGCCGTCATCGATCTTGATCACCGTGCCCGTCACGCATTCCGACGCCGGCGACAGCAGGAACAACAGGCTCGAATCCATCTGCGCCGGATCGCCGATGCGGCCGCGCGGGAAATATTGGCTGATGTCGCCCATGCGTTCGAGCATGCCGTCCATCATTTCCGAACTGAAGGCGCCGGGCGCCAGCGCGTTGACGTTGATCATGTTCTTCGCCCATTCGACCGCCAGCGCCTCGGTCATCCGCACCACCGCGCCCTTGCTCGTCGAATAGAGCGCCGCGCCATTGCCGGCATAATCATAAGCCGCCATCGACGCGATATTGACGATCCGCCCCGGCATTTTCGCCGCGATCAGCCGCCGCGCCACTTCGCACGACAGGATGAACGGCGCCCGCACATTGGTATCGAGCACCCGGTCGATGAGCTCGACCGACATCTTCACGGCGCGCTGCGCATCGGGGATGCCGGCATTGTTGACGAGCAGGCTGACCGGCCCCATCGCGGCTTCGACCGTTCCGACGATGCTGGTCAACTGCTCGGCATCGGTGACATCGAGCGCAAAACCCTGCGCCACCCCGCCCGCCGCCTCGATCTCCGCCACCAGCGCCGCCAGCCGATCGGTCCGCCGCGCCGTCACCGCCACCTTCGCCCCGGCCGCCGCGATCACCCGCGCAAAGCGCCAGCCGAGCCCGGCCGAGGCCCCGGTGACCAGCGCCACCTGGCCGGTCAGATCATGGGAGGCATTGGGCAGGGGAAAGGTCATGCAAAAACTCCGTTTCGCGCCAGCTTCAGCCCGAAACCGGGGTGGCCGCTACTGGCGCTACTGGCAGTCTGTCAGTTCACCGCCGCCTTTACCCCATAGCGCGCATATTGCTCGTCGATGCGCGGGCTGGCGAAACGCGCCGCCGCCAGATCATCGGCCGCTTCCGCCGCGCGGCCCTGGCGCTGCGCGATGATGCCGCGCATGAACCGGCTGGCGGCCAGTTCGGGGGCCTGGTCGAGCGCCGCGTCGATATCGATCAGCGCATCGTCGAGCCGGCCGAGCTTGAAATACACCATCGACCGGCTGTCGAGCGCCGCCGTCGCGCTGTCACCCAGTTCGATCGCCTTGGTGCAATCCTTGAGCGCGGTATCGAGCTGCACCGACAGCGTCGCCTTGATCCAGCAGCGCGCGTTGAGCAGGCTCGAATCGCCCGGCTTGGCGGCAATCGCCGCCGCAATGCTCGCCAGCGCCGCTTCGGCATCACCCGCGGTCATTTCGATATCGGCCTTGGCGCTGAGCAAATCGGGGACATTTTCGCCGCCAGCGTCGATGCGTTCCTGCAGGCGCGCGACCGCTGCCGCCCGCTGCCCCGTCAACCCTTCCATTTCCGCAAGCGACATCAGCGTGCGCTGCGCCCCGGGATCGAGCGCATAGGCCGCCCTGGTATCGGCAAGCGCCCTGGCATCATTCTTCAGCGCATAATGCAGCGCGGCGCGCGCCAGATAGGCGTCGACATCGGGCCGCGTCGAAATCAACTGGTCGAGATCGGCAATCGCGCCCTTGCGGTCCTGGATGCTGCGGCGGAAATCGGCGCGCTGGCCCAGCGCATCCGTCTTGTCGGCCGCCTCGGCAATCAAGGTCGCATAGGCGGCCTCGATCGGCGCGATCAGCCCCCGGGCCTGCGCGGCGCGGATCACTTGCCAGCGCTTGGGATAATCGGCCGGCGCCTTGACCTTCAACCGCCGCGTCTTGGCTAGCGCCAGCCCGGCACGGATAGCGGCGACATCGGCGGGCTTGATCTCGCGCGCGGTTTCGTCGGCGCGATCGCTCAGGGTCACGGTATCGCCCACCTGGGTGAAGCTGCGGTTGATATCGGCACCCGCGATGCTCGCCAGCGTGCGGTCGCCCTCCACCACGAAACCCTTGCCGCCATCGGGGAGCACCAGCTGGATCTCGAACAGCGCCGAGGCGATATCGCCGGTGCGCACCGGCAGCTCGCGCCATTCCGGCCGCGCCCGGTCGCCATCGAACTTGATGTCGCCGACCACCTTGTCGAGCGTCCATTCGAATCGCCGGTCGCTGCGCCGCCAATTGCCCGCGGTCAGCCCGGTGGCATGGATCACCGTCGTCGCGGTGTCGGGATCATAGCTGATGCTGCGGCTGACGATCAGGCTGTTGCTGGTCAGCTTGGAAACGATACCGTCGAGCGCTTCCTTGCGCTTTTCGCCGGACACCGATCCGGCACCGGCGTTGATGTTTTCCGCCAACGCGCCGTGCAGCACGACATCGGCGCTGAACGGCGCAACGATGCCGATGCCGGCGCGCTGGTCGATGCGCTGGTGAACCTCGATATTGGGCCGGGCATTGGCATGGCCAGCGATGCTGACCAGCGCCGCGCCGCTGTCGCGCACCGGCAGCACGTTGCGCAGGTTGGGCGTGTCACCCAGGTCGGCCGCCCGCGTGCCGGTGCCGGTGCCATCGAGCCAGTAATCCTGGCCCGCGATCGTCGCGTGCACCAGCACATGGTTGAACGCCGCCGCCGATGGCAACCGCCGCGGCACATGATCGCCCAGTTGCGTGTGCGCCATCACAGCTTCGGCCTTGACCCCGAGCGCGTCGAGCAGCGCCAGCAGCAGCAGCGTCTTGGCCTTGCAATCGCCGTAGCGCACGACCCAGGTCTTTTCGGGCGATTGCGGCACGTAATTGCCATTGTCGAGGCCGTTGAACAGGTAACGCACCTCGCTCTGCACCAGCCGCAGCGCCAGCGCCGTGCGGGTGCGCGGGTCGCTGGTCGCGCCGGCGATCCGTGCCACTTCGCCGGCGAGCGCGCCGCCGGCGGTGATCAGCCCATGCGGGCGATACAGCGGCGCCATCACCCGTGCGACATCGGCCCAATCCTTGAAGGTCGACACTTCGATGATCGGCAGCGGCCGGAAGCGCTGCGGCACGTCGCCGGGCAGGTCGGGCTGCTTGGGCAGCGGCAGCATCAGTGTCAATTCGCGGGTCTCGCCCAGCTTGCTCAGCCTGGCCTCACCCGTCTTCGCCAGCGCCTGCCAGCGCACATCGGTGGCGGCGTTCCACAACAGCCGCACCCGGGCGAAATCGGCGCGGCTCTGGTCGCCGAGCAGGCCCGCCGTCGATTGCATGGCGCCCTTCAGCACCGGGTCGCTATGCGTCACCGAATAGCTGACGCGCAGCACATCGCCGATGCGCAAGCCTGTCACGGGCATCGTCGCGGTCAGCACGCCGTCGATCATCAATTGTTCGAGCCCGCTTTCGCGGCGCAGGATGGTGAACGGGTCCTTGGCGGCGAGCAGGTCGATGCTGTCCGCCCCGCGCAGGATGGTGATGCGGTGGACGACAAGATCGCCCGAATCGGGCTGCCATTGCAGCTTGATCGTGCCGGCGCTCGACAGTGCCTGTTCGGACTGGATACGGCTGGCGCTGTCGACATAGGTGGTGACGGTGCCGCCATCGAGCCGCTGCTGCTGGTCGAGCACGACGATCGGGCTGCCATCGGGGCCGAGCTTCGCCGGATCGACCGGCGGTGCCGGCACCACCCAAGCGGGTGCCGGGGCGTAAAGCGGCTTGTCCCTGGCCAGGACGGGCGCGGCAGCAAGCGCGATGACGAAGGAAGCGTAAAGTCGAATCGCAAGATCATTCATGCGGTGATTGTTAGACGACAAATATTGGCAGCAACAGCGGCACGAAGTCGCCAGCAGTGATGCAGAGTAATGCCCGCGTGCGCTCACTCACGAATGGATTCCGGCCCCTGTCGCGGTGCCGTCAGCAATGGCATAAGCGGGCGACGCACCGCGCAATGGGGGCACCGCCTTGGACTTCATCGGCATCATTCGCAGCTTGGAAGAACTGCTCTACGAGCTGATGAGCTGGCTGATTTTCTACCCGCTGACGCTGTGGCGGATCATCAGCAACCCGGGCCGGATGACAGTCTATGCCGCCGCCGAACAGGATGACGCACCATCCGATCGCTATTCCGACACGCTCAGTCCGCCGCTGCTGCTGATGATCAGCATCATACTGGCGCATGGCCTGGAACTGATTGTCGGCGCCAACCAGGCGCACGCTGTCAATTCCACCGCCGTCAGTATTCTTGATTCGGAGCGCAATCTGCTGATGCTGCGGGCCCTGCTGTTCGCGCTCATCCCGCTCGTCATCACCGTCGTCGGGCTGCAGCGCCAGCGGATCCGGCTCGATCGCAAGACGCTGCGCGAGCCCTTTTACAGCCAATGCTATCTGGTGGCGCCCTTCACCTTGCTGGTCTCGGTCGCCGGGATCTGGTTTCGCACACCGCACGGCAGCGGACCGGGCAGCGCGGCGCTGGCCGTGGTGGCGTTCGGCTGGTTCCTCTGGGCGCAGTTCGTCTGGTTCCGCCACCTGCTGGGCAGCCGCCAGGCGCTGATAACGGCGCTGGCGGCAACCGCGCTGGCAATCGGCTTTGCGCTTGGGATCACGCTGATAGTAGCGCGCTTTCTGTTCGGCCAATAGGGCCACTGCCATTTTCCGGCAACGGCCCCCGACCGATCAGGCCGCGTCGACCATCACGATCTCGCTGTCTTCGAGCGCCGTGATGCGCAACACCGGCATGTCGGCAATCGCGGCACCATCGCGGGGGCCGATTTCGACCCCTTCGATGATCAGCCGGCCGCTCGCCGGCACCAGATAGGCGCGGCGGTCGGCACCCAGCCGGAATTCG
>JBILPK010000206.1:0-5575 GCA_044373875.1 Polymorphobacter sp.
CCTATGCCGCGGGTGCCAACTACGGCACCTCCAATGTCGGGGCGACGGTCACCGACACGGCCAGCACCGCAACGGCCGCTGCCGTGGTGCTCAATGCCCAGAACAACACGGGCAACATCACCGCCAGGGGAAGCGGTGACTATGTCGCTGATCTGACCAACAACACCGACGAAACCGGTGCGGGCGTACTCAACAGCACGGTCCGCGTCGGCGGCAACGCGATCAACGCGTTCGCCTTCGGCAACTCGGCGGTCAACAGCCTCGTGATGACCGCGCTCAACACCGGCATGCCGACGGCAGCGGTGAGCAGCAACCAGACCAACACCGCCGCAATCGCCGCTTCGGTGTCGGGTAGCTTCACCATCAACGGCACCGGCACGGTCGGTTTGTCGAGCCTGGCTGCAATCGGCAATTTGGTCGGCGCGCAGGCCATCGGCAACAGCTCGACGACCATCATCATCGGTCGCTGATACGGGCACATCGGGACGACCCGCACGGGTTGTCAATCGCGCACAACAGGGCTGCCATTTCCGGAAGGGAGTGGCAGCCTTTTTGCTGTGCGGCACCGGCGCGCCGTGTTTGATTCCAAACCGAAGTGGTCCCGGAAAACTGGGCAGGCTGTCGAGGTAACCTCGCATTGCAGGACGGACGGGAATGAAGACGACGAGAAAACTCTGTAGCGCGGACTTCAAGGCCAAGGTTGCGCTGGAGGCGATCCGCGGGACCTGACGCTGGCGGAGCCTGATACCAAGCATGGTATCCATCACGCGACGATCGCGGCGTGGAAGCGACAGGCCATCAACGGCATGGCGTCAACGTTTCCTCGATTGACAGGCGCCTTTCGTCAGTGACGACGTCAGTTGCGCTACGGTCGCCATAGCCGGAGGCGATAGCTCCTGAGTTGAACGCGGGCATATTGTTCGGAACGTCCGGAATGGCTCGAAGCGGTCGTGCCCACGATGTCCGCAAGAGGACCTTGCTCGGATGAGCGAGCCTTTGCCCGTCACTGTCAGGGCGCTGCGAGAAAAGAACCACAGCAGCGGAACTTGAAGGGGGGTTTATGCAGTTTGTCGGCTGCCGAGGGCCGGCTGATGCTGTATATCCGGGCCGTTCAGCCGGGGTCGGTGGCTGTCCGCCGATTGCCCATCGCTTCGCCGAGCCGCACCGGTCGTTCAGGCGCCCATCCGGGATTGAAAACGATGCTGTCCGGCGGGAACAGCATCACGATCGTCGAGCCGAGCAGGAAGCGCCCCATCTCCTCGCCCTGGCGCAGAACGATGTCCCGGTTGTCATAGTGCCATTCCACCATCTGGCCGGTGCGCGCCTCATTGACGATGCCATGCCAGACCGTCGCCATGCTGCCCACGATGGTGGCGCCCACCAGCACCATGACGAACTGACCCTGGTCCGGCGATTCGAACACGCAGACCACCCGTTCATTGCGCGCGAACAGCCCTGGCACGCCGCGCGCAGTAACCGGATTGACCGAAAACAGCGTGCCGGGCACGTGGATCATCCTGAGCAGCCGGCCGTCGCAAGGCATATGCAGCCTGTGGTAATCGCGCGGCGACAGATACAGGTTGGCAAAGCTGCCGTGGCGGAACGGCGCCGCCAGTGACATGTCTCCCCCCACCAGCGCAGTGGTCGTGAAGGAATGGCCTTTCGCCTGGACGATGTGATGATCGTCGATCGCACCAAACTGGCTGATCGCACCATCGACGGGACAGACGAAATCGGCATTCGCCAGTGGCCGCGCTCCCGGTTTCAGCGGCCGCGTGAAAAATTCGTTGAAGGTGGCGTAGCTGTCAATCTCGGCGTTGTCGGCCTCGCGCATGTCGACGCCGTAATGGCGCACAAACCAGCCGATCAGCGCGGTTGTCATCGCCCCATGCCGTCCGCGCGCTATACACCCCGCAAGCCGGGTCAGCCACTGCTTGGGCAGCATGTGCTGGACCATGATCTTCAGACGGTCGGACATCTCGAACCTCGATACAGCATTGGCAATCAACGCCCAAGACTGCGGCGCGGCGCAATAGGCATCGCATCCACGCGCGTTTAACATCGGCAGCCCGGCCGGGCTGCCCACGGCTGATACCTTATACAATCCGGGCAGCTAGCGAATGGTTGTTTGCGTAGAATGTTGAACTGATATTCAAGCGCGCATGCCTCATGGGCGACTGAGGAGCGTGTCCGCCAGGGGACCGGCTTTGTATGAACTTGCTTCCTGCCCCACCGACCCTAATGGTCTAAAAAGCGGCTTTAAGGGGCAAGGCATATTCTATCGGCATCAGTTCATTGCCGGCATTGCGGCAAGTCTCGTTATTGCATTGAATCCCGCTGCCGCAGCCGAGGCGAGGTCAAGTTCGGCTATTAGCGAGAAGGTGCAGTGCAGCCCATTTGTGCTTTATCGTCCGCCTCTGCTGTAAGCGAGTGGTCGTCCACCGCCTTGCTCGCCTCACTCACATCGACAACAATCCAAGTACGCGCCGGGGGCAGGCAAGCGGGGAGCAGGGCATGAACGGACCGGCTGGAACGCGGCGGCAATTTCTGAGCCAAATTCTGGGTGGCGGTGGCGCGTTGGCATTTGCGCCAGGCATCGCGCAGGCCAAAGTGCCCCCACTCGATCCGCTGCTTGCCATCCCGGGGCGCGAACTGGCCGGGATGATCGCGGCGAAGAAGGTCGGCGTCTCAGAAGCGCTCCAGACCGTGCTGGCGCAGATCGCGCGGCACAATCCGGCGCACAATGCCGTGGTAGCGTTGCAGGATGGCGACGCGCTGCTCGGCCAGGCCCGCGCCATGGATGCGAGGCTGGCGGCGGGTACAGCGCCGGGACCTCTCTTCGGCCTGCCATGGGCGGTGAAGGATCTGGCCGCAGTAATCGGTATCCGCACCACCAATGGCTCGCTGGTCAACAAGGATAATGTGCCGACCAGCGAAGGCATCATGGTGCAGCGGCTACGCGCGGCGGGCGCATTGTTCATCGGCAAGACCAATGCGCCTGAATTCGGTCTGGGATCGCACACTGCCAATCGCGTTTATGGCCCAACCCGAAACGCCTGGGATCGCACCAAATCCGCCGGAGGCAGCAGCGGCGGCGCCGGGGTCGCACTGGGCTTGCGCATGGTTCCAATGGCCGATGGTTCGGATTTCGGCGGTTCGCTCCGCAACCCGGCAGTGTGGAACAACGTGTTCGGATTTCGCACGACGATCGGCACCATCCCGTCCGAAGGCAGCGAGCAGTGGCTATCGAAGATGAGCGTGTCCGGCCCGATGGCGCGAAACGTGTCTGACCTGGGGCTAATCCTGTCGGTCATGGCCGGGCCGCATCCGAGCGTTCTCAATACGCTGCAAGTGGACGCGCGCAGCTTTGCCAGGCCACTGGAGGCCGATCACAAGGGAGTGCGCATTGGCTGGCTTGGCGATTGGGGCGGGCGGGTGCCGCATGATCCGGCCGTCATGCGTATCTGCGAGGATGCGCTGCCGGCGTTTCGCAGCCTGGGCTGCGTGGTGGATGAAGCCCGTGTCGATCATGAGATCGAACCCGTGTGGCAGGCGCTGATGCTGCTGCGGTCCTGGGCATCGGGCACCGACCTGCAACGCTATACCGACAATCCGGCGACGCGCGACCTGATCGGCCCACAGGCGCACTGGGAAATCGCCAACAGCCGCGGCGTCACCGGTGCACAGGTGCTGTCGGCTTCCACCGTGCGCACGGCGTGGACGCGGGCGGTAGACAAATTGTTTGATAGCCATGATTTTCTGATCGCGCCGGCAGTGCAGTTGCTACCGTTTCCGGTGGAGCAGTTATGGCCCACCGACGTTGCGGGGAAATCGATGCGCACCTATCACGAATGGATGATGGGCACGTTTCTGGTAACGATGACGGGACTGCCGGCGCTGGCGGCACCCTCCGGCTTCTCGGCTGATGGTCTGCCCGCCGGCATCCAGATCATCGGGCGGCGCGGCGCCGATCTGGCCTGTCTGAAGCTGGCGCACGCTTATGAACAAGCGATGCGGCCGGTGATTAGCCGCCTGCCGCCGGGACTCGCCTGATGGTCGTTTATGGTGTGGCCGTGCTGGCGGCGTGTGTGCTGGTGGGGCTGTTCGTCGGTGATTTGATCGGCGCAGCGCTTGGCCTTGATGCCAATGTGGGCGGCGTCGGTATCGCCATGCTGCTGCTGATCGCGTTGACCAATCTGCCGGGAAAGACTTTGCGGCCGAACACGCCGAGTGGCAGCGGCGTACAGTTCTGGAGCCAGATGTACATCCCGATCATCGTCGCCATGGCGGCGAAACAGAATGTGGCGGCGGCCGTATCGGGCGGGGCCATGGCGATTGTGGCCGGCACGCTGGCGGTCGTGGCGGGCTTTGCGTTGGTGCCGGTTCTCAGCCGACTGGCGAAGCGGTGACGGCGCGCAACAATGCCCTGCCCACCTGGAGGGGCAAGAGGCGGCACTCGGTGGGGTCTGGCCTCTCTGCTGACAACAGGCGAGACCCCTGCCCCGCTGCGTTTGGCGCGAGTCGCCTCTTCAAAGGTGATGTGCCGAGTGCTTGAAAAATTTGCTGCGGCCAATGGTTTGCTGATCGCCTTCGTCTTCGTCGGGCTGGTCATGGCGCTGGCCTATGCGCTGGCGGGGCAGGTCACGCGCGGCAAGGTTCATGGATCGGCGATCGCCATCGCGATGGGGCTGGTGCTGGCCTGGGCGGCAGGCGTGGATACCGGCGGCAGCAATGGCGTCGCGGATTATCCGCTGCTGGCAGGGGTGGGCGTTCTTGGCGGTGCCATGTTCCGGGATTTCGCCATCGTGGCCACGGCATTCGGCGTGCGATTCGCCGATCTCCGTCCCGCGGGCTGGGCGGGCGCGCTATCGATTCCGCTCGGAGTGGTGCTGTCGTTCGTCGTGGGCGCCAGCGTCGCCTGGGGCTTCGGGCTGCGCGATCCTGCCGAAATCGCCACCATCGGCGCCGGCGCTGCTACCTACATCGTCGGGCCGGTGACGGGCGCATCGTTGGGCGTGTCATCGGGGATCATTTCGCTCAGCATCGCCGCAGGCTTGGTGAAAGCCGTGCTGGTGATGATCGCCACACCACTGATCGCGCGTCGCATCGGCCTCGACAATCCGACCAGCGCAATGATCTATGGCGGCCTGATGGGCACCACAAGCGGCGTGACTGGCGGCCTGGCGGCGACCGATCCGAAGCTGGTGCCGTACGGGGCAATGACGTCAACCTTCTACACCGGGCTGGGGTGTTTGATGGGGCCGTCAGTGCTGTTTCTCAGCGTAAAGGCGGTAGTGGGTGCATAGACAGACATTCCCGAGAGCCATGACGAACGTCCGGCTCCGGGTTAGCTGCGACTGTGCGTAAAGTGTCCGCAGGGAGACCGTAACCGGTCTATTCATCGAATAGCCTGGTCAGATCCCGGGCGCCGTGAAGCACGCGGACAACCTCCACCTGATCCGGCAAGTTCAAGAAGAAGATGAGATAGCGCCCGAGTCGAGCTGAACGCAGCCCGGGCACCAGTTCATCGCGCGCCGTAAAGCTATCGGGGCGCTCGGCGGCTTGCCTCGCTTTA
>JBILPK010000072.1:0-16166 GCA_044373875.1 Polymorphobacter sp.
AATACGGCACGCCCGCCGTCGCCGAAACCAGCCTGGAGACGATGACCGCGGCGACCCTGCTCGCCAGCCTCGAACCGCCGCGGCTGGCGCCGGCCGACCTGGCGCGCTTCCGCGCCGCGATGGCGACGATCAGCAGCGACGCCGGCCGCGCCTATCGCGGGCTGGTCTATGAAACCCCGGGATTCAACGCCTTTTTCCGCGCCTCGACCCCGATCACCGAGATTGCCGAGCTCAAGATCGGTTCGCGCCCCGCCTCGCGCACGCGAAGCGACCGCATCGAGGACCTGCGCGCCATCCCCTGGGTGTTCAGCTGGGCGCAGGCGCGCATCATGCTGCCGGGCTGGTATGGCGCCGGCGCCGCGCTGGCGGGGTTCAAGGACAAGGGGCTGCTCGGCGAAATGGTCGCGGCCTGGCCGTTTCTGGCGGCGACGCTTTCCAACCTCGAAATGGTGCTGGCCAAATCGAACATGGATATCGCCGGCCGCTATGCCGGGCTGGTCAGCGATGCAGCGCTGCGCCGGGCGATCTTTGCCACCATCGCCAGCGGCTGGCAGCAGACCCATGACGTGCTGCTCGGCCTGACCGGCCAGGCGCAATTGCTGGAAAAACAGCCGGCGCTGGCGCAATCGGTCAAGCTGCGTCTGCCCTATATCGACCCGCTCAACGAGCTCCAGATCGACCTGATCCGCCGCCGCCGCGCCGGCGAAGCCGATGAACGCATCGCCGAAGGCATCCACCTGACCATTAACGGCATCGCCGCGGGCTTGCGCAACAGCGGTTGACGCGGGATGCTGCACGCCAGGACCGTGGGGAGTGGCCATGTCGACAGTCTATGCGTTGCTGGTGGGTATCGATGATTACCAGGAAGTCCCCAAGCTGTCGGGCTGCCTGAAGGATGTCGCGGCGTTTCGCGGTTTCCTCGAGGACAATTTCGACAGGGGCTATCTCAAGATCCGCCAGTTGACCGATGCCGGCGCCACCCGCGCCGCGATCATCGATGGCTTCCGGTCGCATCTGGGACAGGCCGATACCGATGATGTCGTGGTCTTCTATTTCTGCGGCCATGGCGCGCAATCGCCGGCCGCGCCCGAATTCAGGCCCTTCTACCCCGATGGCAAGGAAGAAGGGCTGGTGTGCTACGATAGCCGCGCGCCGGGCAATTTCGATCTTGCCGACAAGGAACTCGCCGTCCTGATCGAAGGGCTGGCAGCGCGCACGCCACACATCACCGTCATCCTCGATTGCTGCCATTCGGGATCGGGCACGCGCGACATCGACGACGACCGGCTGGTTACCCGCATGACCGGCGGCAACAGCTACAGGCGCAGCCTCGGCGATTATGTCGACGGCCATTACGCCGCGCAGGTCGCCGCCGGCCAGCCGCTGTCGATCCCCAAGGCCAGCCATGTCCTGATGTCGGCCTGCCGCAATGTCGAAACCGCCAAGGAAATGCCCGGCAAGGGCGGCGTGTTCACCTCCAGCCTGATCGCGGCGCTGGCCGGCAATGGCGGGCACCTGAGCTATTATGACCTGATGATCCGTTGCCGCGACGCGGTGCGCAGCTTTGTCCAGGCGATGGAGCGCATCCAGAACCCCGAATTCGAAGCACTCGGCGATGCCAGCCTCGATGCCGGCTTTCTGGGGCGGCGGCCGCGCTTCGATGGCCGGCGCTATGCAGTGGCGCATGCCAACGGCGTGTGGAGCGTCACCTGCGGCTCGATTGACGGCCTGTCGCCCGATGCCGGCAAGGTCGGCTTCGTGCTCTATCGCGAAGACGATCCGGCGGTGCGCGCCGGGCCGGCGGCGGCAATCGACGTCGGCAGCACGCGCACGACGATCGACTTCGCGGGTGACCCGGCGCTGCGCTATCGCGCCGAAATCGCCAGCGCGCCGATGACGACGCTGACGATCGGTTTCCCGGGCGAAAGCGCCATCAAGGCGGCGCTCGTCGCCGCCGTTGCGGCCGATCCGCTGTCGGGCGTGGCGATTGCCGACGCCGGCGACGGCTATGCGCTGGCGATTTCGGGGGCCGAACTGCTTCTGGCCAATGCCACCGACGTGACGCTGCAACGCACGCCGCTCGATCCGGCGCAGCTCGACCTGTCGGCGCAGGCCATGATCGGCGTGCTGAAGCGGATCGCGCGCTGGGAAGCGATGCAGGGCCGACAGAACCCGCGCACCCGACTCGATCCCGACAGTATCGATCTCGTCTATGCCGAAAGCGTGCCCGGCGCCGACCCCCGCGTCCCAGACTCCCGCGTCCACAAGGCGGGCAGCCTGACGCTCAGCTACAGCGGCACGAAGCTGCGCGGCGCCATCAAGGTGCGCAACCATGGTCGCGCCGAAATGAGCATCGGGCTGTTCTACCTGTCATCGGATTTCGGCATCCAGAAGCTCGAATACCGCCGCATCCGGCCCGGCGATGACCATGCCATCCTGTGGGGGGCCGGCGCCGACGAATATTTCGAGCTGCTGCCTGGCAGCAATGATGAAACCGATGTCTTCAAGCTGATCGTCAGCAGCGAGGATTTCGACGTCACGCCGCAATTGCAGAAGCCGCTGCGGCTTGGCGGTCTCACCCCCCTGCCCGTTGTCGAACGCCGCATCGGCAATGCCGACAGCGCCGATGGCGATGAAGGCCCGCTCGCCGGGGACTGGTTCGCCATCGACCTGCGCGTGCGCCTCGTCCGCCAGCTCGATGCCGTCGGCCCGGCCGATACCAGCCTTGCCGATGGCGGCATCGTCATCAAGGGCCATCCAAGTTTCACCGCCGGGATCGGCCTCTCGAGCCTCGCCAGCAACACCCGCGCCGTGGGCAACCCGGCGTTTCTGGATCGCTTGGCAGCGGCGGGCATCAACCCGCTCGACTTGGCGGGTACGCGCGATGCCGGCAATGGCCGCAGCGCCAATGTCATCGAGCTGCGCGGCATCGGCAATGCCGCCGCGCTCGCCGAACAACCGCTCGAGATAACCGTCAACGCCGCGCTCAAACCCGACGAAGCGCTGTTACCGGTGTTCTTCGATGGCGAATTCGTGCTGCCGGCGGGGGATTACGCGACCGATGCGCACGGCAACGGCCGCGTGCGGATCAGCGCCATCCCCGCCGGCGCCGATGCCGGCGCGGACGAGCGCAGCCTCGTTGGCGCGGTCAAATTGTTCCTGCTCAAGACCTATCTGAAGAAAACCGATCTCAACCAGTTGCGCTGGGTCAGCTATGCCGCCGATGGCACGCCGACGCGGCGCAGTGACGGCATCGACGCCAGGGTCGCTGCCGCCAGCCGCATCCTGCTGCTCGTCCATGGCATCATCGGCGATACCGAGGGCATGGCCGCCGGAGTGCACAAGGCCGGCATCGTCGGCGATTTCGACCTGGTGCTGACCTATGACTATGAAAACCTGTCGACGCCGATCGAACAGACCGCGCGCCAGCTGAAGGACGATCTTGCGAAGCTCACTCTCGGTGCCGGGCACGGCAAGCAGGTGACGGCGCTCGTCCATTCGATGGGGGGGCTGGTGACACGCTGGCTGATCGAGCGCGAGGGCGGCAACGCGATCATCGGCCATCTCGTCATGTGCGGCACCCCCAACCAGGGCTCTCCGCTCGGCAAGGTCGATGGCGCGCGCCGGCTGCTCAAGCTGGCGACCGAAATCGCGCTGAATTTCATCCCGGTGATCGGCGGCTATGCCAGCAATGTCGCCAAGGTTCTCGATTACAGCGAAAAACTCACGCCGACGCTCGAACAGATGAACCCGGCGTCGGACTTCATCAAGACGCTCAATGCCAGCCCCGACCCCGGGGTGCGCTACACGATCCTGGCAGGGGACATCGATGCCTATGAAGCCCATGCCGACCCGATGTTCGGGCGACTGATGGTGCGCGTCGGGCGCGGCGCGTTGTTCGATCTGCTGTTCGGCAACCAGCCCAACGATATCGCCGTCGGGGTGGACAGCATCGACGGCGTGAGCGATGCCCGCAGCGTGCCGCCGCAGCGCAGCAAGGTCGATTGCCATCATCTCAACTATTTCGACGCGCCGGCGGGGCTGGTCGCGCTCAAGTCGGTCGACTGGCAGGGCTGACAATTAAGCGTTCGCACTTTGTGAACGGACGTGGTTGAATACAGGTGATGATAATCGGGTGCGGGCCCGTGGCCGGGGATCGATGACAAAATACCTCGACATCAATCTGTCCATCGCGCCCGGTGAAGATGGCAAGATCGGCGTAGCGGCTGTGTCGCAGTACGGCAGCGCCAGCGGCAGCTTCGTCCTGCCCTTTTCACTCGCCGATGTTACCGCCGCATTGTTCCAGAACAGCGCCAGCGACCGCCGCATCGGCAATGCCGAGGCACCGGAACCCCAACCCGGCAGCCGCCGCACGCCCGCCAGCTTCGGCATCGAATTGTTCGACACGCTGTTCCAGCGCGGGATCCGTGACGTGCTTGTCGCCAACCAGGCGGCGGCGCATCCAATTCCCGACACCGGGGTCCGCATCCGCCTGTCGATCGCCATCGAAAAGGATGGCATGGGCGATATTGCCAGCATCCCGTGGGAATTGATGCGCAACCCCGACGATATGCAGCCGCTGGTCGTCAGCACGACCGCGCTGGTGCGCACCCTGGCGACCAACAAGGCGACCGCGCCGCGCCAACGCGGCGAAACGCTCAACATTCTCGCCATCACATCCAATCCGCAGGGTACCGAACCGCTCGATATCGCGCGCGAACTCGATCAGCTGCGCGGCATCTGGGACGGTGTCGAAGGCATCGACGTCGACATCATCGAACAGCCCAGCAAGCGGCGCCTGCTCGACAAATTGTCGGAAAAAGATTTCCACATCGTCCATTACATGGGCCATGGCGGCTTTGATCCGGCCACGGGCGGCGTGTTAATGCTGGCCGATGATGCTGGCCGACCGCTGCCGGTCGGCGCGGTGGATTTTGCGACCTGGTTGCAGCAGGAACCGCTGGAACTGGTGTTTCTGAATGCCTGCAACACCGGCACCACCGGCACCGATACGGCGCTGCATCCCTATGCCGGAATGGCCACGGCACTGGTGCGCGTCGGTGTGCCGGCGGTGCTGGCGATGCAATTTCCCATTCCCGATGCCAAGGCCATCGAATTTGCCCGTACCTTCTACCACCGCCTGGCCAAGGGTGTTCCGGTCGATGCCGCCGTCGCCAATGGCCGCATGATGCTGTTCGATGACAAGGCGACGGCCGCCGGCGCCACCGAATGGGCAACGCCCGTCCTGTACATGCAGGCGCAGGACGGCGGATCGCCCGGCAGCCTGGTGGCGAGACCCGCCCCCGCCATCCCGAACCGCGCCGAGCCTGGCTGGGCCGACCCTTTCGTCGCCGCGGCACCGGACGATTTCTGCGTGTTTCTGGCCACCCCCGACCCGCCGCTCGAAAGCCAGCGCCAGCAGCTCGCCCGGGCGTTGCGGGCATTGCCCGGCGTGCGCGTCGCCGACAGCGTGCCCGCCAGCAGCCGCGCCGCGCATGATGCCGCGGTTACCGCGCTGGTGGCGCGTGCCGACCTGTGCGTCCATCTGCTCGGGGTGAACCCCGGGGTCTTCGTCGAACCCGAGGCACCGCGCGGCAAGCTCGACACCTTCCCGCTGGAACAGTTGCGCATCGGCATCGACAGCGCCCGCGCGCAACTCGTCATCATGACCAGCGAAGCGCGCGAGAGCATCGACAGCCGCGCTTATGAAGCCCGCATCGACGAGCTCGTGGCGCTGCCGCGCGATGACAAGAACAAGTTCGAATTCCAGATCATCGAAAAGCTGGCGATCAACGACGCGGTGCTCGCCAAACAGGCCGGACTGGCGCGTGCAAGGGCCCCGGCCGCCGACGCCGACGCCGGCGGCGATCGCCGCAAGGCCTTTGTCGATGCGCATGGCAAGGATGTCGTGTTCGCCAACGACCTTGCCGATTTTCTCGATACCCGCAACATCGACACCAACATGTCGGCGGGTACCAAGGCCACCCCGGACATGGCGGTCATCAACCAGGTCATCAATTCGTCGTTCCTGTACGTCATCGTCCAGGGTGACGTGGACAAGGACTGGGCGCGCAACCGCAAGATGATCATCCGCCGCGCCGCCAACACCGCCAACCCGCCGGCCAAGCTGCTGATCACCCTCTACACCCCGCCCGAAACCGCCAGCACCACGGTCAGCTTCGATCGCTTCACCGATTTCAATATTGTCGGCGATATCGACACGACCGCCCTCGGCGCGCTGTTCGACCGCAAATGACCAGTGCCGAAAGCGAAGGGGAACGCATTAATCCCTATGTCGGGCTGCGGCCGTTCTTCTTCGAAGACAGCCTGTATTTCTTCGGCCGCGACAGCCAGACGAATGATCTGCTCGCGCTGCTGCGCCACAACCGCTTCCTCGGCGTCGTCGGCTCGTCGGGCAGCGGCAAATCCTCGCTGGTCCGCGCCGGGCTGTTGCCGATGCTGCTCGGCGGCTTTCTGGAATCGGAACGCGACAGCTGGGCGCTGGCCCAGGTCAAGCCCGGCGACACGCCGCTGGTCAACCTGGCCGAAGGGCTGATCCGATCGACCGGCGAAACCGCCACCCCGGAGGCAATCGCCGCGCTGGTCGACGATATCGGCGACCGCCATGTCGAGGCGGTGACCGACTTTCTGGGCAGCCGCGTCGCCAGCAGCAATATCCTGTTGCTCGTCGACCAGTTCGAGGAATTGTTCGCCTTTCGCAACAAGGTCGGCGACCCCGGCCCGAACCAGGCGCGCGAACGCGCCCAACGGCGCAGCGAAGCGTCCGCCTATGTCGACCTGTTGCTGCGCCTCGCCGAATATCCCGGCCTGCCGATCTATGTCGTGCTGACCATGCGCACCGATTTCCTCGGCGATTGCGACCTGTTCTATGGGCTGCCCGAAGCGCTGAACATCGGCCGCTACCTGGTGCCGCGCCTGTCACGCGACGAACTGCGCGAAGCGGTGGAATGCCCGGCAGTGCTCGCCGGCGCCAGCGTTGCGCCGCGCCTGCTCGACCAGATCCTCAACGCGCTCGGCGACCGCATGGACCGGCTGCCGGTGGTCCAGCACGCGCTGGTGCGCACTTTCGACGAATGGGTGCGCCGTGGCCGGCAGGGCCCGATCGACTTGGCGCATTACGAAGCTGTCGGCGGGCTCGAACGCGCGCTCAACAACGATGCCGATGCGGCGATGGCCGGGCTCGATTCCCGGCATGTCGAGGCGGTTTTCCGCCGGCTGACCGATACCGACATCAACCAGCGCCGGGTGCGCAGCCCGGCACGGATCAGCGAATTGATGGCGGTCGCCAATGTCGGACGCGACGCCATCGATGCCGTCATCGCGCCCTTTGCCGACAAGCGCCGCAGCTTTCTCTACCTGTCGAAAGACGGCAATGCCGATGATCCGCGCGTCGACATCGCCCATGAAAGCCTGATCCGCAACTGGGACCGGCTGGTCGGCTGGTGCGATACTGAACAGCAGATGCGCGACACCTATGTCGGTCTTGCCGACCGCGCCCGGCGCTGGCGGGCAGGCACCGGCTCGGCGCTCGAAGGGCCGGAGCGCCGCAGCGCCATCGCCTGGGTGACCGCGACTAACCCGAAACGCGGCTGGGCCCGGCGCTATGCCGAGGCCGATGATGATTTCGACACGCTGTTTGCCTATCTCAATGCCAGCCAGAAATCCTTCTACCGCTGGCGCGGGCTGACCGTCGCGCTGCCGGTGGCGATCCTGCTCGGCGGCGCCGGGCTGTGGGGCTATGCGGAAAACAAGCAGCTCAATGCGCGCTTCGAGACCATCGATCAGTCGGTCCAGCTGGTCGAGGCGATGACGACCAACATGTACAGCGCGCTCGAAACGCTGGCGGACTCGGGCGATGCCCGCCGCGAACTGCTGTTGCGCTCGCGTGAATTCGGTGAAAAGCTGCAAGGCTATCAGGATGATACCGCCAGTTTCGATTTCTGGAACCTGATCCTCGAGGGCGACACCTATATCGACACCTGGGCCGAAAGCGATGCGGCGGGCAGCGTCGCCGCCGCGGATATCGACGCCAATATCGGCCGTGCCCGCGACAAATACGAAAAGGCGGTCGCCATCGCACGCACGCGCATCGAACAATGGCCGGATGATATTGCCTGGGAGGTCAAGCTTGCGGTCGCGTTGGGCAAGCTGTCGCCGACGGCGGCAACCGATGCCGGTGCCTGCGCCGCACAACAGGAAGTCGTCACGCTGAACGACACGATCCTGGGGCGGCACGATGAGACGTATGACTGGCGCTACCAGAGCTTCAGCGGCCTCAACAATCTGGCGCGGATCGTCAACACCGCCTGCCAGCCCAGGGCAAAAAACCATATCGGCTTCGTCAAGGCCGGCGTGCTTGCCGAGATGATAGCGAACGACAAGGCGACCAGCCATGCTCGGTTGCGCGCCATTGGCGCCGAATTGATCGAAAACGCCCGGCAACTGCGCGGTTTCCCCTTTGTGTCCCGGGAGGCGAGCCAGCGCGAAGCGGAAATCGCCGCGGCGCTGGGCGAATCGGCGGTGCGACTGATCGAGCGGGTGCAAAAGGCCAAACCGTCGAACGAAACGCTGCAGGAACTGGCGGTCGCCCGCTATGAACTGTCGATCGCAATGTTCGGCATGGCCGATTTTGCCAAGTCCGATGCAATGCTCGCGGCGGCGATCGCCGACTACAAGCTGTTGAGTGCCGCCGATCCTGTCAACAAGCGGCAGTATGAAAGCGAAGTGGCGGAACTGATATTGACGCGACAGAGCATTGCGGACTGCATCCCGTCGCCGGCGCTCTGCACCGACGAACAACCCTGACCGCCGCCGGGGTTTTCTACACCGGCACAGCGATCTGCTTGCCGGCGAACACCGCCTGCCAGCTTTCGATTTCGGCGATGACGACATCGTCCATGGCGCGTGCCAGCGCCGCCGCCTCGGCATAGCGCAACTCGCAATCGGGGTCGCCGAGCAGCACCGACAGCCGTTCCTCGATGGCTTCCAGCTTTTCCGCGGTGACTTCCGAAATCGCGGCAAAGCGTTCGAAATCGCCGAAATAGCGGATGCCGGCAAAGGCACCCCCCAGCGCCGGCAGCGCGACACCGAGGAAGGTGAAGCTTTTGGAGGCGCTGTAGACAAGGCCCGGCGTCACCACCCCGAGCTTGCCGCCAAGCACGAGCAAAAGATACAGCGCCACCGCCGTCACCGCGAGCTTGAACATCAGTTCGGACGCATGGTCGAGCCGGTGGTGCATGGTCGTCAATCGCTTCGCCTTGGTGGCGTGATAAGTGCGTTGCGCCCGCACATGCACCGCCAGCAACTCGCCCAGCGCATCGCGCAGATAGGCCTGGTTCATCGTCACCGGCGGCAACCCGAGGTCACGCAGCACCCGCCGCGCATAGGTTTCGGGCCACATGGTTTCCGATCCGCGTGGCCAGCGCCCCGGCGGCCGCGCCACGCCAAGCAGCAGCAGCAACGGCGCATGGCGCAGATATTCGGCGACCCGCCGCGTTTCGAACCAGCGGCCGTGCCAGCGCCGCCGCCGCCCGACGTTGGTGATGGCCAGGATGGCAAGCAGCAACAGCAATTCGAACAGCGCGAACGGCCATTTCGTGTCGGACGTGGCGAACGGCAGATAGGCGACCCCCCCGATGATCGCCAGCGCCGACAGCATGAAATTGGTCACCATGCCGCCGCGATAGGCATCCGACAAATAGGTCGACAGGCCATCGGCCCAGGCAAAGCGGCACAATATCCGTGCCTCGATATGCCCCAGATAGCCGGCATCCCCCCCGGGCAGCGCCGCCGCGCTGGCCAGGAACGGCGCCGCCGACCCGGTGGCGATGGCATCGGGGGTTTCATAGCTCTGCACCAGACCGGCGAGCGCCTTGCCGGGTCCGCGCCCACCGAACAGGGCCTCCACCCGGCGATAGGCATGGAAGCGCCGGCTGCTGCGCGGGTGCCATTGTTCGCTGTGAAAACTGATGGCGCGCGCATCCATCGCGGCTTCGGGCGGGTTCAACAGCCCGTGCAGCAGCGCAGCGATATCGGCGTCGCTGGCCGCCGTGTTGCGCACCAGCAGCGATTCCGGCGCGCGCAGGATGCAGCGCCGCGCCGGATCGGCCGCATCGATCCAGATCACCGGCGCGCCATGATCGAGCGCTGCTGCGATCGTGTGGCGGGTGCCGCCCGCGGTGCCCGGGGTCACGCCATCCCAGATGGCGATCAACAGATCGGACTGTTCGACCATGATCTGCCCCGCTGCCGCCACCCGTTCCGACGCGATGCCGCCATAGGCCGCCGCCGCGGCCGCATCGCCCGGCGCCTCGAGCATGGCGAGGTACAGCTGCGCGACGGTCGCATCCTGTTCGGCGAGGGCAAGACACTGCACCCGACCCGCCAGCCGCTGCATCTCGGCCGCGCGCGCCGCAACCCCGGCATCGTCCGGCACCGCCCCGGCAAGCAGCGCCCGCGCATCGGCGGCGGTGGCGGGATGGGCATTGATGGCGATATTCAGCGCCGGACCGAAGGGCAGCGGCGCCGTCACCGGCCAGCCCCGCGCCGACGCGCGCTCCACCGCGAGCAGATCGGCGCCATGCGCCAAAAGCGCGTGCAGCCGGGTCGGTGCCCAGGCTTCCGCCTGCCCGGCCACGGCGGCGTCGATCGTGTCGAACAACGCCGTCAGCGCGACATCGATGGCAGCATGGTTGCGGGCAAAGGCGGCATTGCTGTTGCGGTGCCCGGTCACCCCCAGGGTCAGGCGCGCCGGCGGCAGGGCAATGAAGGCAGGGGGCGATGACGGTGCGGATGCGGGCATGGCGGCATCGTAGCGACGGCGCCGCAGCCGACAAGCCATTCCCCGCCGACCGGCAAACAACTTGTTGCCAGGGCGATGAGCGACTATCCTTGGTATGGGATCGAAACGCGGAGGACGCCGGGACAATCGATGATGGCGGAAACCAAACCGAAACAGGTGCCCGACGGGCCAGCCTCGGTTTTCGTCAGTTATTCGCGCGATGACCGCAAGGCGGCGCTGCCGATCATCGAACTGCTCGAACAGGCGGGTTTCACGGTGTGGTGGGATGGCCTGCTCACCGGCGGCGAACGTTTTTCGCTGGCAACCGAAGCCGCGCTCGAAGCGGCGCGCGTCGTGGTCGTGCTCTGGTCGCGCACCTCGACGGCATCGCACTGGGTGCACGATGAGGCGACGCGGGGCCGCGACCGCCGCGTGCTGGTGCCGCTCAGCCTCGATGGCAGCGAAGCGCCGCTGGGCTTTCGCCAGTTCCAGACAATCGACATCAGCAAGGCGAAGCTGAAGCGCGGCGATGTCGTGGCCGATGCCGTCATCAAGGCGGTGACGGCGCTGCACGATGCGGCGCCGGTGGTGCGCGCGCCCACACCGCCGGTCGCGGCGCGCGGCATCGACCGGCGGTTGCTGCTCGGCGGCGGCGGCGCGGTGCTCGGGCTGGCCGCCGGCGGCGCGTGGTGGGCAGGGCTGTTCAACGGCAGCGGTGCCATGGCCAACAGCGTCGCCGTGTTGCCGTTCGATAATCTTGGCGGCGATCCGCAGCAAAGCTATTTTTCCGACGGACTGGCCGCCGAAGTCCGCGGCGAACTGGCGCGCAACCCGCTGCTGCGCGTTGCCGCCCAGGCATCATCGAACAAGTTTCGCGACAGCAGCGACGATGCGCGGGCGATTTCGCGCGCGCTCGGGGTCACCTATCTGCTCGATGGCAATGTCCGCCGCGCCGGCGACACGCTGCGCATCTCGGCCGAACTCATCGATGGCAGCAGCGGCTTCAGCCAATGGTCGCAATCGTTCGACCGGCCGCTCGCCGATGTCTTTGCCGTGCAGGATGAAATCGCCGGCGCGGTGACAGCGGCGCTGTCGGCCCAGATGGTCAGGAAACAGGCCGGCGACAGCGATGCCAGCCGCACCGGCGGCACCGGCAACGTCGCCGCCTATGATGCCTATCTGCGCGGCCGCGACCTGTACCAGAAAGGCATCGACGAAAGCAGCGATCGCGCCGCGCTCGCCCGCTTCGACGAAGCTATCGCCGCCGATCCGCGCTATGCGCTCGCCCATGCCGCGCGCGCCCGGGCGCTCACCGTTATCGGCAACCAGTACAGCCAGGGCGCCGCGCGCATTTCCGCTTATGACGATGCCCTCGCCGCCGCGCGCCGCGCCGTCGCGCTGGGCCCCGACAGCGCCGAGGCGTCACTCGCGCTGGGCATCATCCTGTTCAACGGCAAGCTTGATTGCCGCGGCGCCCGGGCCCCCTTCGAACGCGCCGAGGCGCTGGGCGGCGGCGATGCCGATGTGCTCAGCCGAACGGCGCTGTTCAATGCGCGCACCGGCCGCTTCGATACGGCGCGCAATACCATGGCGCGCGCGGCGGCGCTCGATCCGCTCAACGCCAATACGCTGCGGCTCGTCGGCGAGGTCGAATTTTCGGCCGGGCGCCATGCCGAGGCGATTGCCGCGATCAACCGCGCGCTCGCCATCAACCCGCGCCTCGCCGTCGCGCATTCGACGATCGGTGCCAGCCAGTTGCAACTTGGCGATATCGGCGCAGCCGAACGGTCGTTTCGCGCCGAGTCCAATTCGCTGTTCGCCCTGCCCGGCATCGCCATCATCTGCGCCCGCACCGGCCGCAAGCCGGAAGCGCAGGCGGCGCTGGCCAGGCTGATCGCCGATCATGGCGATAATGGCCTGTACCAGCAGGCGCAGGTGCTGGCGCAATGGGGGGACAGCAGCGCCGCGCTCACCCGGCTCGCCGAGGCCCGACAGGTGCGTGACGCCGGGCTCGCGCTGTTGCGCAACGACCCGATGCTGGCGCCGCTGCGCAGCAAGCCCGCATTCATTGCCCTGTCGAAAAGCCTGGGCTTCGACTGATGACCCGTCACCGAGCAGCAAAGGAAACGGCCATGACGACCAACGACAAGACGCCCCCGCCTGCAGAGCGGGGTTTGGGTGACCGGGGCCTGGGTGACCGCACGCCGGCGGCAACGCAGGTAGAGCCGACGGAAGACCGGGGACTCGGTGACCGGGGCCTGGGTGACCGGGGACTTGGTGACCGAGGTCTGGGTGACAGGGGCCTGGGCGACCGCAAGCCGATGGCAGCGCCCGTCGAGCCGCCTGCAGACGGCCCTGATGAGCGCGGGCTGGGCGATCGTGGCCTTGGCGATCGCAACTAGCCGTCCCCCGCCTGGCCAGCCGCCAGCGCAGCATCCGCCGGCCGAACCAGTCGACGATGGCGATGAGGCAGACGAAGCCGCGCGCCGTCGGGATGCAGGTGATGTCGGTGGCCCAGACCTGGTTGGGCCGCGTCACCGCCAGCTTGCCCAGCAGATAGGGATAGACCTTGTGGCCCGGCGCCGGCTTCGGGATGTTCGGTCGCCGGTAGATCGCCTCGATCGCCATCTACTTCATCAGCGTCGAAACTTGCAGGCGGCCGACCTCGACGCCTTCGGCGACAAGCCGATCCCGCAGCATTCGGCTGCCCGCGAACGGGAAGTCCAAGTGCAGCTCGTCGAGCTGCCGCATGACAGCAAGGTCATTTTTGCGAGTTCGGCCGCGGCAGATAGCAAACGCTGCCGCGGCTGATCCCCAGCTCCCGCGCCTGCCGTGTCAGCGGCAGCGCGTGCGAACGAGCGATCATCGTTTTGCGCTCGGCAACAATCCCGCCCCGTTACGGTCTTGGGCCGAGCGCCCCGGACAAAAAATCGTGCGCCTTCGTCGGCTCGCCGGTCTTGGCATGCAACCTCTTCACGTCGATCGCCGGCTCCGCCGGTTCAGCGTGGCTGCCCGGTCCTAAAACCCCGGCAGCCCCTTCCCGCAACGGCCGGCGCCAGGTCGTGATCTGGTTCGGGTGAACGTCGAACTGCTGCGCCAAACCGGCCAGCATCTTCCCGCCTCTCATGGCAGCCAATGCCACCTTCGCCTTGAAGGCCGGACTATGGGTCCGGCGTGTTCGCTTCGTCATCCGATCTCCTGTTCGGCAGCAATCCTGGCCGCCTTCAGGCAGAAACTCCACTTGGCCGACTGTGCAGATTAGCCGAGCTACCTCTGTTGAGGAGGTTGCAGTGGCGGCTGGGCAAGATCAGCGTCGCCGCCGATCAGATCGAGCAGCTCGCCAAGTCGATTTCGACGCACAACCCATGCGGCTTGTTCGTTGCGAGGCTGATTTTGCCGCCATGTTGTTCAACAATGCGCCGGACGATAGCCAGGCCAAGACCGCTTCCGGGTCGCTCGCTCCCGAGGCGCTGGAAGCGCTCGAACGCCGCCTGATGATGGGCAGGTGCAATGCCGGGTCCCGTATCACAGATTCGCAATCGCACAGTGTCCGCCGGCGCCTGGGCCAAGTTGACATGGATCTGGCTGCCGGCGAGCGTGTGGCGGATCGCGTTTTCAACGATGTTGGTTACCAGCATGGCCAGTATGTCGGGTTGGCCGGACACGATCAGTCCGGGAACGATGTCGACTGCGAACTGCTGGCCTTTGGCGATTGCCGCGCTGGCCGTATCGCGGCAGACTTGTTCGACCAGCGCCGAAAAATCGACACGATCTGGCTCGCCTAGTTTTGCGCCGACGCGGTTGAGCAGCAGCAGTTGGTCGATGACTGCGGCGGCACGATTGGTCGCCTCGACGAGTTGAGCGGCATGGTCCTGACGCTCCGGATCCTTCTCCAAGTCACGCGCAACGATCTGCGCCCGGGTTTTCAAGACGGCGAGCGGGGTGCGCAATTCGTGGGCGGCGTTGTCGGAGAACTCCCGTTCGCGCGCAATCGCGGCGGCAAGGCGATCCATCAATCGGTTGAATGCGGCGAAAAGCGGTGCGATCTCAAAGGGAATACGATAGCCGCCGAGCGGGCGGAAATCATCGGGCTGCCGCGAGTCGAGATCGCGCGAGATGCGCCGCATCGGTTTCATGGCGGCATTGATCTGGGCATAGGCGATGGCTGCCACGGCCAGCAGCAGGAACAGCAAGGGCAGCGCCAGACTGGCGACGACCTGAATGGTCATCGCCGTGCGCATCGCCTTTGGTTCGAGAACCTCGATCAGGATATCGGTGCCGGGTTCCTGAATGACGAGGGTTCGCCATTGCTTGTCGCCAGTCCGCTGCGTGCTGAACCCGAGCGTTGGCGGCTTTTGCGGCAGCGCCATATCCGGTGACGATTGGGTAACGACAGTCCCACCCGACCAGATGCGGAAGCTTGATCGCGCGTCGAGCAGGTCGCGAAGTTCGGCCGATTCAAGCGTCTGGATCAGCCCCAGGGCTTCACCCTCGGTCGCCTCGTGCCGTGCCAGCAACAACAGGAAGGCCGCTTCCTGTTGCATCTGGTCGTCTCGAACCAGGCCGATGGCCCGATCGGACAACCAGACCGCCGAAACCGCGGTCACCAGGATGGCAATCGCCAGCGGGATGAACAGCCGCGCCAGCGTCGCCTTGCGCAGCGAATAGGTCTTCATGGCAGCTTGGGCATTACATAGCCGAGGCCGCGCACCGTCTGGATCATGTCGCGCCCGATCTTGTGGCGCAGGTGCGAGACATGGACCTCGACGGTATTGCTCTCGACCATTTCGTCCCAGCTGTAGAGCCGCTCCTCGATCTGCTGCTTGCCAAGGATGCGGCCGATATTGGTGATCAGTATGTCGAACAGCGCCAGTTCGCGCGCCGATAGCGGCACCGGCACATCGTCGAGGGTAACGGTCTTTGCCGCCGCGTCATAATGCAGGCCGCCATGGGTGATCGTGGGTACAGCGCGACCGCGCGACCTTCGCAGCAGCGCGTCGCAGCGCGCGATGAGTTCATCGAGATCGAAAGGCTTGCCAAGGTAATCATCGGCACCGCTGTTGAGGCCGGCAAGACGATCGCCCAGTGCGGTGCGCGCTGTCAGCATGATGACAGGCAGTTCGGCGCCGTCACGACGCAATGATTTCAACAGATCAAGCCCCGAACCATCGGGCAGCGTGACATCGAGAATTGCGAGTTCAAAGGCATCGGTTGCAATCGCCAGTTCGGCGTCGGCGATATTGTGCGCCACAGAGATCTGGAAGCGCGGACGCAAGCCATCGGCAATCGCTGCCGCGAGCATCACGTCATCTTCTACCAACAAGATCGTCATCGGCGCTCCCGAAGGCCCTCTCCGATTTGCAAG
>JBILPK010000008.1:0-50445 GCA_044373875.1 Polymorphobacter sp.
CTTGACGCCGGCGGGGAACAGGCTGGTCTGCAACAATGGCGCGGTGGCATAGCCGAGCGTCAGGGCGTTGCGCTGGCGGGTGTAATCCCCTGACAGGATCAGCTCGAAACTGTCGGTCGGCTTGGCACGCAGGATGGCGCGGCCGGTCAGCGAATCACGGTCGTTGTATTCGCGGCCGGTGCGCGGATCGGTGACCAGCCCGTCGCGCTTGTCATATTGGCCGGCAACCGACAGCGCGACCTTGTCGCCAACCAGCGGCGCCGAGACATAGCCATTGAGCAGGATCTGGTTGTAGCTGCCATAAAGCGCCGAGCCGGCGGCCTTGAAGGTGCCCAGATCGGGCTTTTTCGACACGATGCTGACCGCGCCGCCAGTGGTGTTCTTGCCATACAGCGTGCCCTGCGGCCCGCGCAGCACTTCGATGCGTTCGACATCGCCAAGGTTGAGCAGCGCGCCCTGGATGCGACTGAGATAGACGCCATCGATATAGACGCCGACCGCCGGATCGAAGGTCTGCAGCGCATCAGGCTGGCCGATGCCACGGATGAAGATATTGGCGCTGGCGGCGGAGCCACGACCTTGCACGATGTTGAGATTGGGCGACGTACCCTGCAACCCCGACAGGTCGACCGCCTGCAAGCGCTCGAGATCCTGCGCCGACAGTGCGGTGACGGCGACCGGCACATCGATCAGGCGTTCATCGCGGCGGCGCGCCGAAACGATGATCTCGGCAGCTTCCGAAGCGCCGGCCGCCGCTTCCTGCGCGGCGACAGGCGCCAGCGGCAGCAGGGCGGCGACGGCGACCCCGAGGATCAGGGTGCGGCGAAAGGCTGATGCGACGATCATATTGTCTCTCCCAAGGCAGGCGCATACGGTTGCATGTCGTTGGGGACTGCAATACTGAAACCTGAACCACTATTCAACTAGGCGGTAAAAACTGCGCATGGATGTGACCGAAAAGCCGCAAATCGCTGCCGACACGGCTGGGCTACCGGTCGTCGACAAGACGCCGCGCACGGCCCGTGGCCGGCGCACGCTGCGGCTGATCCTGGACGCGGCGGCGGAAGAATTCGGCGAGCGCGGCTTTCACGAAGCCGCCATCGCGCGCATCGCCCAGCGCGCCGGCGTCGCCATCGGCAGTTTCTACACCTATTTCGACAGCAAGGAGGCGGTGTTCCGCGCGCTGGTTGCCGACATGTCGGCGCGGGTGCGCGAAACGGTGGCGCCGGTCATCATCGCCGCCCCCGACCGACTGGCGGGCGAACGCGCCGGCATTGCCGCCTTCATCGGCTTCGTGCGCGCCAACAAGGCGCTGTATCGCATCATCGATGAAGCCGCCTTTGTCGCCGAAGATGCCTATCGTCGTCACTATACCGAAATCGCCGAAGGCTATGCCGCCTCGCTGACCCAGGCCTTTGGGCGCGGCGAAGTATCGGATGGAGACATGATCGTGCGCGCCTGGGCGATCATGGGCATGAACGTGTTCCTCGGCCTGCGCTTCGGCGTCTGGGATGAAAGCGCCGAGCCCGACGCGATTGCTGCTGCGGCGGCGGCGCTGATTGGTGACGGGCTGCGCCCGCGCTGACGGCGAGGGAACGCAAGGCGTTCACGAGAGTTAAGAGAATTCAGTATTAGTTGCGGTGCTTATCCTTATGCAGGTCCATTATCACGTCGTGCGCCATGACGGCGGCTGGACGTACAAGCTCGGCGATGTCTTCGCCGAAACCCTTGCCAGCCATGACGAAGCCCTGGCCGCGGCGCGCCGGGCCGCAGCCGAACAACAGGTCGGCGGCGACAGCGTGCCGATCCGCTGGCAGGACGCTGCCGGCACCTGGCACGAGGAACTGTCGGCAGGTGATGACCGGCCGCAAGCCGATGTCATCGACGGCTGACAGCCCATGCCCGGCGGTCGGCACGATCGACGAGCCAGCCACCGGCCATCGCCACGCCGAAACCGAACAGCGCCAGCGCCCCCATCTGCACCGGCCCCTGCGCTTCGCCCGAAACCAGCGAGACCATCTGCAAACCCGACAGCAGCGCGATCAGCCCCAGCGCCGGCCCTGTCCCCTGCCCGCGCCGGCTGCGTACCGCGATCCACCAGCCGCCGGTCAACGCCAGCAGCGCCATCTCAAGCGCCATCTCGAACTGCGGCATATTCCATAGCCCGAGCCCGAGTTTCGGCCCGGTAAAGCCCAGCGGCAGATCGGGGCGATGCACCAGCAGGTCGAGCCCCCAGTGCGACAGCACCACCAGCCCGAGCAGCAGCGCCGTGCGCCGCGAGCGGCCGAACCCCCGCGCCGCCACCAGCGCCGCCAGCCCGGCCCACAGCAGCGCCGCCGGCAGGCTGTGGGTATAGGGCATGAAATACAGGTCGAGCGGATTGCCCGGCAGGCCCGGCACCACCCGCACTTTTTCGATGCCCGCCATGATCAGCCCGGCCCAACCGATATCGAGCAGCTGGCTGGCGCCGATCCACACCCACAACGGCGCTTCATCGCCGGAGGCGTGGTCGACAATAACGCCTTCTGCCGCCTTGCCGGCAATGCCGCTGGTGAAATGCCCGACGAACATTCAGGCCTTGCGCCCGAACGGCCAATTGGTCACGCAACCGACGAACAGCGCCCACCACACCAGCACCGGCTGCGCCGCCAGCCGCGGGCCGTGATAGGCCCAGCTCTGCTGGCCACCCGCCAGCGCAATGCCTTCGATGGCGTGCTTGATGTTGGCGGGATAGACCGCGACCGCATAGGCCGCCAGCATCACGCCGGCCCACCAGCGCAGCCGCGGCACGAACAACGCGATGGCACCGGCAAGCTCGCAGACCCCGGTGAACAGCACGACTTCGCGTGGGCTCGGCACCCATTCGGGCACGATCGGCAGGAACGCCTCGGGCGAACGCAAGTGCACCACGCCGGCCAGGAAATAGAACACCGCCATCAGCAGGCGCATCGCCAGCCGCGCCTGTTCGGCGCGGCGCCCGAGCGGCGGGGCCGGCGTCATGTCCGCGACCCGAGATCGCGATTGAAGGCGAGCTGGAATTCCTTGCCCAGCGGAAAGCGCTGCGACGGCAGATATTGCAGCATCACCACCACCGCCAGCTGGCGCACCGGATCGACCTGGAACAACGTCCCCGCCGCGCCGCCCCAGCCATAAGCACCCGCCGGGGTGCCATCGGCAGCGCCGCGCGTATCGAACAAGGTCACCCGGCCGCCGGCGCCGAAACCGAGCGATTTGTCATAGAAGACCCCGGCCGGCATCAGGTTCGACATCGCCGCCCGCGCCGCGCCGCGCGGCATCACGCTTTTTCCTTCGAACATGCCTTCATCGAGCAGCATCTGGGCAAAGCGCGCATAATCGCGCGCCGACGACAGCAGCCCGGCGCCGCCGGCGAGCAGTTTCTGCGGCCCCCGCCAATCGGTCCGTTTCGGCCCGTCGATGAGGAACGGCTTGTCGAGCAGCGTCAGGTCGGGCTTCATCCAGGCATAGTTAGACGACAGCCGCGCGATCTGCGGCTCGGGCACCGAAAAGCCGGTATTGGCCATGCCAAGCGGCTTGAACAATTGTTCCGACAAGATCGTATCGAAACGCTTTTGCGTCAACCGTTCGAGCAAGCCGCCCGCCAGGTCGAGCGCCACCGAATAGCGCCAACCGGTGCCGGGTTCGCTGTGCAGCGGCAGGCTGGCCAGCCCGGCAACGAGGCCCTGCAAGTCGGGCTCCGGCCCGTCGCCGGGCGCGCGCCCAAGCGAGCCGATGCCCGGCATCAGCCCGAGCCGGCGATATTCCTTCTCCAGCGGCCCGTTGCCGACGATCGAATAGCTCAACCCCGCGGTATGAGTGAGCAGGTGACGCACGGTGATCGGCCCCGCTGCCGGCCGCGCTGTCAGCCCTTTTGCCGAGTCGACGAGCACCTGCATCGATTTGAATTCGGGCAGGATGTCGGCAATCGGCTGATCGAGCGCCAGCGCGCCCGCCGCGACTTGCTGCATCACCGCCATCGCGGTGATCGGCTTGGTCATCGAATAGACCCGCCACAACGTATCGGGGGTGACCGCGACGCCGCCATCGAACGCCGTCTTGCCGGCAACCAGATACTGCGGCGCGAAACGCCCCGCCGCGCCGCCCGACCGCACGATCGCTACCGCCGCCCCCGGCACGCGCCCGGCGGCGACATAGCTGTCGAGCAGGCCCTGCACCGAGCCATATTCGGGCTCTGCGCCCCGTGCCCGCGCCGGGGCACCGGCGGCAAACGCCGCCCCGGCAAGGCTGGCCAGCATGGCACGACGATCAAAGACTGGTTGCGACATTCGGACAGGTTCCCCGCTCAATGCCCCACGCTCGCACGCCCCTGCGCAAAGGAAAAGCGGGTAATCGCCGCCGGCACGTCGCTGACCCGACACGCCCGGCGCGAACGCAGCAGGCCACCGCCCAGCGCTTCATCATGCCGCGCCGCTTCGAACGGCCCCATGATGAACTGCGCCCCCGGCCCGCGCGCCTGCGCCAGTTGCAGCAGGGCGCGCATCACCAGCCAGCCGGCACCGGCATCACCCCTGCTGTCGCCACCCCTGCCACTGCCGCGGCTGCCACCGCCGCCGAGATAATGGCTGTGGCGGCCAAAGGCGATGCTTGCCTTGCCCGAAACGGCATTACCGCCAAGCCGCGCCGCCGCGACGACGAGATGGTCGCGGCAGGCGATGATTTCGCCGGCGACATGCGCCGCGAGCCGCCAGCCGCTGCCATCGAGCGCCTTGCGATTGTGGGTCGCCAGGCTGCCGCGCAGCACCGCCGGCAGGCGCAGCAGCGCCCCCTGCCCCTCGCTGACCGCGACCTTCAGCTCGGCGAGCCGTTCTCCCCGGGCGACATTGCGCCGGACATTGGCCGACACATCGGCCCAGTAACTCGCCCAGTCCGGCCAGCGCGAAAAATCCACCGTCTGCACGACAAAGGCGCTTTCATCGGCGATTGTCACGCCGGGCAGTGCCGCCAGCGCGGTCGTGGCCGGTGCCGCCAGCCGCCACTTCGAACCCAGGCGATACGCGCCGGGCCCGATCTTGCCGAGCACCGTCGCCATTGCCGCCAGCCACAATTCTGCGGCCCCGGGTGCCAGCAACACGCCATCGCGCAGATCATGGCCAGCGCGGGTCGACAGCACTGCACACTGGCCGATCTTCACCCCGCCGGCGGCCAGTTCGAACAGCCGCGCCTTGCCGAAATGGCGCATCTGCCAGCCGCCGATCCAGCCCAGGCTCGCTTCCATCGAACCGCCTGCCGCCATGGCGAAGTGGTCCCAACCACCGGCCGCAGCCAAGCGGAAGCCGATTTCGCGCAGCTCTAGGCTCATCGCCACCACCGGCGTTTCAGCGCGCCCAGCCGGCGGCGCACCGCCTTCCACCGCTGCCGCGCCGCAAAGGCCAGCGCCGCCGGCACGCCGCGCGGTGTCAGCGCCATCAGCATCGTCAGGCGCGCATCGCCACCATCGGCCCAGCGCAATTTGTAGGTGTCCCAGGTGATGCGCAGGTCGACATTTCGGCCGGTCGCGATGCCCAGCACGGCGATATCCTCATACAGCAGCGACCCCGGGCCGAAGCGGCCATGCGCCGGGTCATAGGTCGTGGCGAAGAACTCGATCGGGTCGCCATCGAAGCAGAACCCGCCGGCGACATAGGCGCCATCGAGCCGCAACGCCGGCGCAAACACGCCGCTGCCCGCCGGGTCGCGCAGCGCGGCTTCGAAAAAATCGCGGCAATGCGACTGGCGCAACCACTTGCTTTTCAAGCCATTGGTATCGAGCCAGCGGCATTTGGTGGCAAAGAACCAGTCGCAGAATGCCGCCGCCGCGTCCGGTTCGACCCGAATCGATTCGAGCCGGCCCTGCTTGGCCAGCCGCCGCCGGTCGTTGCCCATCAAGGCACGAAAATGTTTCGATTTCGACGCGCGCCAGGCTGCCGGGTCGGCGAATTGCCCACTGCGCACGATCGGCGACACCACCGGCTGGCAGGCCCTGAACAGCCCTGCATCGGCAAAGGCCGCCTCCAGTGCGCTGCCGCAAGCGAGATTGCACAGCCAGACGGCATCGGCAACAGCGCGCAGATGCGGCAACGCCAACGCCACGACCCGCGCCGGATCGACATCATCGGCCACCAGCGGCCCCGCATATTCCTCGTCATTGCCGCAGCCGACGTGATGCGCGACCCGGATGCCGCGTTCGCGGCGAATAGCGAGCGGCCAGGCGCCGACCAGTCGCTCCGCCTGCCAGACCAGGATGATGCAGAACCGACTGCCGGGCGCCGCATGGCGCACGCCCAGGCTGACATAGCCATGGCGCAGCGCGATCGACGGGCGCTGCTGCACCGATTCGGCCCAAAGCCGGTCCCACGCCGGTGCCAGTTGCGCGAGTTGCGTCGCCTCGCCGATGACATTGGCATGCCAGACCGCGCCTGTTGTGGTCATTGCCCCCCGTCCCGACGTCAACTCGGATTAACGATTTGGCAATACGGCCGAAGTCGAGTGGCGGCAACGCGGCAATTGTTACGGAAACGCCATCACGCCAGCAGCCGCGCCGCCTGGGCGCGGGCTTCATCGGTGACAGCCGCGCCGGACAGCATGCGGGCGATTTCCTCGCGGCGCTCACCGGCATCGAGCGGCACGACGGCGGTGCGGGTCACACCATCGGATACAGCCTTGGCGATCCGCCATTGGTGGGCACCGCGTGCCGCGACCTGCGGGCTGTGGGTGACGACGAGCACCTGCGTGCCGGTGGCCAGCCGCGCCAGCCGGTCTCCGATGGCGCTGGCCACCGCGCCACCGACGCCGCGGTCGATTTCATCGAAGATCAGCGTCCCGGCGCTGCCGGTTTCCGCCAGCGCGACCTTCAGCGCCAGGACGAAGCGCGACAATTCTCCGCCCGAGGCGATCTTGATCAGCGGCGCGAACGGCGCGCCCGGGTTGGTGGCGATCTCGAACTCGACCCGCTCGCTGCCTTCCGGCCCAGGATCGGCATTCGCCACCACGGTGCGGAATTTGGCGGCATCGAGCTTGAGCGGCGCCAGTTCGGCCGCCACCGCCGCATCGAGCCGCGCCGCCGCCGCGCGCCGCGCATCGCCGAGCGCCTTGGCCGCAGCCGCATAGGCCGTAGTCGCTTTGGTTGTGGCAAGCGCCAGCGCCTTCAGGCCAACGGCCCCCGCCACCAGCGCCGCCGCCCGCGCCTGCAAGGCTTCGGCCAGCCCCGGCAGTGCATCGGCATCGACGCGGTGCTTGCGCGCCATGGCGCGCAGTTCGAAAAGCCGGGTCTCGGTCGCTTCCAGCCGCGCCGGATCGGCATCGAGCGCCTGCACCGCCGCTGCCAGCCGCGCCTCGGTCTCCCCGGCTTCAACGAGCGCGCGATCGAGGCATTCGAGCGCCTCGCCGAGCAGCGGATGCTCCACCGCGATCCGGTCGAGCCGCCGCGCCGCCTGCGCCAGCTTGGCCGAGCCGCCGTCATGGCCGCCGAGCAGCGCATCGACGGCCGAGAGATCATCGGTCAGCCGCGCGCCCTTTTGCATCGCCGCGCGCGCCTCGGCGAGCCGGGCCTCCTCGCCGGGTTCGGCGCCCAGCGTCACCAGTTCCTGGACGGCATGTTCGAGCCATTCACGATCGCGCGCATCGGCCTCGAGCCGCGCCGCCGCTTCGGCTTCGGCAGCGCGCGCCGCTGCCAGTGCGCTCCAGGCGCTGCGCACCGCCGCCAGCGGCCCCGAGAGCCCGGCAAAATTGTCGAGCAACGCCCGGTGACCGCGCGCCGCCAGCAGGCCGCGATCGTCCGACTGGCCATGGATTTCGACGAGCAGCGCGCCAAGCTCGCGCAGCAGCGCCGCCGATACCGGCTGGTCGTTGATATAGGCGCGGCTGCCGCCATCGGCCTTGACCTGGCGGCGCACGATGATGCTGCCATCGATGTCGATATCGTTGCCGGCGAGAAGCAACCGCGCCGGATGCCCCGCCGGCACATCGAATTCGGCGGTCACCTTGGCCGATTCGGCGCCATTGCGGACCAGCGCCGCATCGCCGCGCCCGCCCAGCGCCAGCCCCAGCGCATCGAGCAGGATCGATTTGCCGGCGCCGGTTTCGCCGGTCAGCACCGAAAGGCCAGCCGCGAAATCGAGCGTCAACGCTTCGATCAGGACGATGTTACGGATGTCGATGAGGGTCAGCACCTGCACTCCATACAACCGCTTTCGCCCTTCGTCTCCCCTGCCCTTTGGTCGTGCGGTGGCGACGGTCCCGCCCCCTTTCCACTTGCGCGCGGGTGAAAAATCCCTATAGCCGCTCCTTCACTCAACTCGGGCGTTACACCCGGGGCGGTTGAAGGTCGTTTGCCCGACCTGAAGCTGCCGCTGAGTTGCCCGACCCAACGCCAAAGATGACAGGTGCCGCATGGCCGTTCCCAAACGCAAGACCAGCCCTTCCAAGCGCAACATGCGCCGCAGCCACCACGCCCTGGTCCCCACGGCGTTCCAGGAATGCCCGAACTGTGGCGAACTCAAGCTGCCGCACAATTTGTGCGGCGCCTGCGGTCACTACAACGGTCGCGAAATCGTCGAAATCCAGGCCTGAACCGGTTGCGACCGAGCCGGGGCAAGTGGGGGCTCGCACCGACAGCATGATCGTCAGGACCGTCAGCAACCCGGTTGTCGCGCTTGACGTGATGGGCGGCGATGCGGGCCTGCCCGATGTCATGGCCGCCGCCGAAGTCGCTTCCGAACGCTATCCGGCGCTGCGCTTTCGTCTGCACGGCCCGGAAACCCGCATCCGTGCCGAATTCGCCCGTTGCCCGCGCCTCGCCGCGACAGCGGTCGTCGTCCATACCGATGAAGTCGTGCTTGGCACCGACAAGCCCAGCCAGGCGCTGCGCCGTTCGCGCACGTCGTCGATGGGCATGGCGATCCAGGCGGTCAAGGACGGCGACGCCCATGCCGCCGTGTCCGCCGGCAACACCGGTGCGCTGATGGCGATGGCGTTGTTCGCGCTGCGCACCATGCCCGGCATCGATCGCCCGGCACTCGCGGCGCTGCTGCCCACCCTCAAGAACGATGTCGCGGTGCTCGATCTGGGCGCCAACACCGAATGCGATGCCGAAAACCTGGTGCAGTTCGCCGTCATGGGGGCGGCTTTTGCGCGCACCGTGCTCGGGCTCGAAACCCCGCGCGTCGGGCTACTCAACATCGGCGAGGAAGAATTGAAGGGCACCGACGAGTTGCGCGATGCCGCCATGCTGTTGCGCGGGGCCAAGCTGCCGATGCGTTTCGAAGGCTTTGTCGAAGGGGACAAGATCGGCCAGGGCGATGTCGATGTCATCGTCACCGATGGTTTTTCGGGCAATATCGCGCTGAAGACCGCCGAAGGCACCGCCAAGCTGGTTACCGGCTTGTTGCGCAACGCCTTTCGTTCGACCTGGTTGACCCAGATCGGCTATTTCCTGTCCCGCGGCGCCCTGCAGGCGTTGCGCACCCATCTCGATCCCAATGCGCACAACGGCGCGGTCTTCCTGGGGCTGAACGGCCTTGTCGTCAAAAGCCATGGCTCGGCCAATGTCCGCGGCATCGCCAATGCCATTGGCGTGGCGCATGACCTGATCATCGGTAGCGTGGGTGACCGGATTGCCGACGATCTCGCCAATTTCCGCGCGCATCGCCCCGATGTGGCGACCGAAGCGGCGAAATGAGGCCGGCATGATCAGGGCACGCATCATCGGTACCGGCAGCTATCTGCCCGCCCGCGTGCTCGCCAATGCCGAGCTTGCCGCCACGGTCGATACCAGCGACGAATGGATCGTCGAACGCACCGGCATCCGCCAGCGCCATATCGCGGCAGAGGGTGAATTCACGTCCGATCTCGGCACCGCCGCTGCCCGCCGCGCGCTCGATGCTGCCGGGCTGGTGCCGGATGATATCGATCTCATCATCGTCGCCACCGCAACCCCGGACCAGACGTTTCCGTCATGCGCCACCGTCATCCAGCATAAGCTGGGCATGACCAAGGGTGTCGCCTTCGATCTTGCCGCGGTCTGTTCGGGCTTTCTTTATGCGCTCTCGGTGGCCGATGCGCTGCTGACCTCGGGCGCGCATCGCACCGCGCTGGTCATCGGCGCCGAAACCTTTTCGCGCCTGCTCGATTGGGACGATCGCACCACCTGCGTGCTGTTCGGCGATGGTGCCGGCGCCGTGGTGCTGCGCGCCGAACACGGTGCCGGCACTGCTGCCGATCATGGCATCCTTGCCCACCGCCTGCACAGCGATGGCCGCTACAATGATCTGCTGTACGTCGATGGTGGCCCCGGATCGACCGGCACCACCGGCAAGTTACGCATGAAGGGCCGCGAAGTGTTTCGCCATGCCGTCACCAACCTTGCCAGCGTGATGACCGAAACGCTCGCCGCCGCCGGCATTACCGCCGATGATGTCGCCTGGGTGATCCCGCATCAGGCCAATCTGCGCATTCTCGAAGGTACGGCGCGAAAGCTCAACCTGCCGCTCGACCGGGTCGTCGTCACGGTGCAGTCGCACGCCAACACCTCGGCCGCCTCGGTGCCGCTGGCGCTCGATACCGCGGTGCGCGATGGCCGTATCAAGAGCGGCGATTTGCTGTTATTGGAAGCAATGGGTGGTGGTTTTACCTGGGGGGCCGCTGCGGTTCGTTGGTAACAATAGCGTTGAAGAAATACTAATAACACGCTAGACAAACGAATGCCTGTCCCAGGTTCGGGGGAACGAAATCATGCCAACCACGCCTACCGCAACTGCCGCCGGCAGCTTGACCCGTGCCGAATTGTCGGACGCCGTGCACAATGAAATCGGCCTGTCGCGCACCGAATCGGCCGCGCTGGTCGAAGCCGTGCTTGATCGCATCAGCGACGCGCTGCTCGCCGGGGACAATGTCAAGATTTCGTCCTTCGGCAGCTTCATGCTGCGCAAGAAGGGCCTGCGCATCGGCCGCAACCCCAAGACCGGGGTCGAAGTGCCGATCGAGCCGCGTACCGTGTTGACCTTCCGGCCGAGCCAGCTGCTGCGCGAAGCCATCAACGCCAAATCATGACCACCCGATCATGACGGGTGCCGCCGAAAAATCCGATCGCGCCTTTCGCACCATCAGCGAAGCGGCCGAAACCATTGGCGTGCCCCAGCATGTGCTGCGGTTCTGGGAAACCCGCTTTCCCGAGTTGCAGCCGCTCAAGCGCGGTGGCAACCGGCGTTACTATCGTCCGGCCGATATGGCGCTGCTCGAAACCATCCGCTCGATGCTGCATGATCAGGGGCTGACCATCCGCGGTGCCAAGCTGCTGATGGCCGGCGCCGCCGAAGCCGCCCCCCGCAAGCCCGGCAGCCCCGCTGCCGATCCGGCCGGCAACGAAGCCGCACCGATTCTGGCCGCCACGGTACCGGAAGGCATCGACCTCATGCGGCTGCGCGGCATCCGCGATCGCCTGCGCCACGCGCTTTCGGCCTGACCGATGCGGAGCCTGGCGGTGTTCAGCGTCAAAGGCGGGGTCGGCAAGACTGCCCTTGCTGTCAACCTCGCCCATGCGGCCGCCACATTGTCGGCGCGGCGCACCCTGCTTTGGGATCTCGATACCCAGGGCGCCGCTACCTACACGCTGCGCCTTGCCGCGCTGGGTGATCGCAGCGCCCGCAAGGGTATTGCCGAAGGCGAACTGGCGCCGCTGGTCCAGGCGTCGGATTTTGCCGCGCTCGATGTGCTCGCCGCCGACAAATCATTGCGCCATCTCGAAAAACAGCTTGTCGAGGACGAAAAAGCGAAGCGGCTGAAAAAGCTGATCCGATCGATCGAGAAGGAGTATGACCGCGTCATCCTCGATTGCCCGCCGGGGCTGACCGAACTCGCCGACCAGATTTTTCGCGCCGTCGACCTGCTCGTCGTGCCGATGCTGCCATCGCCGCTGTCGGAACGCGCCTATGCGCAATTGCTCGACCATCTCGCCAAGCACCACCGCGGCAGCGCCCCTGCCATCCTGCCGGTGTTCACCATGGTCGACCGACGGAAGGCCTTGCACCGCGACACCATCGCCGCGCATCCCGAACGCTTGTGCATTCCCTATGCCGCTGCCATCGAGGCAATGGCCGCGACGCGCCTGCCGGTGCTGGCCAAATCGGCCAGCGCGCCGGCATCCCGGGCGCTGGCGGCGCTGTGGACCGAAGTCGAACGCGCGCTGACCAGGCTGGCGTGAACGCCAGCGGCGGGCATCTCACGCAGCCGCCCGCTGCCGCGTCTTGACGACCAGCGCCGTGGCTTCTTCGGGGGGCATCGGCCGCCCGAAGAAATAGCCCTGCATCTGCTCGCAACCCAGATCGCGGCACAGTTCGAACTCGGCACGGGTCTCGGTGCCTTCCGCCGTCGTCGTCATGTCGAGCGAGTGCGCGAGGTTGACGATCGCCTGGATGATCGCGCTCGCCTCGCCATTGGCCTCGGCGGCGCGCGAAACGAAGCTGCGGTCGATCTTGATCCGGCTGAACGCCGCCTTGTGGAGATAGCCGAGCGACGAATAGCCGGTACCGAAATCATCGAGCGCGAAGCGGACGCCGAGCGCGCGCAGCGCCGCCAGCGTTTCGATCGTCGCGGCCTTTTCATCGAGGAACAGGCTTTCGGTGATCTCCAGCTCCAGCCGTGCCGGATCGAGGCGATTATGCGCCAGCGCGCGTTCGACGACGCCGATCAGCTCGGGATCGCCGATCTGGGCCGGCGACAGATTGACCGCGATCCGTACATGCGCCGGCCAGCACGCCGCCCAGGCACAGGCATTGGCGATCACCCAATGGCCGATCGGCACGATCATCCTGGTATCTTCGGCCACCGGGATGAAGCGCACCGGCGGAATGGCACCGAGCCGCGGGTGGTTCCAGCGCAGCAGCGCTTCAAAGCCGGTGATGCGTTCGTCGGCGGCATCGACGACCGGCTGGAACGCCAGCGCCAGTTCGCCGTGCTCGAGCGCCAGGGCGAGATCGGCTTCGAGGGTGCGACGTTCTTCGGCGCGCGCGCGCAGTTCGGGCACATAGCGGCAAGCGGTGCCGCGGCCATGGCTCTTGGCTTCGTAGAGCGCGAGGTCGGCCGATTTCAGCAGCTTGTCGAGGCTGGCACCATCTTCGGGGCCAAGCGCATAGCCGATGCTGGCACCAATCCGCGCCGGCTGGCCATCGATGGCAAAGGGTTGCGCCATAGCCGCGATGATTGCGGTGGCCACCCCCTCCACCCGGCGCTGCGAGGCATCGGGCAGCAGCACGGCGAATTCATCGCCGCCCAGCCGCGCCAGCGTGGCATGGCCGCCGACCGCGGCCTGCATGCGCTGCGCCGCCTCGCGCAGCAACCGGTCGCCGGCAGCATGGCCGAGCGTGTCGTTGACCAGCTTGAAATGATCGAGATCGATGAACAACAGCCCGCAGCCGCGCCCGGTGCGCGCCGACCGCGCCAGGTTTTCACCCAGCGTTTCGCGGAACAGCGCCCGGTTGGCGAGCCCGGTGAGCGGATCGTAGCGCGCCAGCTCGATGATCCGGTCATGGCTGCGCCGCGCTTCGGTGACATCGCGGCCGACGCCGCGATAGCCGGCAAAATCGCCCAGCGCATCGGTTTTCGGCGTCCCCGACAGCGCCCACCAGCGGGTTTCGCCGCGCACATCGAGCGGGATGGTGATGTCGCGAAAGCCGCGCCGCGCCGTGAACGCGCCGGTCAGCGCCTTGACCGAGGACCGGCCCTTGCCACGGCGTTCATCGCCGAGCAGATCGAGCAGCGAGCGGCCAAGCAGATCGTGGCTTGGCCGCGCCGCAACTTCGGCGAGCCGCGGCGACACATGCGTCAGCCGACCATCGACATCGACCTCGATCAGCCAGTCCGAGCCGTTCGATTCGAATTCTGAAAGCAGCAGCCGCACCATCTCGTTGCGTTCGGCAAGGCCGTCCTCGCTGCGCTTCCGCACCATCAGCGCCCGGGAAGACACCAGGATGCCGCGCGCGATCACCAGCGCGAAGGTGATGAAGGCCAGCGCGATCATCGGCGCCGACAGGATCGACCCGCCCGGCACGCTGTCCAGCGTCGCCACGCCGATCGACGCCACCATGCCGATGCCGCACACCGGCATGACGACCGCCGACAGGCCGGCCGCGCCCATCGCCGTCAACGACATCAGCATCAACAGTGCCTGCGCCTCGCTATTGGCCTGGGGCATCAAGTGCAGCACCATCACCGCCCAGCAGAGGCCGAAGCCGATGACTTCGGTGGTGATGATCGCCCAAAATTGCCGCGCCGGCACGGATTCGGCCGGGCCGCGCCGCCGCACAGCGAGGAAGCGCGCGCTCCACAACAGCGCCAGCCCGCCCATCACCGCGCCCCAGCGCATCAGGAAGCCAAAATCGGCAATCGCGCGCAACGTGTAGAGCAGGGCGACGACATTGACCGTCATCAGCGCCACGTTGAACGGCACGAAGCGGTTGAGCGATGCCAGTTGCGCGGCGCGCACCCGCGCGAAAAACGCCTCGCCACCCTAGCGAAAGCCGAAAACCTGGGCCCATCCGATCGGTCGTGTCGAAACCGTCGGCGGGCGGAACATAATGGACATGCGCGTTTCCCCGGACGCTCCATGAGCGGCAAAGGGGTAAACGGCGCCGG
Organism: Polymorphobacter sp.; assembly: GCA_044373875.1. Classification (GTDB taxonomy): domain Bacteria; phylum Pseudomonadota; class Alphaproteobacteria; order Sphingomonadales; family Sphingomonadaceae; genus Sandarakinorhabdus. Next base: position 14,644 of record JBILPK010000008.1, read on the forward strand.
CGGGGCGGCGTTAAGGGGCGCCGGCAGGGCGGCGTCAAGCGGCTGGCGATAGCGCCCTGGCCATGACCAACAGGCTGATATCGCCGCGCAACTGGCCAAGCCCCGGCGGCAGGTGGCGCACCTCGCCGGTCAACGCATAGCCGCGGCGCTGATAATAGGCGATCAGTTCGGGGCGATGGTTGATGACGGTCATCTCCATCAGGGTCGCGGCAAAGCGGCTGGCCGCCAGCGCTTCGGCCGCCGCGATCATGCGCCTGGCCAGGCCGCCGGCCTGCAACGCCGGATCGACGCACAACAGCCCGAGATAGCCGGTGGCATTGCCGATGTCGCCGATCTGCACCGACGCGACGGGCCCCTGCCCGGCATCGGCTACCAGGATCGCCTGCCCCGGTTCGGCCAGCACCGCCGCCAGGCTGGCGAGATCGCTGCGCGGTCCGTCGAACAGCGCGCCCTCGTGCGTCCAGCCCTGGTTGTCACTGCCGCGATAGCAGCGCTCGACCAGCGCGTGCAGCGCCGGCAGGTCGGCGGGCGTCGCCGGGCGTATGGTCGGGGCGGCAGGGTTGGTCAGCATGGCGGCGCCGTTGCCATGCCGGCAAAGCCGGCGCAAGATCCTTGGCAAAGCCGGCGCAAGGATCCCGGCAAAGCCGGCGCAAGGTTCCCGGCACGGAGACACGCCATGACCCCCGAAGCTGCCGTCGATATCCTGCTCGGCCCGGTCTGGTCGATCGGCGATGCCGATGCGGCGCGCGCCGTGCTGGCGCCGTCCTATGTCATCCACCATGATCCGGGCGACGCCTGGGACGGCATGACGCTCAATCCCGACGCCTATGTCGCCCGGGTGCGCGAATCGCGCGCGCCCTTTCCCGACCAGCGCTTCTATGTGCGGCATCGCGCAGTGGACGGCGATACCGTCGCCATCGCCTGGCATTGGACGGCAACGCACCTTGGCGACATTCCGGGCTTTGCCGCCACCGGCCGAGCCATTACAATGACCGGCAGCACCTTTTATTTCACGAAAGCCGGAAGGGTTACCGGCCATTGGCAGATCGCAGACCGGCTATCGGTATTCCGGCAGCTCGCGGCACATCAGGCGCTTCCCAAGGGCTGACTTGTTCCCTAAGTGTTCGCGCATGGCTTCGCTCTCCGCCCCTCCGCCCTGGCTCGATGGGCTCAACCCGCCGCAGCGACAGGCCGTGCTCACCACCGAAGGGCCTGTGCTGATCCTTGCCGGCGCCGGCACCGGCAAGACGCGCGCGCTGACCGCGCGGCTGGCGCATATCCTCGCGTCGCGGCTGGCCTGGCCATCCGAAGTGCTCGCGGTCACCTTCACCAACAAGGCGGCGCGCGAGATGCGCCACCGCATGGGCGGGCTGATCGGCGAAATGGCCGAAGGGCTGCCGTGGCTGGGCACCTTCCACGCCATTGCCGCCAAGATGCTGCGCCGCCACGCCGGGCTCGTCGGGCTCGAGCAGAATTTCACCATCCTCGATACCGATGACCAGTTGCGGCTGTTGAAACAGGTCATCGCCGAGGCCGGCCTCGATGAAAAGCGCTGGCCGGCGAAACAGCTGGCGGGCATGATCGACCGCTGGAAAAACCGCGGCGAACTGCCCGATGCAGTGCCGCCGGGCGAATCCTTGAGCTTCGGCGAAGTCGGCAGCGGCGGCGCGGCGCTTTATGCGCGTTACCAGCAGCGGCTAGCGGCGCTCAACGCTGCCGATTTCGGCGATCTGCTGCTCCACATGCTGACGATCTTCGACCGCCATCCCGATGTGCTGGCCGATTGGCGACAGCGCTTCAAATACATCATGGTCGACGAATATCAGGACACCAACCTGGCGCAATATCGCTGGCTGACCCTGCTGGCGACGCCGCGCTGCAACATCGCCTGCGTGGGGGACGATGACCAGTCGATCTACAGCTGGCGCGGTGCCGAGGTCGCCAATATCCTGAAGTTCGAGAAGGACTTCCCCGGCGCGACGGTCATCAAGCTCGAACAGAATTACCGCTCGACGGCGCAGATCCTCGCCGCCGCCAATGGCCTCATTGCCCATAACAAGGGCCGCATCGGCAAGGCGCTGTTCACCGCTGGCCACAACAGCGCGGCCGGTGAACTGGTCAAGGTCATCGGAGTCTGGGACGGGCCGGAGGAAGCCCGGCTGGTCGGCGACAAGGCCGAACAATTGTCGCGCGACGGCGCGTCGCTCAACGACATGGCGATCCTGGTGCGGGCCCAGTTCCAGACCCGCGCCTTCGAAGACCGGTTCGTTGCCATCGGCCTGCCCTACAAGATCGTCGGGGGTTTCCGCTTCTACGAACGCGCCGAAATCCGCGATGCGCTCGCCTATCTGCGCATCGTCACCTCGCCCAATGATGCGCTCGCCTTCGAACGCATCGTCAACACCCCCAAGCGCGGTTTCGGCGACAAGGCGATGCAGCGGCTGCACGCGCTGGCTCGCGCCATGGACCGGCCCTTGCCGCAGGCCGCTGCCGCGATCGTGGAAACCGATGACCTGACCCCGGCGTCGCGGCGGTCGTTGAAGGCACTGCTCGTCGATATCGGCCGCTGGCGCGAACAGGCCGCCGACCTGCCGCACGCCGAACTGGCGCGCATCATCCTCGAGGAATCGGGCTATGTCGCCATGCTCCAGGCCGACAAATCGGTCGAAGCCGATGGCCGCCTTGAAAACCTCATCGAACTGACTCGCGCGATGGAGGATTACCCCTCGCTGACCAGTTTCCTCGAACATGTCAGCCTCGTCATGGACAATGACGCGTCGGACACTGCCGAAAAGCTGGCGGTGATGACGCTGCACGCCGCCAAGGGGCTGGAATTCGATCATGTCTTCCTCGTCGGCTGGGAAGAAGGCGTTTTCCCCAGCCAGCGCGCGCTCGACGAAGGCGGCGGCAAGGCCCTGGAGGAGGAACGCCGCCTCGCCTATGTCGGCGTCACGCGCGCCAGGCGCAGCGCGACGATCATCCATGCCGCCAACCGGCAGGTCTATGGCCAATGGACGGCATCGATCCCGTCGCGTTTCATCGCCGAATTGCCCGCTGCCAGCGTCGATGTGACGAGCACGATGAGCGGGGGGCCGAGCCTGTGGCGCGCCGCGCTGGCGGGCGGTGACCCGTTCGGCGATGTGTCGCGCGGCACCGGGCGCGGCCCGGGCTGGGCACGGGCGGCGACTCAGGGCGGCTTTGGCGACGCCCCGATGGGCGGGCGCGGCCGGCCGCTGGCGACACCGCGCACGCTCGATGTGCGGGCAAGCGCGGTATCGGTCGGGCTCAAGGGCCGCAGCGACGTCGCGGTCGGATCACAGGTGTTTCACAGCAAGTTCGGCAAGGGCGTGATTACCGCTGTCGACGGCAACAAGCTGGAGATCGATTTCGAACATGCCGGCGCCAAGCGCGTCCTCGACAGTTTTGTCGAAGTTCTGCCCGGCTGAGCCTGTATGAAAACACCCCGGCGCGAACCGGGGTGTTTTTCGAGCCCAGCGGTGAAATTTTCAGTAGCGCGGCTGGCCGATGCGGACCAGAAAGCCGAAACTTGTGCGGACGGTGCCCGGCGTCAGCAGGAACAGCGCCGGGAGGGCAAAGGCCACAGAATCAGCCATTGGCCAGCCGAACTGATGACTGGCGTAAAGGTAGAGGCCGACGAGCAGCGGCACGTTGACCGAGACCAGCGCGCCGAGCGCAACGCCGACGAGCGCCCATTGCCAGCCGAAGGCCGCTTCCAGCCCGAACCAGGCAATACCCGACAGGATGAGAGCCGCCGCACAGAAACACAGACCGAGCAGATAGCCGCAGGCACCGCGAACGCTGACCATAAAACCTCCCCGATGCGAGCCTGCTTCTCCGGCAAAACGCATCCTATGGAGACACTATAGCATGAAGTGAACGAATTTCCTACTTGGAAGTTAACAAGAATGGTAATAATTCAGTAACCTTCATGCCCATCACGGCCATTGCGGCCGCCGCTGGGCCTCCCTAAGACCGCGCGGGTGTTCACCCTGCCTGCCCCTTTGCGCTACCCGGATTACCGCGCCTATTGGCTGTCGCGTTTCCTGACGACAATCGCCGGGCAGATGCTGGTCATCGTCATCGGCTGGCAAGTCTATGATATTGCCCGCCAGACCCTTGGCCAGCGCGATGCTGCCTTCCTGCTCGGCATGATCGGGCTGGTGCAATTCCTGCCGATGTTTGCGCTCACCCTCGTCGTTGGCGTCATCGCCGACAGGGTCGACCGTCGCCATATCGCCCGGGCCGCCATCGCCCTGCAATTCGGGTGCGCCGCGCTGCTCGGATGGCTGTCGCTGCGCCACCAGGTGACGCTGCCGGCGCTGTTCCTCGTCGCCTTCTTCATGGGTATCGGCCGCGCCTTTGCCGGGCCGTCGCTGTCGGCGCTGGCACCCAATCTGGTGCCGCGCGAGATCCTGCCCGCCGCCATCGCGCTGAGCGCGATCAGCTGGCAATCGGGCGCTGTCATCGGGCCGCCGCTTGGCGCCTTTCTTTATGCCGCTGATCCGGCCAGCCCCTATCTGCTGGCGGCGCTGCTGTTCTTCGGCGCGCTCGCCGGGCTGTTCCGCATCCGCCCGGTGCCGCGCCCGGCGCCATCGCCGATGACGCCGTGGCGCAGCCTTGTCGAAGGGCTCGGCTATGTCCGCCACAACCGCATCGTTCTCGGCGCGATCAGCCTCGATCTGTTCGCCGTGCTGCTCGGTGGCGCCACCGCGATGCTGCCGGTCTATGCCCGCGATATCCTGCATGTCGGGGTCGAGGGGCTGGGGCCATTGCGCGCCGCCGCCTCGGCCGGGGCGGCACTCACCGCCGTCGCGCTGGCGTTCCGGCCGATTGCGCACCGGGTCGGCCCGATCATGTTCGCCTGTGTCGGCATTTTCGGGATCGCCACGATCGTCTTCGGCCTGTCGACCAATCTGTATCTGTCGCTCACAGCGCTCGCCGTGCTAGGCGCAGCCGACATGATCTCGGTCTACATCCGGTCGTCGCTGATCCAGTTGCATACCCCGGATGCGATGCGCGGCCGGGTATCGTCGGTATCGATGACCTTCGTCACCGCCTCCAACGAACTGGGCGAGTTCGAAAGCGGGCTGTCCGCCGCCTGGATCGGCCCTGTCGAAGCCGTGGTCGTTGGCGGGGTCGGCGCCGTCGCGGTCACCGCCATCTGGGCATGGCGATTCCCCGAATTGCGCCGCGCCGATGAATTCCGCGATCCCGGAGATGATGATTTGCCGGGTGACGCACCGCGCCCGGTCACCGTATAGAGGGCCATCCCCCACGGAGTTTCCGCCATGAAGGCTGCCAACGTCCTCGCCACCATCGGCAACACGCCACATATCCGCGTGTCGAAGCTGTTCCCCGATGCCGAAGTCTGGATCAAGTCCGAACGCGCCAACCCCGGCGGCTCGATCAAGGATCGTATCGCGCTCGCCATGATCGAGGCCGCCGAAGCCGATGGCACGCTGCTGCCCGGCGGCACGATCGTCGAGCCGACCAGCGGCAACACCGGCATCGGCCTCGCCATGGTCGCCGCGGTCAAGGGCTACAAGCTGATCCTTGTCATGCCCGAATCGATGTCGCTCGAACGCCGCCGGCTGATGCTCGCCTATGGCGCCAGCTTCGCGCTGACCCCGCGCGAAAAGGGCATGAAGGGCGCCATCCAGCACGCCAGCGAGATCGTCGCCGAAACCCCCGGCGCCTGGATGCCCGGCCAGTTCGAAAATCCCGCCAACATCGCTATCCATGTCCGCACCACGGCGCAGGAAATCATCGCTGATTTCGCCGACACGCCGATCGACGCGCTGATCACCGGGGTCGGCACCGGCGGTCATATCACCGGGCTGGCCGAAGGGTTGAAGGCGGTCTGGCCGGCGCTGAAAGTCTATGCCGTCGAACCGACGACATCGCCGGTCATCTCGGGCGGCCAGCCGGCCCCCCACCCGATCCAGGGCATCGGCGCCGGCTTCATCCCGGCCAACCTCCACACGCAATGCCTCGATGGCGTCATCCAGGTCGATCCCGCCGCCGCCAAGGCGATGGCGCTGCGCTCGGCCACGGAGGAAGGCCTGCTCGTCGGCATTTCGTCGGGCGCCACGCTCCAGGCCATTGCCCAGAAACTGCCCGAACTGCCGCCCGGCAGCCGGATCCTCGGCTTCAACTACGACACCGGCGAACGCTATCTTTCGGTGCCCGATTTCCTGCCCGCCGAGTGACGGCGCGCACGGTCTGGCGCGGGCTGGCGGCGCTCGGCATCCTGCTCGTTCTGCTGGCGGCGACGGCGGTCTATTGGCTGTTCTACGACAATCGCATGGCGGCCGGGCGCTTCCCGCTCGATCTCGCCGCGATCCGCGCGGAGGCCGACAAGATGCCCGGCGCGGTGCCCGACCGCATCGAAGTCGAGGTGCTGTCGTTCCAGCAGGTGCCGCGCATCGCCATGCAGGCGGGCGCCGATTGGGCGCCGGTCGATCTCATCCGCACCAGCTATCGGCTCGTCTGGCCCGACCGCTCGGTGATCATCGATACCGGCCATGACGAGAAATCGGCGCGGGCGACGGGCGCCAGCATCTACGAACGCCCGGCTTGGGCGCGCCTGCAGGCCGCGCTGAAGACCTCCGACACGATTGTCGTCACCCATGAACATGGCGATCACATCGGCGGCCTGGCGGCCAGCCCGGCATTGGCCAGCATCGCGCCGCGGGCGCTGCTGCTGCCCGAACAGGCGGCATTTCTGCCCGCCGCCCGGCGCGGCGCGGTGCGGCCGCTGCGCTATACCCGGTTGCAGGCGATCGCCCCCGGCGTCGTACTGATCCGCGCCGCGGGGCACACGCCGGGATCGCAGATGGTCTATGTCCGCCGCGGCGATGGCCATGAATACATCTTCATGGGCGATACCGCCTCGCTTGCCGGCAATATTGGCGCCTTGCGCGCGCGGTCGCGGCTGGTCGCCGATTATATGGCAAAGGAAGACCGGCCGACGGTATTGGTGCAGTTGCAGGCGCTGCAACGGCTGGCGCTGGCCAATCCGGAACTGACGCTGGTGCCCGGCCATGATGGCACCGAGATCGGCAAGATGATCAGCGCCGGCTGGCTGGCAGCCGGGTTTTCGCCGCCGACGCCGGTGCCGGTGCCGCCGCCGGCTGGATAGCCGGCACAAGTTCGATCTCGACGATTTCGGGCGGCACGCCGATACGCAGCGGCAGCATCGACGTGCCGGCGCCCGATGACACGATCATCACCTGGCCATGCTCGCGATACACCCCGCGCAAATGGCTGTCGAAAAAACCATCGGTGCGGCGCGCGCCCAGCAGCGGCAGCCGGATCTGCCCGCCATGGGTGTGCCCGGCAACAAGCAGCGCCGCGCGCGCCGGCAGGGTGGCAAAGGCATAAGGTTCATGCGCCAGCGCGATCACCGGCTTGCCCTGCGGCACGCGTGCAATGGCGCGCGCCAGATTGCCGAGCGGATCGGGCGGCGTCGCGATCGATTCGGCGCCGGCGATGACCAGCGGCCCGACATCGACCGTCGTGCCGGCGAACAATGTCACCGGCCCCTTCGCCATCATGATCCGCGTCCAATAGGGGTCATCATGATTGCCCGGCACCGCGACAACCCCCAGCGGCGCGCTGATCAGGCCGAACGGTGCCAGCGCCGTCGATAGCCACATGTCGGGCCAGGTGACCGCCAGCCCCGACGTGTAATCGCCGGTCAGCACCACGAGATCGGGGTGGCGCGCGTTGATCGCCGCCACGATCCGCCGCAAGCGCACCGGCGGCATGTTGATCCAATTGGCATGGCTGTCGGACAATTGCACGACGCGCAACGGCGCCACGAGCCCCGGAATCGCGACGCGGTAGCGCACCAGCCGCACATCCTGAACCGCTTCCGCCAAGCCATAAAGCCCAAGAAAAGCGAGGGAAATCAGGGGAACGGAAAACAGGCGCCGCATGGGGAGGACTTGGCGGAAATGATGCGGCGTGTCTATCGCGTCAGCCCACCAACGCCCTCCTCCCGACGGGGAGGGAGAAAAGCCCCCTACCGCCGCGCCTTCGCTTCGCGTTCCTCCGACAAAAATGCCGAAAGCGGGTTCAACCCCGGCACCGGCGGCCGCCCGGCGGCGATGTGGCGCAATTGCGCGTAATACCAGGATTGCGCCGAAAAACCGTTCATCGTGCGGACCAGCTTGAAGGGCGAGTTCGGCCCCAGCCAGCCCGGCCCGATGCGCAGCGATTGCTCGGGGCGCGGCAGTTCATCGCTGTGCCCGTCGAGCAGATCGGCAACCGCATCGGGCGTCGCGCACAGCGGCCGGGCGATGCCGACCATGGCAATGCCGTCGGCGATGGCGCTTTCCATGGCGCGCCGCGAGCGAAAGCCGCCGGTGACCAGCAACGGCGGCGTGCGCCCGGCCATCAGCGCCTTGGCGAGATCGACGAAATAGGCTTCGCGCGCCGCGGTCGAGGCCTGTTTGGGGATTTCGGGGGGTTCCATGCCGGCGAAATCCATCATCGCCGGCTGTTCATAGCTGCCACCCGACAATTCGAGCAGATCGACCCCCAGGTCGGCGAGCATGGCCGCGACGCCGATGCAATCTTCAAAGGCAAAGCCGCCCTTCTGGAAATCGGCGCTGTTGAGCTTTACCCCGACCCCGAAATCGCTGCCGACCGCGGCGCGCACCGCCTTGATCGCTTCGACGAGGAAGCGCGCGCGGTTCTCCAGGCTGCCGCCCCAGGCATCGGTGCGGCGGTTGGCGAGCGGCGACAGGAACTGCGACAGCAGATAGCCATGCGCGGCATGGATCTGCACGCCGTTGAAGCCGGCCTCGCGCGCCACCACCGCGGCATTGGCGAAGCGCGCGATAAGATCGAGAATCTCCGCTTCGGTAAGCGGTACCGGCATGCCGAACATGCCGCCGGGCAGGCCGAGCGGTACCGCCGAAGGCGCCTTGGGTGCCGGGTTGACCGGCTTTTGCGTCTGGCGGCCAGCGTGGCTGAGCTGCACCCAGGCGCGCGTGCCATTCTCGGTCGCCGCTGCCGCCCAGCGCGCCCAGGCCGCCTTGGCCTCGGGACCCTGCGGCGCATCGACGATTACATTGCCGGGGCGTTCGAGGTGCAGCCGGTCGATCTGGACATTGCCGGTGATCGACAGGCCGAGCCGCCCCGCCGCCCAGCGCCGATAGAGCCGGACATGGCCGTCATTGGGCAGCCCGTCGCGATCGGCGAGCCCTTCGGTCATCGCCGCCTTGGCGATGCGGTTCTGGAATTGTTGCCCCGATGGCAAGGTGAAACTGTCGGCGATGGTCATGCTGGTCGGCCCCCCTGCCCGTTTCATAGCAGCGCGGCGGCGGCGCGCAATTATCCACATTGCGGCCATTTGGCGCCCGCAGGGCTGGCGGCGCCGGCGCCGATGCGCCTAGTGACACGATGCGCAGCCAAACCATCGACAAGCAGGCAACATTGGTCGCCGATCTGGTCGCGGCGCTGGGGCCGGCGGTAACGGTCGACCCCGGCAAGCGCGCTTCGTTCGGCCAAGATATTTTCGCGCACGGCGCCGACCCGATCGCCATCGTCCGCCCACGCGATGCGGCGGGCGTGCAGGCCGCCGTCCGGCTCTGCGCTGCCGCCGGTGTCGCGATGGTGCCACGCGGCGGAGGCGCGTCCTATACCGATGGCTATCTCCATGCCGGGCCGCATGTGCTGTTCGACATGGCGGGGCTCGAGACAATCGAGATCGACACCGCCAACGCCAGCGTCCGCGTCGGCGCCGGGGTGACCTGGGCGGGGCTGAAGGATGCGCTCGCCGCGCACGGCCTGCGCACCCGCTTCTGGGGTCCCTTCTCCGGGCTGGCGGCGACGGTGGGCGGCAGCATCAGCCAGAACACGATCAGCCATGGCAGCGGCCGCCACGGCATTTCGGCGCAATCCGTGTCCGGCATCGAGGTCGTGCTCGCCGATGGCAGCCTGATGAATACTGCCGCCTCCCCGGCAACGCGTTTCTGCGGCCCCGACATGACCGGGCTTTTTACCGGCGATTGCGGCGCGCTGGGCATTAAGGTGGCCATCACCCTGCCGCTCATCGCCATTGCCCCGGCGTTCGAGGCTTTGTCCTTCGCCTTTGCCGATTTCGCCGCCTATCACGCCGCGATCAGCGCCGCGGTGCGCGAGGAGCTCGACGACACGCATTTCAGCTTCGACCAGGCGCTGTCGCAGGGCCAGATCGAGCGCCAGACCGGGCTCGCCGCCCGCCTCGCCATCGCGCGCGGGGTATTGCGCGTCGCGCCGTCGCTCGGCGCCGGGGTGCGGCAGTTGGCGAAGATGGCGCTCGCCGGCGAGCGCGAGCTGCGCGTCGCCGCCTATACCGTCCATTATATCGTCGAGGGCAGCAGCGCCGCCGAAGCCGCAGCCAAGGCCGCCCGGCTGCGGCAGATCATCGCCCCGCACGGCGTCGAGATCGCCAACAGCGTGCCGGCCTTCGTCCGCGCCATGCCATTCGCGCCGCTGCACAATATCCTCGGGCCAAAGGGCGAGCGCTGGGTGCCGGTGCACGGCATTTTCCCGCATGGGCAGGCGCTGGCTTTCGATGCCGCTTACGATGCCTTCATCGCGGCCAACCGCGCCGAAATGGATCGGCTCGGCGTCTGGACCGGCAAGATGTTCTCCAGTGTCGGCAGCGGCGCCTTGCTGTTCGAGATCGCCCTCTACTGGCCCGATGCGCGCGCGTCGCTCCACGATTCGCTGCTGGGGCCGGAGCATCTCGCCACCCTTCCCGCCTATCCGGCCAATCCGCAAGCCCGCGCCTTCATCGATCGCTTCAAGGCCGATCTCATCGCGCTGATGGACGCGCATGGGTCAGCGCATTTCCAGATCGGCCGCGCCTATCCCTATCGGGCGCGGCTCGACCCGGCGGCATCCGCGCTGCTCGGCGCCATCAAAACGCAGCTCGATCCGCAAAACCTGATGAATCACGGAGTGCTCGGCCTGTGAAACCCGCCATCCTCATCGCCGGCGGCGGCATCGGCGGCATGACCGCCGCCGCCGCGCTGGCGCAAGCCGGCTTTCCGGTTCGACTGCTCGAAGCAGCGCCGGCGTTCGGCGAGATCGGCGCCGGGGTGACGCTGTCGCCGAACGCCATGCGCGGGCTCGATTTCATCGGCTGCCAGGAGGCCGTTGCCGCCGCCGGGGTCGAACCCGCCCGCCAGCGCATCCAGCATTGGCAGGACGGCCGCACGCTGTTCGCCATGGAACGCGGCGATTCACGGACCAAATATGGTGCTCCCTACGTCTATATCCACCGCGCCGATCTCCACCAGATCCTGCTCGGCGTTGCGCGCGATGCCGGCGTGCAGTTGCAAGCCAATGCGCAAGTCGTGGCGAGCGAAGGCACCACCGCCATTCTCGCCGATGGCAGCCGCATCGACGCCGATGTGCTGATCGGTGCCGATGGCCTCAAATCCGCCATCCGCCAGCGTTTCGAGACGCAGGCGGCGCATTTCACCGGCCATGTCGCCTGGCGCGCCGTGGTGCCGATGACCCCCGAACTCGCGCCGCTCGGCGAATGGCCCGGCGTCCATGTCGGGCCGGGGCGGATGATCACCCGCTATCCGGTGCGCCATTCGCGGCTGCTCAACCTGGTATTCTTCGCGCGCAGCGACGCCTGGCCCGATGAAGGCTGGACGATCCCGGCGCAACCCGGCGAACTCGCCGCCACCTATGCCGGCTGGTGCGACGAGGTACAGGCGATGATCGCCGCCGCCGAGACCGTGCCGCACTTCCGCTGGGCGATCAACGCCCGCACCGCGCTGCCGTACTGGGTGGTCGATGGCCGCGTCGCACTGCTGGGGGATGCCGCCCATGCGATGACGCCCTTCCTCGGCCAGGGCGCCGCCTGCGCCATCGAGGACGCTGTCGTGCTCGCCCGCGCCATGGCGATGACCGACACGCCCGAAGCCGGGTTGCAGCGCTACCAAGCCGCCCGCCATGCCCGCGCCAGCTTCATCCAGGCCGAATCGAACGCCAATGCCGATCGCATGCAGGGTGCCGATACCGACATGTTCGGGCTGTCGAAACTGCGCAACGAGGAATCGCTGGGGCTGTTCGATTACGACTGCCGGACCGTGGAGATCTGACGATGGCCGACCCGATCTTCCGCGAGAAACTCGCCTCGAAACAATTCTTCGTCATGCCCGGCATCCAGGACATGATCGCCGCGGTCATCGCCAACAAGGTCGGTTTCGATCTCGTCTATGGCACCGGCTATTGGCTTACCGCCTCGGCCTGGGGTCTCCCCGATGCCGGCATCGCCACCTATACCGAAATGCGCAACCGCATGGCGACGCTGGTGCAGACCAGCACCGCCGCCGTCATCGCCGATGGCGACACGGGCTATGGCGGGCTGCTCAACGTCCACCACACCGTGCGCGGCTATGAAGCTGCCGGCGTCACCGCCATCCAGATCGAGGACCAGGAATTCCCCAAGAAATGCGGCCACACGCCGTTCCGCCGGGTGATCCCGGTCGAGGACATGGTCGCCAAGATCAGGGTCGCCAGCGACGCCCGCGAGGACAAGGAAAACTTCCTCATCATCGCCCGCACCGATGCCCGGCAGAGCGAAGGCTTCGACGGCGCTATGCGGCGGCTCGAAGCCTATGCCAAGGCCGGCGCCGATGTCGTCTTCCCCGAAGCGCTGGAAAGCGAAGAAGAAATGCGCCGCGCCTGCGCCGGTTTCGATGTGCCGGTGATGGCCAACATGTCGAACGGCGGCCTGTCGCCGGTGCCGCACACCTCGGTGCTCGCCGAGATCGGCTTCGCCTATGCGATTTACCCGTCGCTGACCTCGCTCGCCGCGGCGGCTGCGATGGAGCAGGCGCTGCGCGGCTTGAAAGACCATGGCGTCGGGCAGCCGGAGGGGCTTTTCGATTTCAACGAATTCTGCCGATTGATCGGGTTTGAAGACGTTTGGGCGTTCGAACGCAAATGGGGGGCGGGGGACTAACTCCCTCTCCCTTGGGGGGAGAGGCAAAGGCCCTACAACCCGACAATCACCCCATGGCGCTTCTTGCCCGCCGAAATCCGTGCCCCCGGCGCCACCAGCACCGCCTCGTCCGCCACGGCCGCGCCATCGACCCGCGCGCCGCCGCCGGCAACGAGCCGCCGCGCCTCGCCCTTCGATGCGGCAAAGTTCAACCCGACCAGCGCATCGACGATCGTCACCGGCCCGGCGACGGCAAAGCTCGGCAGATCCTCGCCCGCCCCGCCGGCAAAGGTCGCCGCCGCCGTCGCCGCCGCTGCCTCCGCCGCCGCGCGGCCCCGGCACAGCGCCGTCGCCTCGGTCGCCAGCACCACCTTCGCCGCGTTGATGTCGCCGGCCATCACCGCGTCGATCTCGGCGAGCGGCATGTCGGTGAACAGCTTCAGGAAACGCGCCACATCGGCATCATGGGTGTTGCGCCAGAACTGCCAGTAATCGAACCCGGGCAGCGAATCCTCGTGCAACCACACCGCGCCCGCCGCGGTCTTGCCCATCTTGGCGCCATCGGCACGGGTGATCAGCGGCGTCGTCAGCCCGAAGGCTTCGCCGCTATCGACGCGGCGGATAAGATCGGTGCCGTTGACGATATTGCCCCATTGGTCGCTGCCGCCCATCTGCAACGCACAACCATGGCGGCGCGACAGTTCGAGGAAATCATAGGCCTGGAGGATCATGTAGTTGAATTCGAGGAACGACAGCGGCTGTTCGCGATCGAGCCGCAGCTTGACCGAATCGAAGCTCAGCATCCGGTTGACAGAGAAGTGCCGGCCGATATCGCGCAGGAACGGGATGTAAGCGAGACCCGACAGCCATTCATCATTATCGGTCATGATCGCACCGGTCGGCCCATCGTCGAACGACAAGAAACGTTCGAAGATGCGCTTGATGCTCGCCTTGTTGGCGGCAATCCGCGCGTCGTCGAGCAGTTGCCGGCCCTCGTCCTTGCCCGATGGATCGCCGACCTTGGTGGTGCCGCCGCCCATCAGCACGATCGGGCGGTGCCCGGCCTGTTGCAGGTGGCGCAGCATCATGATCGACACGAGATTGCCGATATGCAGGCTCGGCGCCGTGCAATCATAGCCGACATAGGCGGTGACGACGCCCTTCGACGCCGCGGTATCGAGCGCCGCCGCATCGGTGACCTGGTGGATGAAGCCGCGCGCATCGAGCGCCTGGAGGAAGGTTGATTGGAAAGTCATGGGGCTCCATAGCCGCTCGGGAGCCGGCTTGTCATCATGGGGTGATACGTCCCCGGCTGTCATGCCAGCGCAGGCTGGCATGACAGCCGGGAAATGCGGCGCTATCCTCCCGCCATGACCAAGCTCACCACCGCCATCGGCCTCATGTCCGGCACCTCGATGGATGGCATCGACGCCGCGCTGATCGATACCGATGGCGAGAGTATCGTCATTCCGCGCGGCTTCCTGTCGATCCCCTATGAACCCGATTTCGTCCGCCGCCTGCAGGATGCCGCGGCGCATGCGCTCGAACTGCACGCCCCCGGCCCCGACGCGCTGATCGACGCGGTTGCCGCCGAGCTGACCGGCCTCCACGCCATCGCCGTCCACCGCCTGCTCGCCGCGACCGGCACCGATCGCGAAGACGTGCAGATCATCGGCTTCCACGGCCATACCGTCGCGCACCGGCCAGATCGGCGCTGGACCTGGCAGATCGGCGACGGCGCGCTGCTTCGCGCCGCCACCCGCATCCCGGTCGCCTATGATTTCCGCTCTGCCGATGTCGCCGCCGGCGGCCAGGGCGCGCCGCTGGCGCCGGGTTATCACCGCGCCCGCTCGGAAGGAATCGGCCGGCCGCTCGGCGTGCTCAACCTCGGCGGCGTCGGCAACCTTACCTGGTTCGCCGATGACCAATGGGGCAGCTTCGATACCGGCCCGGCGAATGCGCTGATCGACGACTGGATCGCGACCCACAGCGACTGCCGCTACGACAAGGGCGGCGCCATCGCCGCGTCGGGCAGCGTGCATGAATCGGTGCTGACCGCGATGCTCGACCTGCCCTGGTTCGACCTCGCCCCACCCAAATCGCTCGACCGCGCCGATTTCTCGGGCCAGGGGGCGCGCGGGCTGTCGCTCGCCGATGGTGCCGCGACCCTCACCGCTTTCACCGCCGAAACCATCCGCCTCGCCCTCGGCCATGTCCCGCGCCTCGCCAACGGGCGAAGCCCGCTACTGGATCGCCTGCTCGTCACCGGCGGGGGCCGCCACAACGCCACGCTGATGGCGATGATCGAAGACCGGACAGGAGTGCCGACCGAACCGGTCGAAGCCGTCGGCTGGAACGGCGACGCGCTCGAGGCGGAGGCCTTCGCCTGGCTGGCCGTTCGCACCGCAGCGGGCAAACCGATCAGCTGGCCCGAGACAACCGGCGTGCCGGCAGCAATGACCGGCGGCCGGATGGCCTGAACAACGAAAATGCGTGTCTTCATCGTATTGCTTTTGCTTGTTGCCAACTGTGGAGAATCCATGTCGCAAACACCGCCACCGCCTCGCCCTGCCCTGGCGGCCTTGCTCGCCGAAAAGAAGTTCGAGCCCAACGACTATTACACCGGTGTCGATGAGCCCGACGAGCTGGCGCCGCTCGAAAAGGCCGTCAATTCCGCGATCAACGACATCGCTGCCATGCCGGAGCCACTCGACAAGGATGCGGTGCGGGAGCGGCTGAAAACCATCATCTACGACGTCGATATGTTCGCTACCGAAGACCGGGACCAGGCCTATCGCTACGCTATCCGAATCTGGCGTGGCGTCGGCTTTACAGAGGAATCAGGTTTGTTTGCGGTACCGGATGAGCGGGTCATGGACCCGTTCGGCTAGACAGGATTTTGCCGATGGGGCCAACGCCCCTGCAAAGGCGCGTTATCATCAGCGCCCGGCGAACCCCTTGCCAACAAATTCCATTCCCAGCCGCAACCCGGTCGGATCGACACTATGACCAACCCCGGCACTGGCATGGGTTTCGACCGTCACCCCCAGCTTGCGCAGTTCCGCACTCGCAGCATGCAGCGCCGCCACCGGTACCACCGGATCGGCGATGCCGTGCACCAGCAGCACCGGCGGCTTGACGATGTCCGCGGGTGCCAGTTCGTGCGCGCCGACGAGCATCCCGGAATAGCCCACAATCGCCGCCGGCGCCGCCTGCCGGCGCAGTCCGACGTGCAGCGCCATCATCGTCCCCTGGCTGAAGCCGATAATGGCTAGATCGGCATCGCTCAGCCCATATTGCCCGAGTTTGCGATCGATAAAAGCATGGATTGCCGGTGCCGCCTGCGCCGCGCCCGCCGCCAGTGCCGAGGGCGTGAAGGCGTGCAGCGGCCACCATTGATAGCCAGCGCCGGCCCGCTGCGGCGCATTCGGCGCGAGGAACAGCGCGTCGGGCAGGTTCTGTCGCCAGTGCGGTGCCAGCGAAATCAAATCGGCGCCGCTCGAGCCATAGCCGTGCAGCAGCAGCACGATCTGTTTCGGCGCACCGCCCGACAGCGGTTGCAGGCTCGACCCGTTGACGATCTTGCTCAAGGCAACGCCACCCGGCCGGTCAGCGGCCGCCGTTGGCCAGCCGGCGATCGAGATACCCGTCCACAACCCCCATCAGATCGCCCATCTCATGTTCGAAGAAATGATTGGCGCCGGGGATGGTCTGGTGGTCGATGGTGATGTGGCGCTGGGTCTTGAGCTTGTCGACGAGCTTCTGCACGCTGGCGCCGGGCACGACTTCGTCCATTTCGCCATCGACGATGATCCCGCTCGACGGGCAGGGCGCGAGGAAGGTGAAATCGTACATGTTCGCCGGCGGCGCGATGCTGATGAAGCCCTTGATCTCTGGACGGCGCATCAAAAGCTGCATGCCGATCCAGGCGCCGAACGAAAAACCGCCGACCCAGGTGGTATGGGCTTCGGCGTTGAACTGCTGCATCCAGTCGAGTGCCGACGCCGCGTCCGAAAGCTCGCCGATGCCATTGTCGAACACGCCCTGCGAGCGTCCGACGCCGCGGAAGTTGAAACGCAGCGTCGCAAAGCCGCGCTTCACGAAGCTGTTGTACATGGCGATGACGATCGGGTGGTTCATCGTACCCTGTGCCGGGTGCGGCTGGAGCAGGATCGCGACCGGCGCGCGCGGGCGCGCCGCCGGCTGGTAACGACCTTCGAGACGGCCTTCGGGGCCGGTAAAAATCACTTCGGGCATGAATGGTTCCGTGTGGCTTGGGCATGGCACAAGACGTGCATTGCACCCTATATGGGCGCCATGGCCCAAATCGCAATGAAAAGCCGCGTCTACCTCGATCATGCCGCCACCGCACCGGTGACGGCAGCGGCGCGCGAGGCGATGCTCGCGGCGCTGACGGCGGTGGGAAACCCTGCATCGGTGCACGCCGCCGGCCGCGCCGCCAATGGCCTTGTCGAGCGCGCCCGCGATTCCGTGGCGGCCTTTGCCGGCTGCGCGCCCGACGCCGTGGTGTTCACCAGCGGCGGCACTGAGGCGCTGGCGCTGGCGCTGCAGGGGTCGAGGATGGCGCGCTGCCTGGTGTCGGCAGTGGAGCACAGCGCCGTGCTGGCAGCGCGCGCCGATGCGACGGTCATCCCGGTCGGCCGCGATGGCGTGATTGACCTTGCCGCGCTCGCGGCGCGGCTCGCCGATGGCCCAGCGCTGGTCGCGGTGCAGCACGCCAACAACGAAACCGGTGTCGTGCAGCCGGTCGCCGAGATCGCCGCGCTGGTGGCGGCGGCGGGCGGGCTGTTGCTCGTCGATGCGGTCCAGTCGGCCGGCAAGCTGCCCCTGCCCGCCGCCGATTTCGTCGCGCTGTCGGCGCACAAGCTCGGTGGCCCGGCCGGCGTCGGCGCGCTCATCGTCCGCAACCCGGCGACCCTCACCGCCGTGCAGCGCGGCGGCGGCCAGGAACGCGGCCTGCGTGGCGGCACACCGAACATCCCCGGCATCGCCGGCTTTGCCGCCGCGGTCGCCGAAGCGCGCGACTGGGCCAGGGTGGCGATGCTGCGCGACCGGCTTGAGGCGGCAGCGGTTGCTGCGGGCGCCATCATCCACGGCGACAGCGCCCCGCGCCTGCCCCATATCGCCAATATCGGCCTCCCCGGTGTTGCCGGCGGCACCCAGGTGATGGCGCTCGATCTGGCGGGTTTCATGGTCAGCGCCGGGGCGGCCTGTTCGTCGGGCAAGGTCGCGGCGAGCCATGTGCTGGCCGCAATGGGGCTCGGCAAAGCGGCGGGCGAGGCGATCCGGGTCAGCCTGGGGCCGCTGACCACGGCGGACGAGGTGGCGGCGTTCATCGGCGCCTGGACGCAGATGGCGCAACGGTCGGCGAAGGCAGCATGAATCCGCTCTACCTCGATTATGGCGCCACCACGCCGCTCGACCCGCGCGTCGCCGCCGCCATGGAACCCTGGGGCGTCACCGGCTTCGGCAATCCGCACAGCGCGCACCTGTGGGGCTATCAGGCGAAAGCGGCGGTCGAACTGGCGCGTGAAAGCGTGGCGGCACTGATCGGCGCGCCGCCCGAAACCATCGCCTTCACCTCGGGCGCCACCGAAAGCATCAACTGGGCGCTCAAGGGCCTGATGACCCACCCCGGCAACACCCGCCGCCGCATCGTCACCGTGGCCACCGAGCATAATTGCGTGCTCGAAACCGCCCGCTATCTCGAAAGCCTGGGCGGGCAACTGACCATCCTGCCGGTGCGCGAAGACGGGTTGCTCGATCTTGGCGATTTCGAGCGCGCGATGGGCGATGATGTCGCGCTGGTCTCGGTGATGCTGGTCAACAACGAGATCGGCGTCGTCCAGCCAATTGCCGAGATCGCCACTATCGCCCACCGCTTCGGCGCCATCATGCACTGCGATGCGGCGCAGGGCTTCGGCAAGATCCCGATCGATGTCGACGCGCTGGGCATCGACCTGCTCGGCCTCACCGCCCACAAGATCTACGGCCCCAAGGGCGTCGGCGCGCTGTATCGCCGGCCCTACACGATGCTGACGCCGCTGCTCCACGGCGGCGGGCAGGAGGATGGCCGTTCGGGCACGCTGCCGACCGCGCTGATCGCCGGGCTCGGCGCCGCCGCCCATCTCGCGATGGCTGAAATGGCCGCCGATGCCGCCCATGCCCGGAGGCTCGCCGACACGCTGCTCAGCGCGCTCACCGTGCCGCATGTCGTCCATGGCAGCCGTGAACGCCGATGGCCGGGCAATCTCAACCTCGGTTTCCCCGGCGTCGCGGTGCCGTTGCTGCCGCACCTGCCCGGGCTGGCGCTGTCATCGGGTTCAGCGTGCAGCGCGGTGACCGGGCGGCCCAGCCATGTGCTGACCGCGCTCGGGCTTTCGGACGCGGCAGCGCGGGCGGCGTTGCGGCTGGGTTTTGGCCGCTTCACGACGCCGCAGGAAATGATTAAGGCTGCCGAAGACATCAACAAAGTCGTGGAGCGGCTCAGCGCCGAAATCAGGTCGTGATCCGCATTCGTTTCCTTTCCGCCGACGGCGCCCGCGAACAGATCGTCGACGCGCCCGCCGGCACGCGGCTGCTCGAACTGGCGCAGGTCCATGGCCAGCCGCTCGAAGGCACCTGCGAAGGCGCCATGGCCTGCTCGACCTGCCATGTGCTGATCAGCGGCGAAGGCGCCACCCGCCTGCCGCCGCCGTCGGACGAGGAGGAGGACATGCTCGATTTCGCTGTCGGCGCCGCGCGCGCCTCGCGCCTCGCCTGCCAGATCCGGCTGACCGATGATCTCGTGGCGCTCGATGTCCGCATGCCGCCCGGCGCGGTCGACATGTCGCGCCGTTGATGCCCGAAGGAACCACCATGAAAACGCGTTGCCGCCCTGCCCTGTTCGCCGCGCTCGCGCTGGCCTGTGCGGCGGTGCCGGCGGCCGCACTCGCACCCGGCGCGCTGGTTTCCTCGCCCTTCGACACCCCGGTGCTGAGCCTGAAACCCGGCGAATGGATCTGGGACGACCGGATCGCCCCGGCCGGGCCGATGCTGGTGGTGGTCAACCTCAAGACCCAGCGCGCCTATGCGTACCGCAACGGCGCCCGCATCGGCGCGACGACGATTTCATCGGGAAAGCCCGGCAAGACGACGCCGACCGGCATCTTCACCATCTTGCAGAAGAACAAGGACCACAAGTCCAACCTCTATAACAGCGCGCCGATGCCCTACATGCAGCGGCTGACCTGGGATGGCATCGCCATGCACGCCGGCAATCTGCCCGGCTATCCGGCCAGCCACGGCTGTGTCCGCCTGCCGCTGGAATTTTCGAAGAAGCTGTTCGAAATCAGCAACATGGGCATGACGGTGGTGGTCACCGATGGCAAGACCGCTGCGCTCGAGCCGGAAAATATTGCCGAAAACGCCATGTTGGCGCCGGTCACCGCGAAGGGCGAAAGTGCCAATCTGCTCGAAAACCGGCTCGGGTCGGACGAAGTCTCGCGCTGGCAACCCGAAAAATCGCCCACCGGGCCGGTGACGATCATGCTCAGCACCGGATCGAAGCGCATCATCGTCTATCGCAACGGAATCGAGATCGGCCGCAGCCGCATCGGCGTCGCGGATGGTTTCGATATCGGCACCCGCGCAGCGCAATTCGCCGGCCGCGATGCCGATGGCAACGCCCGCTGGGTCTATCTCGGCCTGCCCGGCTACGAAGTGCGCAAGGACCAGAATGTCGAAAAGAACGCCATCGACAGCGTGACGATCCCGCCGCAATTCTATGGCCAGTTGAAGGGCGTGATCAGCGAGGGCACCACCCTACTCGCCACCGACGGCGGAATCGTCAGCGGTTCGTCGGGCAAGGGGCTGACAGTGCTGACCAGCGATTGAAGCGGGCACAAAGCGCACTGCCGCCGGCTTGCGAAAATGTAATGCCTAGCTAGGCTGCGGTCGAACAAGTCGGGGGTTGCAGATATTTTATGGTGTTGATGTCCTTGCTGTTGCTGACGGCGGCAGACCCGGTGCCTGCGCCGGCCTCCCCGCCTGTCGCCGTCCCTGCCGCGGTCGACAACAAGCCCGAAGCCTTCATCATGCCGGTGAACGGCAGCGACGGCGGCAAGACCGACAGCCCGGAAGACATCGCCGATGATTCGGCCCGCGACCTCAAGGACAACCGCTATTACAACAAGCCCGGCGCGACCCGGGCGGATTATGACAAGGACTGGCAGGAATGCCGGCTGATCGCGCGCGGATCGATGTCCCCCACCGGCAATTATGTCGTCGTCTATAATCCGGCGATCATTTCGCCGGCGGCGGCGGCGGGTGGCGGCATCATCGGCGGGCTGATCGCGTCGGCGATCATCGAGGGCCAGACGCGCCGCGCCAACCGCCGCGCCTGCCTGTTTTATCGCGGCTGGCGGCTGGTGGAAGTGGCACCCGAACAGACCGCGCGCTTTGCCGCGCTGCCCGACGCGGAGCGCGAAAAGATCTTCAACGACGTGATCGGTGCCGCCGATCCCAAGGGCAAGTCGGTGCAAAGCTGGACCAACGCCTTCGCCGAAATGCCGACCAACCTTGCCGTCAAGGATGCCAAGTGATGCGCCGCCTGTTGCTGGCTCTCGCCCTGTTTGCTGCCGCGCCGGCCGCTGCGCAACTGAGCGTCGAAAAGCGCGCCGATCTTGCGACGCCGGTGGTGCTCAAGCCCGGCCAAGGTGCCATCATCGTCGGTTTCCGCCGCCCCGATGACTGGAGCGCCGGCAAATCAGGCACCATCGCCTTTGCCCGCTACGACATCGAAAAACGCGACATGATCGCCCGGCCCAAGGATGCCAAGAAGAATGGCGACACCAACACCTATTGGGTGTCGGTGCGCAGCGGCGATCGCAAGCTGCCGCTCGATCACGCCGTCATGGTCGTGTCGGCGGGCGATTATGTGCTCTATGGCGCCGCCCCTGGCCCTGGCGGGATGGTCATGAACAGTTTCTGCTTTTCGGCGCCAACGGTGCGCATCAATGCCGGCGAGGTCGTCTATTTCGGCGACATCACCCCTTATATTGGCGCAAGATTGGCCGACGGCGGTTATCATAACGGCATGGCGTTTTCGAGCCATCCCGGCGATGCGCGCGCTGCTTTGGCCGGGCAACCGGCGCTGCAATCCGCCTTCAAGCCCGGCGAGGTGCGCAATGGCGCCAGCTATACCTGCGCCGGGCAAGTAATGGCCGCCTATTTCGCCCCCGGCGCCCCGGCGCTACCCGAATTGTCGGCCGAAGAAAAGGCGCGGCGCGCCAAGGATGCCCCGGTGGCGCCCCCGCGCCAGGCAATTCCGGCGCAGGGCGTGCCGATCCTGGTGCCGACCGGGCGCTGAGCCTCTTGCCCTTTGCCGGCGCTTCCCCCATATGCGCCGCGGGAGTCGGGCGGGCAGTGCTTTCGCCAACCCGGTCAGGTCCGGAAGGAAGCAGCCGCAACGAACTCGCACTGGGTCGTTCCCGGCTCCCACCGCGCAGCGCGGCGGTAAGCAGCGCGAAGCGCAGCGCACCGACTCGCGCAAGCGCGGCCAGCGAGGCGGTTGGCCTCAAGCCAACCGAACTCGTCTGACGCCAGCATGGGCTTTGCCCATGCCCCTTGCTTGCTTCCTTCTCTTTCCCCTCACCAAGCCCCTCTCCCGGGCCGGCTTCGCCGTCTCTCGACCTCTCCCCGGCGGGGCGAGGTAAAGCAAATCCCCCCTCGCCGCAGCCCCCCCAACGCGCTATCACCTCCCCATGTCCGATGCCGACGATATCGCCTTCCCGGGCCTCGACCTGCCCGCCGATCCCGCCCCGGCGCCGGCGTATCGCGTCCTCGCCCGCAAGTATCGCCCCGCCAGTTTCGACACGCTGCTCGGCCAGGAAGCCATGGTGCGCACGCTGGGCAATGCGATCGCGCGCGACCGGCTGGCGCAGGCCTGGCTGCTCACCGGCGTGCGCGGCGTCGGCAAGACCTCGACGGCGCGGATCATCGCCAAGGCCTTGAACTGCATCGGCCCCGATGGTTCGGGCGGCCCGACGATCAGCCCGTGCGGGGTGTGCGAACCCTGTGTCGCCATCGCCGCCGGCCGCCACATGGACGTCATCGAGATGGACGCTGCCTCGAACACCGGGGTCGACGACGTGCGCGAGATCATCGAGGCGGTGCGCTATGCCAGCGTCTCGGCGCG
The DNA here is from genome assembly GCA_044373875.1 of Polymorphobacter sp. Classification (GTDB taxonomy): domain Bacteria; phylum Pseudomonadota; class Alphaproteobacteria; order Sphingomonadales; family Sphingomonadaceae; genus Sandarakinorhabdus. The sequence continues at coordinate 37,821 of JBILPK010000008.1, forward strand.
CTACAAGATCTACATCGTCGATGAAGTCCATATGCTGTCGAAGAACGCCTTCAACGCGTTGCTGAAGACGCTGGAAGAACCGCCGCCGCATGTGAAGTTCATCTTCGCGACCACCGAGGTCAACAAGGTGCCGGTGACGGTGCTGTCACGCTGCCAGCGTTTCGACCTGCGCCGCGTGCCCGCCGACACGCTGGTGGCGCATTTCGCCCGCATTACCGAAGCTGAAGGCGCGACCGCCGAGCCCGAGGCGCTCGCGCTGATCGCCCGCGCCGCCGAAGGCTCTGTGCGCGACGGCCTGTCGGTGCTCGACCAGGCGATCGCCCATTCGGGCGGCGCCGTCACGGCGCAGGCGATCCGCGAGATGCTCGGGCTTGCCGATCGCGGCGCGGTGCGACGGCTGTTCGGCCATGTGCTGGCCGGCGAAGCGCCGCAAGCGCTGGCGGCGCTGGCGGAACAATATGACCTGGGGCTCGACCCCGAAATGCTGGTGCGCGAGTTGCTCGAACTCGTCCACGCCATCACCCGCACGCGCATTACGCCGGCCGATGACCCGGCGCTCAGCGTCGAGGAAAAGGCGGTGCTGGCCGATTGGGCGCAGCGGCTGTCGTTCCCGGCGCTGCACCGGCTGTGGCAGTTGCTGTTGAAGGGCCTCGCCGAAGTGCAGGCGGCGCCGGTGCCGTTGCAGGCCGCCGAAATGGCGCTGCTTCGGCTGATCCACGCCAGCGACCTGCCCGACCCCGCCGATCTTGTGAAGCGGTTGCAGCAGGGTCACGACACGCCCGCCGCGCCGCGCCTGCCCGCTGCCGGCAGCGATGGCCCGCGCGCCGAGATGGCAGCGGCTGCACTGCCGCCACCACCGGCGGCGCCGGCATCATTCGAACCGCCGCCGCGCGCCGCGCCGCAATTTGCCCCGCTTCCCGTTGATTTCGAAGCGCTTGTCGCGCTGTTCCGTGATCGCATGGAACCACGGCTGTCGCATCTCCTGTCGGACGAACTTCGCCTTGTCGCCTATGCGCCGCCGGCGCTGACGCTGGCGCACGACAGCCGGCAATCGCGTGATCAGCTCGCCATGATCGGCAAGTGCCTGACGGAATGGACCGGCACGGCATGGCAGGTGACGCTGGCCAGCACCGGCGGCGGCCCGACCCTGCACGAAGCCGAGCGCGCCGCCGATGCCGCCAGGCGTGATGCCGCGCGCACCGACCCGTTGGTGCAGGCCCTGTTCAATCACTTCCCCGACGCCGAACTGACCGACGTCGCAGCCCCCGAAAGGATCCGCCATGCCCAGTCTCGATGAACTGATGAAGGCCGCGCAAAGCGTCCAGGAACAGATGCAGGCAGCCCAGGCCAAGCTCGACCATATCGAGGTCGAAGGCGCCTCGGGTGGCGGCCTGATCAAGGTCCGCGCCACCGCGCGCGGCCGCATCATCGGCATCGATATCGATGCGTCGATGCTGACCTATGAATCGAAGGAAATGCTAGAAGACCTTGTTGTGGCAGCCTTCAACGATGCCAAGAACAAGGCCGATCAGGCTGGCAGTGCCGAAATGAACAAGCTGACGGCCGGCATGCCGCTGCCCCCCGGCTTCAAGCTGCCGGGGCTTTGACCGGCGGCGCTTCGAGCGCGTAGCCGCGGCCCTGCAGGCAGCCGGAGTAGCTGTTCTGCCACGCGGTCGCCTTTTGCGCCTGAGCCGCCGCCATCTGCTTTTGCTGCGCCTCCATTTTGCGGCGGTCCTGGCGCTGATTCATGCCCCCGGCAACCGCGCCGGCGGCAGCGCCCGCGCCGGTATCGCCCATGATCGCCCCGGCCCCGGCCCCGACCGCAGCCCCCTTGGCGCGGCCACCGACCGGCGGCTTGCCCTGCGGCGGTGGCGTCGGGGTGGCCGTCGGCACATAGCCGGTCGCCTGTGATGCCGAATTCTGGCACTGCGCGACATCGAGCTGCGCCTGGTCACCCGTCTGGTTGTTGAGCGCGCGCACGCCGGCCGGCATCGGCGTCATCGCCGTGCCGGGCCGGGCTTCCATGGTGGCCGGCGCTGGAGGAGCTGGCGGCGGCGCGCCCTGCGCCAGCAGCGGCGTCGCGACAATGGCCAGCACAGTGCCCAGGATAAACTTCATGATATCGGCTCCCCTGATAGCCATGATGGCGCCCGGATGCGCGACCATCTGACCGAATTTGTGCAATCATCGGCAATAAATGCCGCTTTTCAATCCCCGTCGCCGCGATACGCCGGCAGCGCCAGCCCGCGGCCGATCGCCAGACCGCGCAGGGTGAAGCCGGCGGCAACACCCAGCCCGCTCGCCAGCCAGCGATCGACGCCGAATTCGGCAAGCCCGACATAGGTCGTCGCCCCCAGCGCTGCTGCCGAGACATAGATTTCGCGGCGCAACAGGATCGACGGCAAGCCGGCAAGCACATCGCGGACGATGCCGCCGAAACTCGCCGTCAGCACGCCCATGACGATGCACACCAGCGGCGGCAGGCCATAGCTGCCGGCTTTGGCGGCGCCGATGACAGCATAGGCCGCCATGCCGATGGCATCAAACCACAAAAGCGACGGCAACGGCCAGCGATCGGCGCGCAACACCCAGACGCCCAGCGCGGCGGCGAGGCAGACGCCGACATAATCCGACCGCCCCACCCAGAATACCGGCGCACCGATGAGTAGGTCGCGCAGCGTGCCGCCGCCGATGCCGGTGATCGCGGCGAAAAAGGCAAAGGTGACGATGGTCTGCCGCGCCCGCGCCGCAGCGAGCGCCCCCGAGATGGCGAAGACCGCGACTCCGGCCATGTCGAGCCAGGCGAGCAGCGGCCGGATGGCATCGATTGGCGGGGCTTCGATCATGCGCGCCGGCGAAGCCGCATACGCGGCCGCAAGCGGCGCCAGATCAGCACGAAGCCGCTGAGCACCGACAGCAGCGACAGCGCCGCCGAGGCGATGAGCAGCGGGTGATGCGTATCCTCGCGGCCCTGCGGATCGAGGATATGCAGCCCCCAGGCGAAATCGAACCAGCGCCACAGGCCGGTGCGCACCGCCAGCACCTCGCCCGCCGTGCCGATATAGACATGGGTGTCATCGGCATCGCCTACCACCCACGCCCCGCCCGGCCGGCGCAGTTCGAACGGCGGCGGGTCGGTGACCGGCGCGACCGTCAGCGGCGCGGTGAGCCGCACCTGCTGGCGCGCGATGGCGAGCGCCTCGGTGCGACCGATCACCCAGTCACGGCCACTGCGCGCATCGACGAGCCAGCTGCGCTCCCCGGCCGTCAGCTTGTAGGCGGGCCGACCGAGCAGTTGCAGCAGCTCGGCGCGCTCGACCGGGGTCGTCAGCACCGCTTCGGGCGGCAGCACCGCGCTCGGCGGCAGCACCGGCCCAAGCGTGCGCAGGTCGAGCGGCGCCACCGCGCGGCGCAGCGTCGTGCCGCGCACCACCTCGATGGCGTTCGAGGTCATGAACAGCCCAGAAGCGGTCCACAACAGCAGCTGGATGCCGACGAAAACGCCGATCCACAGATGGACCAGCGGGATCAGGCGCGGCGAGCGCAGGCCCAGGTTCATGACGACCACTCCATGCCGCCCGGCAGTTCATCGGGCGAAAAATCGACTTGCAGCACCCGCCGCCGCGACGGCCGCAACGCGCGTTCCGACATGTGCACGATCGGCGTTGCATAGGCCCAGATATCGCCGGCACTGGCAAGGCAGGCGCGCTGCGGGCTGGCGTGCGCGACGCCCGCGGCATCCGCAGCGGCCACCCGCGCCCGGTGTGTGCCGAGTGCGACGCACAACGGGGCATTGTCGGCCGGGCAGTCATCAAGATGCAGCCGCAGCGTCACCATGCGCGCCAACAGGGCAAAGGGCGGCTCGACATGCGCGACGCCGTCCTTCACCGACCAGGGGCCGAACCCCGCCTGCTCGATGCGCTGTTGCACGGCGATCGTGCGGTCCTGATGCCAAGGCACGACCCAGTTGCGAGCCGGCGACTTGTCGAACAGAACGGCGCGCACCGGTCGCGGGCCGGGTACGCACTGCTCGGCCACCGGCAGCATCGCCTGCAAGGCCGTGCGGACGAAATCACCGCTGCACGACAGCCGCTCGCCGGGCTTGCTGCCTTTGGCGCTGCATTCTGTCAGCGCAGTCACCAGCGCCGGCGCCGCGGCGCGCGCAAAATGCCGGCACCCATCGGCAGCCAGCAGGTCGCGCGTCATCACATGTGGATCGGCTTGCCGGTCACCGCCATCGCGGCTTCCTTGAGCGCTTCGGGGTGGGTCGGATGGGCGTGGCAGGTCATCGCGATGTCTTCGGACGAGGCGCCGAATTCCATGGCGATGGCGGCTTCGGCGATCATCGTGCCGGCCATGCTGCCGATGATATGGACGCCGAGCACCCGGTCGGTCTTCGCGTCCGCCAGCACCTTCACAAAGCCTTCGGTGTCGCGATTGGCCTTGGCGCGGCTGTTGGCGGCAAAGGGGAATTTGCCGACCTTGTAGTCGATGCCGGCGGCCTTCAACTCTTCCTCGGTCTTGCCGACGGTGGCGACTTCGGGCTGCGTATAGACTACCGCCGGGATGACATCGTGGTTCACATAGCCGGTCAGCCCGGCGATATTGTCGGCACAGGCGAGGCCTTCATCTTCCGCCTTGTGCGCCAGCATCGGGCCGGGGACGACATCGCCGATCGCCCAGATGCCGGCGACGGCGGTCGAATAATCATGGTTGACCATGATGCGGCCGCGATCGAGCGTCAGCCCGGTGGCTTCGATATTCAGCCCATCGGTGTTGGGCCGGCGGCCGACCGAGAGCAGCACGATATCGGCGGCAATCTCGGTAGCAGCACCACCGGCGGCGGGCTCGACGGTGACCAGGGCGCCGGCACCGTTGCGCTTGACGCTTGTCACCTTGGTCGAAGTGTGGATTTCAAAACCCTGTTTCTTCAGGACTTTTGCAAAAGCACCCGCGACTTCGACGTCCATCGCCGGCACGATCCGCTCGGCATATTCGATGATGGTGACCTTCGCCCCCAGCCGCCGCCAGACCGAGCCCATTTCAAGCCCGATATAGCCGCCGCCGATGACGACGAAATGGCCGGGCACCTGCGCAAGGCTCAGCGCTTCGGTCGAGGTGACGATGACTTCGCCATCGGGCGTCATGCCCGGCAACAACGCCACTTCGGAACCCGTGGCGATGATGAAGTTCTTCGCGGTAATGGCGCGATCACCGACCTGGATCGCCTTGGCGCTGGTGAAATGCGCCTCGCCCTTGATCCATTCGACCTTGTTCTTCTTGAACAGAAAGGCAATGCCGTCGGTCAACTCCTTGACCGCCTTGTCCTTCTCGCCGAGCAGCGCCGGCAGATCGAGCTCGACCGAGCCGAGCTTGACGCCGAACTTGGCGAGCGCGCCCGAATGCGCTTCCTCGTAGAATTCCGAGCCGTGCAGCAGTGCCTTTGATGGAATGCAGCCGACATTGAGGCAGGTGCCCCCCAGCCGGTCACGCTTTTCGATGCAGGCGACCTTCAGGCCATGCTGCGCCGCGCGGATGGCGGCGACATAGCCACCGGGGCCGGCGCCAATGACGACGACGTCGAAATCAAACTCGGCCATGGCAGGTTCCTTACAGGTCGATCAACAGGCGCGCCGGGTCTTCGATGGCTTCCTTGACGCGGACGAGGAAGGTCACGGCTTCGCGGCCATCGACGATGCGGTGGTCGTAGGAGAGCGCAAGATACATCATCGGGCGGATGACGATCTGGCCGTCGCGGACCACCGGGCGGTCCTCGATGCGGTGCAGGCCGAGCACGCCCGATTGCGGGGTGTTGAGGATCGGCGTCGACATCAGCGAGCCGAAGACACCGCCATTCGAGATGGTGAAATTGCCACCCTGGAGTTCGTCGATGGTCAGCTTGCCGGCCTGGGCGCGCTTGCCGAAATCGGCGATGGCCTTTTCGGTGGCGGCAAAGCTCAGCTTGTCGGCATCGCGCAGCACCGGGACGACGAGGCCGCCCGGCGACGACACCGCGATGCCGAGATCGGCATAGTCGCGATAGACGATCTCGTCGCCCTCGACCGACGCGCCGACAGCGGGGACATCGCGCAGCGCCAGCACCACGGCCTGCGAGAAAAACGACATGAAACCAAGGCGAACGCCGTGTTTCTTCTCGAACAGATCCTTGTAGCGGGCGCGCGCCGCGATCACCGCGGTCATGTCGACATCGTTGAAGGTGGTCAGCATCGCCGCGGTATTCTGGGCTTCCTTCAGCCGGCGGGCGATGGTCTGGCGCAGCCGCGACATCCGCACGCGTTCCTCGCGGCGCGCGGCGACGGCGGGTGCGGCGACGGCGGCCGCTGCGGGCGCGGCCGATGCCTTGACCTTGGCGGTACCCGCTTCGATCGCGGCGAGCACATCGCCCTTGGTCAGCCGGCCATCCTTGCCGGTGGCGGCAATGCTGGTGATATCGAGGTTATAGGTGTCGACGAGCGTGCGCACCGCCGGGCCCATGGCGTCGAGCGGGGCGCTGACGGCGACGACAGCAGCGACTGGCGCAGCCACTGGTGCCGGTGCGGCCACGGGCGCCGGCGCGGGTGCAGCAGCCGGTGCGGCTGCAGGCGCCGGCGCTGCCGCCGCACTGCCCGCTTCGATGATCGCAATTCGCGCACCCACGGCAACAGTATCGCCGACCTTGAACAACTGCGCGCCCATCACCCCGGCGACCGGCGACGGCACTTCGACCGCGACCTTGTCGGTTTCCAGGCTGATGATCGGTTCATCGGCAGCGACCGCCTCGCCGGGTTGCTTCAGCCACTGGCCGACGCTCGCTTCGGTGATCGATTCGCCCAGCGCGGGGACGATGACATCGGTGGCCATATTATGCTGCCTTGTTGCTGGATTTCAGGCCGCCACGGATGGCGGCGGTAACTTCGGCGCGGCTGGCGCCAAGCGCTTCAGCGATCAGTTTCGCCTGTTCGGCGTTGTGGCGCTTCATCAACCCGGTGGCGGTTGCTGCCGCAGCGGCACGCCCGGCATAGATCGGCCGCTTGCCGAGCGCGGTTTCGATGAACGGCGCGACAAAGCTCCAGGCACCGGCATTCTTCGGTTCTTCCTGCGCCCAGACGATCTCTTCGAGCCCCGGGAAGCTCGCGGCATATTCGGCGATGATGTCGCCCGGGAAGGGATAAAGCTGTTCGACGCGCAGCAGATAGACATCGTCGCGCCCGGATTTTTCGCGGGCTTCGAGCAGGTCGTAATAGACCTTGCCGGTGCACATCACGAGCCGGCGGATCTTGGCCGGATCGCACGGCGCCAGATCGTCGAGGCAGCGGTGGAAGCTGGTGCCGGCATCCATGTCCGCCAGCGTCGACACGGCGCGCTTGTGGCGCAGCAGCGACTTGGGCGTGAAGATGATCAGCGGCTTGCGGAAATCGCGCAGCAACTGGCGGCGCAGCAGGTGGAAATAGTTCGACGGCGTCGTCGCGTTCGCCACCTGGAGATTGTCCTCGGCGCACAGCTGCAGGAAACGCTCCATGCGCGCCGAGCTGTGCTCCGGCCCCTGCCCTTCATAGCCATGCGGCAACAGCATCACGAGGCCGTTAGCGCGCAGCCATTTGACTTCGCCGGCGGCGATGAACTGGTCGATGATCGTCTGGGCGCCGTTGACGAAATCGCCGAACTGGCCTTCCCAAAGGACCAATGTCTTGGGGTCGGCGAGGGCATAGCCATATTCGAAGCCGAGCACGCCGAATTCCGACAAGGGGCTATCGAGGACTTCGAAGCGGCCATCAGCCACCGATTTAAGCGGCGTGATGCGGCGTCCGGTGACCTGGTCGGTCCACACCGAATGGCGCTGGCTGAAGGTGCCGCGCCCCGAATCCTGGCCCGACAGGCGCACGCCATAACCATCTTCGAGCAGCGAACCGAAGGCCAAAGCCTCGGCGGTCGCCCAATCGATGTTGGCACCGCTCGTCAGTGTTTCATTCTTGGCATCAAGAATACGTGCCAACGTCTTGTGAATATTGAAACCGTCGGGCACGGTCGTCAGCGTCTTGCCGATCGTGCGCAGCGACGCGGCATCGACCCCGGTGATCGCGGCGCGGCGCCCGGTGATTTCTTCCTTGGGCTTGCCCAGCCCCGACCAGCGGCCTTCGAACCATTCGGCCTTGTTGGCCTTGAAGCCGGCCGCGGCGTCGAAATCGGCCTCCAGCACATCAGTGTAGCGCTTGACCGCATCGGCGAGGAAGCCGGCGGGGATGACGCCCTGGCGCTCGAGCTTTGCCGCATAAAGCTCGCTGACCGGCTGCTGCTTGCCGATCTGGGCATACATCAGCGGCTGGGTGAAGCTGGGTTCGTCGCTTTCATTATGGCCGAAGCGGCGATAGCACCACATGTCGATGACGACGTCGCGCTTGAACTTCTGGCGGAATTCGGTCGCGACCTTGGTGGCAAAGGTGACCGCTTCCGGGTCATCGCCGTTGACGTGGAAGATCGGCGCCTGGACGATCTTGGCGACATCGGACGGGTAGGGCGACGAGCGCGCGAACTGCGGGCTGGTGGTGAAACCGACCTGGTTGTTGACGACGAAATGAATCGTCCCGCCGGTGTTGTAGCCGGTCAGCCCCGAAAAACCGAAACATTCGGCCACGATGCCCTGCCCGGCAAACGCCGCGTCGCCGTGGAGCAGCACCGGCATCGAGCGGCCATGATCGGCATCACCCGCCATGGTCTGGATAGCGCGCACCTTGCCGAGCACGACCGGATCGACCGCCTCAAGGTGCGACGGGTTGGGCGCCAGCGACAAATGCACCAGATTGCCGTCGAATTCGCGGTTGGTGCTGGTGCCGAGATGATATTTGACATCGCCCGAGCCGCCGACATCATCGGGATTGGCCGAGCCGCCGCCGAATTCGTGGAAGATGATGCGGAATGGTTTCTGCATCACATTGGCGAGCATGTTGAGGCGGCCGCGATGCGGCATGCCGAAAACGATTTCGCTGATGCCCAGCTGGCCACCGACCTTGATGATCGATTCCATCGCCGGGATCATTGCTTCGGCGCCGTCGAGCCCGAAGCGCTTGGTGCCGACATATTTGCGACCGAGGAATTTTTCGAAATGTTCGGCTTCGACCAGCTTGTTGAGAATGGCCTTCTTGCCATTGTCGCTGAACTGGATTTCCTTGGACGCCCCTTCGATCTTGTCCTGGAGGAAGCGGCGTTCCTCGACGTCGTTGATGTGCATGTATTCGACGCCGACATGGCCGCAATAATTGGCACGCAGGATCGTCACGATTTCGCGGATCGTCGCGGTTTCCAGCCCCATGGCACCGCCGATATGCACCGGGCGGTCGAGATCGGCATCCTTGAAGCCATGATATTCCGGCGTCAGATCGGCCGGCAGGTCACGCTTCAACAGGCCGAGCGGATCGAGATCGGCCGCCAGATGCCCACGCACGCGATAGGTGCGGATCAACATCAGCGCCGAAATCGAATCCTGCGCGGCGCGGGCGATGGCATCGGGCGAGGCGCCGACAGCGGCGGCGATGGCGGCGGCCTTGCCCGCGACCTTGGCCGGCACGATCATGTCGCCGGCATCAAGCGCACGCGTCAGGTCATCGCCCGGCGGCAAGGGCCAGTCGGTCCGCGCCCATGACGGTGCCGACACATCGTCCGCACCCGGCAGCAAGGCTTCGAAATCCATTACGCACGTCCTTCATCCGTCACCGGGGCTGATAGCCTTGCCGGGCGGGCGTGTCACCGCCCTTCACCGCATGGCTGCCATGTTTTACGACGTTGGCGGGCTTTGCCTGCCGAAATGACCGATGGGCGAGCGGCGGGTTCCGCGTCAGCGCCCGCGAAAATTCAGTTCGAGCAGCACGCCATTGGGTTCGGAGACGAAAATCTGCCGCAAACCGATGGCGGCGATGTCACGCTGGCGGCAGGTAGCCAGCCGTTCGAGCCGCGCCAGCATTTCGGCATGGCCTTCGCATTCGAAGGCGACATGGTGGAGCGCGCCGGTATCGGGCCGCGCCGGGCGGTCGGCATCTTCGGCAAAGGTCAGGCCGGGGACGGTGATATGGATCAGCGCCCGCCCCTGCGCATCGAACATCCAGGTGACCTGGGTCGCATCGGCCCCGGGGAACGGCGGCCGCGCCGCCAGGTCGAGCACGGCAGTGAAGAACTGCGCGGTATCGGCGACGGCCAGCGTCTGGATGTTGACATGGTCGAGCGCGGTGACGACCGGCATCAGGCCGGCCTGAAGCGCGTCACCCGCGCGTCCTGTACCCGGATCTGTTCGACATAGTTGAGCACCCGGGCGTGCAGCGGCCGGTTGAGCACATCGACCCGGTCGAGCGCCCGCGCCGCCAACGGGGTCGCATCGATCGGCGAGCGCGCCGCATCGATGATCATGATATTGTCGATGCCCTTGTTATGGCGCACCTCGACCGCGGCATGGCTGCGCGCCTCGCGCGTGCTGCCCTCGCCCCATTCGCCGAACACCAGCCCGATCACCACGGCGTGGCTGCCGCGGGTGCCCGGCGCCCATTGCACGACATAGGCGGTGGTGCCGTCATCATCGATGAGGTTGCCCCACACCCGCCGCGCCGGCACGCCGCAACAGGCGCAGGCGGGAAAATCCGCCTGGCCTGTCAGTTCGATCGTGCCGCTCACCATCAGCTTCGCGCCATCAGCCCTTCAGGACTTCGGCGAGCGTTATGCCGAGCAGCGACGGCGACGGCGAAACGCGGATGCCGGCGGCTTCCATCGCCGCCATCTTGCTGCCCGCGTCGCCCTTGCCGCCCGAAACGATGGCGCCGGCATGGCCCATGCGCCGCCCCGGAGGCGCCGTCGTCCCGGCGATGAAGCCGACCATCGGCTTCTTGCGCCCGCGGCGGGCTTCGTCCTGGATGAACTGCGCGGCTTCTTCTTCGGCCGAGCCGCCGATTTCGCCGATCATGATGATCGACTGGGTGGCCGGGTCGGCGAGGAACAGTTCGAGCATGTCGATGAAGTTGGTGCCGTTGACCGGATCACCGCCGATGCCGACCGCGGTCGTCTGGCCGAGGCCCACCGCCGTCGTCTGGTGCACGGCTTCATAGGTCAGCGTGCCCGAACGCGAGACGACGCCAACCGAGCCCTTCGAAAAGATATTGCCCGGCATGATGCCGATCTTGCACTCGCCGGGCGTCAGCACGCCGGGGCAGTTCGGCCCGATCAGGCGCGACCTGGAGCCGACCAGTGAGCGCTTGACGCGCACCATGTCGAGCACCGGGATGCCTTCAGTGATGCAGATGATCAGCGGCACTTCGGCATCGATGGCTTCGCAGATCGCATCGGCGGCACCGGGCGGCGGCACATAGACGACGCTGGCGTCGCAACCGGTGGCGGCGCGGGCTTCATGCACGGTGTTGAAAACCGGCCGGCCGAGATGCGTGCTGCCGCCCTTGCCGGGCGCGGTGCCGCCGACGACATTGGTGCCATAGGCGATCGACGCTTCGGTGTGGAACGTCCCCTGCTTGCCAGTGAAACCCTGCGTGATGACGCGGGTGGATTTGTTGACGAGAATCGACATTACGCAGCCTTCCGAACTTCAGCGACGATCTTGGCCGCGGCATCCCCGAGATTGTCACCCGAAATGATCGGCAGACCGCTTTCGGCGAGAATCTTCTTGCCCAATTCGACATTGGTACCTTCGAGGCGGACGACGAGCGGCACCGAGAGGTTCACTTCTTTCGCCGCAGCGATGATGCCTTCGGCGATGATGTCGCAGCGCATGATGCCGCCGAAGATGTTGACGAGGATGCCTTTGACGTTGGGGTCGGAGGTGATGATCTTGAAGGCCTCGGTCACCTTTTCCTTGGTGGCGCCGCCGCCAACGTCAAGGAAGTTGGCGGGTTCGGCGCCGTAGAGTTTGATGATGTCCATGGTGGCCATCGCCAGACCGGCACCGTTGACCATGCAGCCGATTTCGCCGTCAAGGGCGATGTAGTTCAGATCGAACTTGGAGGCGGCGAGTTCCTTGGGGTCTTCTTCGCTTTCGTCGCGCAGGGCGGCGATGTCGGGGTGGCGGTACATCGCGTTGCCGTCGAAGGACATTTTGGCATCGAGGAGTTTCAGCGAGCCGTCTTTCAGCACGCAGAACGGGTTGATTTCCAGCATCTCCATGTCTTTTTCGACGAACATGCGGTAGAGGTTCTTGATGATGCCGACGCATTGCTTGACCTGATTGCCGGTCATGCCAAGGGCAAAGGCGACGCGGCGGCCGTGGAAATCGGACAGGCCGGTGGCGGGATCGACGTCGAAGGTCAGGATTTTTTCTGGGCTGTCATGGGCGACGTCTTCGATGCTCATCCCGCCTTCGGTGGAGCAGACGAAAGAGATGCGCGAGGTGGCGCGGTCGATCAGGATGGCGAGATAAAGTTCGCGCTCGATGTCGCTGCCGTCTTCGATGTAGATGCGGTTGACCTGTTTTCCGGCGGGGCCGGTTTGCGCGGTGACGAGGGTGCGGCCCAGCATCTGGCGGGCGAATTCGGCAGCCTCACCCACGGAACGGGCCAGACGGACGCCGCCCTTTTCACCAGCCTCGGGTTCGATGAACTTGCCCTTGCCCCGGCCACCGGCGTGGATCTGCGCCTTGACC
>JBILPK010000207.1:0-5532 GCA_044373875.1 Polymorphobacter sp.
AAAAAGTGCCATCGACTTTCGATTGAGGGGCCCATGAAGTTTGGGTGTGTCTGCTGCATGCTGAGTAGTGCCCAGGTTTCTCCAACTGCGCGGTGGAAGGACCAGATATACTCACGGGTCTGCCGCGACGCCGGGATCATGTGGTGAACGTTGGACGATGGAACAGACAAGCCTATGCATCCCTGAGCGATTATTCCCAGGATTACCGCGGTTTCCTCACCGCTTCGGCTATGGCTGGGCGAAACGCCCAACAAGGGATCATAGCGATGGCGACGTTGTTCGGCAGTGCGAACCGCAAAGTTCGCACCGTAGGGCAATCCGCCATCGGCTGCGAGCCGCACCGTACTTGCAAAGCTCCGTCTCGCCATCAGCGACTGAATTTCAGGCTCGGCCAATAGCCTAGTGAACCATGCTGACGTCGGGCCTTCGAGCACAGGCGTAACATTGCCGCCAAAAAACGCCGCTTCGGGAAATTGTGCCGCGGCGGCATGATAGGCAGCGAGCCATTCGGGGTCGAGCTCAACATCGTCATCGGTCCAGCAGATCAGCGCACCCCGTGCTTCGGCTACGCCGCGATTGCGGGCATTCGACAGGCCGGCGACGACTTCAACGACGTAGCGTGCGGGGAGGCGATCGGCAAAGGACGCGACCACAGCTGGTGTTGTGTCGCTGCTGCCATTGTCGACGATCAGCAACTCCCAATTGACCCCATCAGGGATGTTCAGTGCGGTTGCCGATATCAGGGTGCGTTCGAGAGAGGCCGCGCGGTTGCGCGTGCAGATGATAACCGAAATGTCAGTTTGGGTGGCGACAATCATCGTGGGAAGCCATGCCTGCGCAGGAATGGATTGCTACCCGCCTCCAAGGTGAAATCTGTTCGGTTGGCAATAAATTCGTCGACCGCTGTGCGGCAGCCGCCATCATCATTGTAATCATCGATTACGATTATGCCGTTGGGGGTCGACCGATCGGCTACCGCCGCCAAGCAGTATATCACCGGATCGTACCTGTCGCCGTCGGTCTGGACGAGCGCAATGTGCCCAGGCGATCGCGAAGCGCGGCGCGGCTTGCCAGGTCGAGAGATGCCAGCGAGATCTGCCGTGCTATCCCTTGATAAAGTGTCATGCAGCCATCCCGGCCGCGACAATCGCGCCCTGGGCTACGCCCGGGTGCAGCATTTCCCGAAATTCCGAGACCGAATCTACCCTTCGAGCTTGTGGATCTAGATGTGTCCAGGCGGTGTGAAATGCAGCGACCTTGCCGTCGATCGAATTGAAGACGTAATTGGGGATGCCCAGCAGGCATGAAAGGATATGACCGTGCAACCTGTCGGTCACGACAACTTGACCACGGCTGAGCATCGCTATCCCCACGTCTAACCTACGACGGGCATAGCGTTCACGAACGTTCAGGATAGGATTGTTGAAAACCCAAGCGAGGCCGGGGTGAACCAGGCTTCTCCGCAAAAGATAACGATCGAGCCGTTTGACACGATCGGGGGTTTCGATAATCCAGTCATCTACTTCGAAATGATCCGATTTTTTGGCCAGCACTGACAGCAACTGGTCATGGTCCGCAGCAACTTCCTTATCGGTGCGCAACAGGCAAAAATAATCAATCACTGCGCGCGCCCGGATGAGTGGGTCGAGGCAGAAAGCCATGTCGGGCGACAGGATAACAGGGCAATCGAAATTGATCCGGGCAAATTCGGCGCTCGCATGGTCTCGTACAACAAGGTGGAAGTCATCGTGTCCGGCAATTGCAGCGCGCGTTTGCGCAATGCAGGCGGGATCTTTGAAGCTGATACTCTGTGGCAGTTGCACGATTCGCTTGTGGCGGAAGCGGTCGAGGATCCGAAGACGCAGATCATGATGCGGCGCCCAGAGATCACCGAAATTTCCGCCCCCATTCATCAGGATAATCGAGCATTGTTCGATAAACGCGTCGCAATGATCGGTGTAATTGCCGATATCAAAAAACGACAGGCGGGCATGTGGAAAATGCCGTCGCAAAAAGGCGAGTTCGCCGAGCAAGATTGCATGGTCGCCGACATTGGAATAGCCCGGCGGGTCTAGCAGGCAGATATGCTGATCGTGACCGCTGATAAGCGGCAACAACGCCGCTTCCACCAGCGGGCGCAGCGCCTGCTGCAGCGGACATAGCGCGGCTTCCATGATCATTATCTCCCTGGCACAATAGCGGGAACGACGTGGCGACCGCTCGCAGCCCCCCGCGTCAGACCGCGCATCAGTTCCATAAGCGGCGATTCTGGACCGGAGGGTGCGCTGCCGGTCCCGCCGCCACCGAAGCGCTAGCCGGCAAAGTCATTCGGCACATGGATAAAGTTCCCCAAAATTATGCGCCCCCGGAGCCGCATCTCGATCCGTAAAACGGTTATGGTGTCACTTGGCAAGCCTCATTATGACTGATCGGCCGCGAGAAACTATTAATTTTATCAAATAGTTAAACAAATATTGCCTCTCGCCAGCAGGGGGCTGAACGAATATATGGCCTCTAATCGACGCGGCGTGGCTTTCTGGCGCCGTCGGTCCGCATCCAACCAGGGCCTTGCAAATGAATGAACCTACACGCCATGAGCCGCAGGCCGGCCATGGAAACACTGTCGTATCGCAACAAAAGCTTTTGCCCCCGATCATTGCCGAATTGTCGGAACATCGTAGCGGCGATAAAGTCCAACGCACGATCTCGTTCCAGTCTGTCGACGGCAAGAGACAGGAACTGTGGTGGCGAATAGCGGGGGCGCGCAATGCCCTACCCGCACCGCTCACGCGCGAGGATATCATCGTCACCAGCCTCGTGTTTCACGCGATGCATACCAAAAGAAACTTGCATGTTCGCGGCCGCGTCTCCGAGAGCGTTCTCGACAATATGGAAGTTTTTCAGCAAATCTGGGCCCTGTGGCGTCCTGATATCTACACAAAAATAGAAATCTCAGCCGACGTTCGTGTGAGCGAGCATCGACCTGCTGGCCGTGACAAAACCGGGATCTGCGCATTTTCGGGCGGAGTTGATGGTACGGCGACGGCTTGGCGCCACCACTCGCATCAGGCCGGGCAGCTCAACCGCCAACTCATCGCCGGCGTCCTGATCCGTGGCTTCGACATCGCTCTTGATGACGACGCCGGCTGGTCCGAAGCCGAGCGCACGGCTGCCCTGGCATTATCCGACATCGACCTTCCCCTCGTACGCGTCGAAACAAATTGGAGGGACCAGTTTTGCGGTGATTGGGAAATGGAACATGCCGCGGGCGTTCTTGGATGCTTGCGGCATTGGGAGGAAGATGCCGGCTCGCTGTTGCTAGGCTCAGATGAGGACTATCGACGGCTGGTTGTGCCTTTGGGGGCGCACCCGCTGCCTACCAACCTTCTTGGTGGCGGTGATACCGTGATCCACTGTGATGGCAGTGCGATGACACGCACCGAAAAAGTCGCGTTGATCAGCGAGTGGCCGATCGGTTACGACCTTCTGCGCGTTTGCTGGGAAGGCAAAAACGCTGGCAGAAACTGCGGCATTTGCGAGAAATGTGTCAGGACGAAATTGAATGCCATCGCCTGTGGAAAGCCGATTCCCGCATCGCTTGGCGCGCGTCCGACCCGGAAGGAAATTAGGTCGATCAAAAGAGTTTACGGCGGTCAGCTGCGTCTGATGGAAGAAGTTTTAGAGGTCGCCAAACAGAATGGCATCGTCGATCCATTGCTGGGCACACTGGCCAGTACGCTGGCGCACAACAAGGCCCGTGCACGCTTGCGGGCACTCGGCAGACCGCTAAAGTCCTTGGCACGAAAGGTCCTCAACAGACCAATCTGAGCGCCGCCGTTCTCATCAGAGCCAGATTCGAACGTTTTTCAAGCATGACTGTGTTTTGCGGGTCAGCGGACGAGCATTCCTTTTGAAACGATTCATTCGACACGCAAAAAGCGACCCTTCCAATTCCAGCTATTACGCAATCATTGTAGATAATCGAGACGCTGGTTGCTGGGGTAATTATTTGGCGCTTTTTTAACTCAATATTCAGAATGCGTATTTAATAGATAAATCTCCATAGCTGGCATGGTATTTTGTTCGGATATCTGCCGACATACGTTGCGCATAACGCACTCGTCCATTTATCGACCAGTGTCGATCGATCAGATAGCGGGCACCAAGACCGGTCGCAAATTCCTGGCCTCCAACGCCGGGGCCATTCGGACTGTACGTCG
Source organism: Polymorphobacter sp. (assembly GCA_044373875.1). GTDB lineage: Bacteria > Pseudomonadota > Alphaproteobacteria > Sphingomonadales > Sphingomonadaceae > Sandarakinorhabdus. The sequence goes on from JBILPK010000207.1 coordinate 4,221, forward strand.
TGTAGCGCGTATCCAGCAGAATGATGATGTTGCGGAACAGCTCATGATCGACTGCTAAAGTCAGGTCGTTGCGTGTATTTCCCGCATTTGCCGTTGAACTGGTGGGGTCGACAGACCGCGCTGCTTGAAGACGAACTGAGGTCAACGGGGTGACGTTCCATAACAGGTCTGCATTATAGGAAAACCCATGAACGTCTTTAAGCGAAGGGTCTGTGTATTCATAGTTCAGGTAACCAACCTGAATCGTGCCGAAGACCAGCGAGCTAAGTTCGAGGGAGACACCGCCGAGGGCCGCGTATGAATTATAGTTTCGATTGAGGTCAATATTCGGATCGAAGCCCGCCGACCCTCGACCGAATGGAAAATTACCAGCATCAAATCGAACACTAAACAATATGCCGATCCCAGATCGAAAATCATAAATTACATTTCCGCTGGCCTTGAATAATCTGACATCGCGAAAGTCTTGATCAACGATTATCCCGCTTGCGTCTTGTGCGGCTTGAAAATTATTATAGTCTATTTCCAATGATCCGTTAAGCTTAATCTCGTTGACGGCATGTGACGTCGACAACTGCGCGTGATAGGTGTCGTATTTGATTGGTGTTATTGTGCCTTGAAAACTGCCCAGACCTGAACGATTTTCTACCTGATGCTTCGCGGACAGAGCAATTCGCAATTGCGTGTCGTGCGTGAAGTCCAGATCTCCAGTTACGGATGCGCCATACTGGATTGTGTTTTCCTGAGTCAGGTTGGCATGGATGCTTTGATCAAAATATACATTCCCGACCAGTCGATTGCGATCCCAATCGCTGGCCAAGGCTATGGCGGGCTTTATCGTCAGATAGACGTCACCCTGGCGGTCGACGCTGCTCGCACGAAAATTGTCCGACGCATCAGTCGAGGTTGTAACGGACGGGTAAATCTTGAAGGAGCTCAGGTTGTACCCATGGGGATCATAATAAGGACGAGGCCGGTCAGCGGCGGCTTGACCACGTTCGACCGTTTGAGACGCCACAGGGCTGGCAGCGAGAAACAGACAAAGCGCTGCGATCGATCTGGAAACATCAGCGCGCATTATCAATAACCTCTCGCCCGGAACGGGCGCATAATGCCCTGCGTGCGCCACCTACAAGGCAATTCTGCGTTCAAGCAACCGAACCATCGAACGCGAGCCTCGTCGAAAGTCGGATGCACCGAACTGGCGCTGGCATCAAAGGCAGAATGACCAGGTTTTGCGACAGCCTGTCCGCGCACTTGCATGACCGCATCCATCCGCAGAAAATTTTCGAAGACTGCTGTCCTGGTCGCT
>JBILPK010000208.1:0-5522 GCA_044373875.1 Polymorphobacter sp.
CCGAACGGCCCTTGTCGGGCGCTGCCGAGGCATGCGCCGACAGGCCGTGGAAGCGGAACTTGCCACTGATATTGGCCTGGCTCTTGCCGACCGACACGCCATTGCCGTCGCCCGGGTGCCAGTGCAGCGTCGCCGACACATCGTCGAACAGCCCGGCGCGGACGAGATAGACCTTGCCCGAGCCGCCTTCTTCGGCCGGGGTGCCATAGACTCGGATTTCGCCACCTACGCCGTTTGCCTTCATCCAGTCGCGCACGGCAATCGCGGCGGTGACCGAGGCGGCGCCGAAGACATTATGGCCGCAGGCGTGGCCGGCGACCTGGTTCGGGATGACGCTGCGTGCGGGGCTCGCGGTCTGCGCCAACCCGGGCAGCGCGTCATATTCGGCGAGGATGGCGATGACCGGGCCCCCACCTTTCTGAAAATTCGCCGACTTGTAGCTGGCGACAAAGGCGGTCGGCATGCCCGCGACCCCCGGCGTCACCGTGAACCCCGCCGCCTGCAACTGCTTTTGCAACAGCGCCGAGCTGCGGCTTTCCTGATAGCCGACTTCGGCGAAGCCCCAGATCGCCTTCGCCGTTTCGGCGAGCACCGGGGCGCGGCCGTCGACGTCGCGGGTTATCGCGGCGCGCTCGGCATCGCTGATCGCGGCATGCGCCGCTGCCGGGAGCAGCGCCAGCGCGGCGAAGAGGGCGAGGCGCTTGTTCATGCCGCCAGCAACGCCGCGGCCTGTTGCAGCCGTTCGCCGTGCTGGCTTTCCTCGGCGCCGTTCTGGCGGAACAGCGCGGCGGCTTCGGCATTGCCGATATTGTCGGCCCATTTCGCGTAGAGCGCCTCGCCCCCGAATTCGGCCGCCGCGATGCCGTTGAGCATTTCGACCGTCACCGGCTTGGCCGGCGCCGGGCTGGCGAGGTACGGATTCGCCTCGGGCGGCGGCACCGGGTAATCGCTGCCGGTCAATACGCCGATCGCCTTGGCGACGCGATGCGCATGCGCCAGCTCCTCGCGGCCATTGTGGCAAAGCAACGCCTTGACCGCCGGGTCGGCGACCTGGTCGGCCATATCCTCGTACAGCCGCTTGCCGGCGGCCTCGACGAGCACCATCACCTTCAATACGGTCAGGTCGGGGTGCGTCGTCGCATTGATCAGGCCAAAGGCCTCACCGAGTGTTGCGGGGGCGCCGGGGGGGAGTTCGTGCATGGCAAATCCTTTCAAGACTCGGCGATGGTAACAGGCCCGGCCCAAAGAAAAAGGGGCGGACCATCAGGCCCGCCCCCGATTTCTGCGTTCGTGGCCCCTGATTAATGGGCGAGCGACGCCAGCAGCAGCAGCGCGACGATGTTGGTGATCTTGATCATCGGGTTGACCGCCGGGCCGGCGGTGTCCTTGTACGGATCACCCACGGTATCGCCGGTCACCGCCGCCTGGTGCGCCGGCGAGCCCTTGCCGCCATAGGCACCCTGTTCGATGACCTTCTTGGCATTGTCCCAGGCGCCGCCGCCGCTCGTCATCGAGATGGCGACAAACAGGCCCGAGATGATGACCCCCATCAGCAGCGCGCCCAATGCCGCAAAGCCATTGCCCTGGCCGGCAACCGCGGTGATGGCGAAATAGACCACCACCGGGGCAAGCACCGGCAGCAGCGACGGGATGATCATTTCCTTGATCGCGCCGGCCGTGACCAGCCCGACGGTGCGGGCATAATCCGGCTTGGCGGTGCGCGCGATGATCGCCGGGCCGTTTTCCTTGAACTGCGCCCGGATATCCTGCGCCACGGCCTGGGCGGTACGCCCCACCGCCGTCATCGCCATGCCGCCGAACAGATAGGGCAGCAAGGCGCCGAGCAGCAGCCCGACGACGACATAGGGGTTGGACAGCGAGAAATCGACCGTTACGTCCCCGAAGAACTGCCGCAGATCCTCGGTATAGGTGGCGAACAGCACCAGCGCGGCGAGGCCGGCCGAACCGATGGCATAGCCCTTGGTCACGGCCTTGGTGGTGTTGCCGACGGCGTCGAGCGCATCGGTGCGCTGGCGGACTTCGCCGTCAAGACCCGACATTTCGGCGATGCCGCCGGCATTATCGGTGACCGGGCCATAGGCATCAAGCGCGACGATCATGCCCGCCAGCGCCAGCATGGCGGTCGCGGCAAAGGCGATGCCGATCAGGCCGCCCAGCTTGTAGGTGCCGATGATGCCGGCAACGATGACGAGCGTCGGCAGCGCGGTCGATTCCATCGAGACGGCGAGGCCCTGGATGACGTTGGTGCCATGGCCCGAATCCGATGCCTTGGCGATCGATTGCACCGGGCGATAATCGGTGCCGGTGTAATATTCGGTGATCCAGACGATCAGCGCCGTGACGATCAGCCCGATGAGCATGCAGTAGAACAGCGCCCGCCCGGTGAAGCCGCCGACGACGCCGGCGATGGTCTGTTCCGCCCCCAGCGCCGGATCGGCACCGATGACGGCATTCATGTCGGGGAAGATCGCCGCGGTGGCGAACCACAGCGCCGGGATCGACAACACGCCGGTGACGAGCAGCCCCTTGTAGAGCGCCCCCATGATCGAACCGCCGCCGAGCCGGACGAAATAGGTGCCGATGATCGAGGTGATGATGCAGACGCCGCAGGCGAGCAGCGGAAGCGTCATCAGTTTTGCCGCATCGCCGCCACCGATGAGCAGGGCGACGAGCACCATGGTGGCGCCGATGGTGACGACATAGGTTTCGAACAGATCGGCCGCCATGCCGGCGCAATCGCCGACATTGTCGCCGACGTTATCGGCGATCACCCCCGGGTTGCGATCGTCATCTTCGTCGAAGCCGAGTTCGTTCTTGCCGACCATGTCGGCGCCCACGTCCGCCGCCTTGGTGAAGATGCCGCCGCCGAGCCGCGCGAAGATCGAGATCAGCGACGCGCCGAACGACAGCGCGACGAGCGCATTGATCACCGGCCGGTCGGTCGGCGTCATGCCCGACGACAGCAGCGCGTAGAACAGCCCGGCGATGGCGAGCAGCGCCAGCCCGGCGACGAGCATGCCGGTGACCGCGCCCGAACGGAACGCCATGGTCAGCCCCGCCTGCAACGATTGCCGCGCCGCTTCGGCCGTCCGCACATTGGCGCGCACCGAGATGTTCATGCCGATGAAGCCCGTCACCCCCGACAGCACCGCACCGAGCACAAAGGCGACGGCGGGGATGATCCCCAGGAACCCCGCGACCAGCGCCGCGACGATGACGCCGACGATGGCGATGGCGGTATATTGCTTGGTCAGATAGGCGCCGGCGCCGACCTCGATGGCCTTGGCGATTTCCTGCATGCGGGCGTTGCCCGGCGATGCCGCCAACACCTGCCGCGATGTGATGATGCCATAGACGACGGCGACGATGCCGCAGCCGATGGCGATTGCAACGATGTCCATTGGTAAACTGGCCCCCCAAAGATTGCGCACCCTGTTGAACCGCAAACCGGCGCGGGCGCTGTCATTGTGGCGAAGTCATGACAAAGCAGGGGGGCGATAGCAAGCGTTGCCGTGGCATCCTGCCGCATTTGCGGGGGGTGGCGGGCCTAATGCTCCCACCCCAGCCGCGCCGGGGTGACATCGCGCTCGCCATCGCGCAGCCGCACGCTGCTGCCGGCCACCACGCTGCCGATCCGCGTCAACGGCGTACGCCCGGCGATCGCCGCCACATCCACCCCCACCGGCGCCGTGAACAGCAGCTCGTAATCATCCCCCGCCGTCATCAGCGCGATACGGTCGGCCGCCGCCGGGCAGCGCGCCCGCGCCGCATCCGATAGCGGCACGGCGGCGAGGTCGATCGCCAACCCCACCCCGCTCGCCCGCGCCAGCCGGTCGGCATCGATCAACAGCCCATCCGACACGTCCATCGCCGCGCGCGCCACCCCGACCAGCGCGCGGCCCAGCGCCAGCCGCGGTTCCGGCCGGCGAAAGCGCTTGAGCAGCCCCGCATCGGGCGGCGCGAGGCCCTGCGCCACCGCCAGCCCCAGCCCGGCATCGCCGATCGTTCCCGATACCCAGACAGCATCGCCGACCTGCGCGCCCGAACGCGACAAGGCCGTCCCCGGCTCGACCATGCCCACCGCCGTCAACCCGAGCACCGCCGCCGCCAACCCGGAAACCGTATCGCCGCCCCACAGCGCCACGCCGAAATGCCCCAGCGCCCGGCCCAGCCCGGCGGTAAATGCTTCCCGCCAGTCATCATCCTCCGCCGCCGACAGCCCGAGCGCGAGCAGCACCCCGCACGGCGCTGCCCCCATCGCGGCGAGATCCGACAGGTTCACCGCCAGCAATTTCCAGGCAATGTCGGACGGCGGATCATGCACGAGGTAATGCACCCCGCACGCCAGCACATCATGGGTAAACACCAAGTCGCGGCCCAGCGGCGGGGTCCATACCGCGCCATCATCGGCCAACCCGCGCGCCGCCGCGCTTGTCGCCAGCGGCGCCAGCCTTTGCGCGATGAAATCGCGCTCGCCCACCCTCAGCCGCGCACCCGCCGCGCCACGGTATCGAGCAAGCCGTTGACGAACCTGGCTTCCTTGTCTTCGTGAAAGGCGTGGGAAATGTCGATATACTCATCGATCACCGTCGCCGCGGCGATATCGGCGCGCGCCAGCAGCTCATAGGTCGCGGCGCGCAAAAGCGCCCGCATCGGCCGGTCGAGCCGGTCCATCGACCAGCCCGTCGCCAGCGCCGCGGTGATCAACGCATCGATCTCGTCCTGCCGCGCCACCGTGCCGGTCACCACATCGTCGAACAACGCGCCATCGGCATCGGCATAATCGGCGCCCTCGATCTCCTGCCCCAACCGATGGTTGTGAAATTCATTGAGCAGCTTGGGCACCGCATCCCCCCCCATCTCGCGCTGGTACAAGGCTTGCACAGCCCCCAAACGGGCGGCGGAACGGGCGGTATTGGCAGGGATTCTGGACACGCGGCAGGCTTTAGCGGTGGTGCAGACGAAAGTCACGCCTCCGGCGGGCAGGGGGTGACCCCCTGCACCCCTTTCGACTTGGGGAACGCCCTCGTGCAAGACCATCACCTCTCCCCTTGCGGGAGAGGTCGGACTCGGCGTAGCCGAGCCGGGAGAGGGGTATTCACACGCGCCAGCCCCCAATGCGCAAAGGTGAATGGCCGGCTTCGCTATGATACATGAGACCGCTCAAGCCAGCGGAGAGGCCGAAATGAAGAGCGGGGTCTGTTGCTTCTGCGCCAAAGCAGTTGACGAAAGCGGCCTTGATCCCTGCACGCTGTCGATCTCGACCAATAAGTAAGGTAGCCAGTCATGGCCTTGCCACGCCGCCTGCTATTTGGAGCGCCTTGGTGACCTGCCCTACGGTCGCGAACTTTTCGACACGGACGATTAGGAATCTGTCTTCAAATTATAATTGTCGGAAATCTAGTGGATCGAATCTAACACTTGGTGCCCTCTTTTGACTGCGGCGATAATTTTGTCGGGATCTGCGGTCCAGAGGAAGGGTTTCGGGTTCGCATTTTGCT
>JBILPK010000100.1:0-12531 GCA_044373875.1 Polymorphobacter sp.
ACCAACTGGGCGGTATTTTCGGACAAGGCCGGTCCGGTCATCGGGCCGTTGATGGCCTATGAAGTGCTGACGGCTTTCTTTCTCGAGGCCGGCTTCCTCGGGGTCATGCTGTTCGGGCTCGAAAAGGTCGGCAAGAAGCTGCATTTCGTCGCGACGAGCATGGTCGCGCTCGGGACGGCGATCTCGACCTTCTGGATCATCGCGGTCAACAGCTGGATGCACACCCCGGCCGGCTATGCCGTCAATGCCGAGGGGCAGTTCTACACGACCGACTGGTGGGCGGTGATCTTCAATCCGTCGATGCCCTATCGCCTAACACATGTGTTGCTGGCCGCGTATCTGACCACCGCGCTGGTCGTCGGCGGGGCCGGGGCCTGGCATCTGCTCAAGGATCGCCGCGAGGCGCGTGAACCGCGCGAAGGAACGCGCATCATGTTTTCGATGGCGATGTGGATGGCAGCCATCGTCGCGCCGTTGCAGATTTATGCCGGCCACGCCCATGGTGAAAACACGCTGGAATATCAGCCCGCCAAGATTTCGGCGATGGAAGGCCATTATGAAAGCTATCCCGGTGGTCCTGGGGGCGGCGCGCCGTTGATCCTGTTCGGGCTGCCGGACGATGCCGCACAGGTCATGCGCTACAAGGTCGAGATCCCGCAGCTCGGCTCGATCATCCTCAAGAACGATATCGAGGCACCGCTCGACGGGCTCGACAAGGTGGCGCCGGAAAACCGCGCGCCTGTCGGGATTACCTTCTGGTCGTTCCGCATCATGGTCGGGCTCGGCATGCTGATGCTCGCCATGGGGGTGTGGAGCCTGTGGGCGCGGCTGCGGGGCAATCTGCACGCCAATCCCTGGCTGCACCGACTGGCGCTGCTAATGGGGCCGTCGGGCTTTGTCGCCGTGCTCGCGGGCTGGACCACCACCGAAGTCGGCCGCCAGCCCTTCACCGTTTTCGGGCTGCTGCGCACCGCCGACAGCGCGTCACCGCTGGCGGCACCCGCGGTGGCGGCGTCGCTGATCGCCTTTGTCATCGTCTATTTTGCGGTGTTCGGGGTGGGCACCTGGTTCATCGTCAAGCTGATGGGCCATGAACCGCACCCCGGCGAAGCCGGGCCGACGCGCGGCGATTCGGGGCGCGCCGGTTTGTCGATCAACCCGCCGATCGGCACCGACACGGCAATGGCGGAGTAGCGGCATGGCTCCCAATGATACGTTATCGCTGATCTGGGCCGGCATCATTGCGCTGGCGGTGTTCGGCTATGTGGTGATGGACGGCTTCGATCTGGGGCTGGGCATCCTGTTTCCGTGGCTTGAAAAGGGTGATGACCGCAATACCGCGATCAACACCATCGCGCCGGTGTGGGACGGCAATGAAACCTGGCTGGTGCTGGGCGGCGGCGGGCTGTTCGCGGCGTTTCCGCTCGCCTATGCCATCGTCATGCCGGCGGTGTATGCGCCCTTGATCGCCATGCTGGTCGGGCTGATTTTTCGCGGTGTCGCCTTTGAATATCGTGCCCGCACGACCCGGCTGTGGATCTGGGACCGCGCCTTTGCCGGCGGGTCGATGCTGGCAGCTTTTTCGCAAGGGGTGATCCTGGGAGCGATCCTGCAGGGGGTGAAGGTCGAGGGCCGCGCCTATGCCGGGGGCTGGTTCGACTGGCTGTCGCCGTTTTCGGTTTTATGCGGCGTTTCGGTAGTGGCGGGCTACGCGCTGCTGGGGGCCTGTTGGCTGATCTACAAGACCGAGGGCGGATTGCAGGACAAGGCGTTCGCGCTGGCGCGGGTGACCGGCGCTGCAACGCTGTTGGCGGTGGCCAGCGTCAGCCTGGCGACGCCGCTCCTCAACCATGATTATTTCAGTCGCTGGTTCACCCTGCCGGGGATGATCTATGTGGCACCGGTGCCGATCCTGGTCGTGGTGGTCTCGTTGCTGTTCGTGCGCGCCCTGCGCCAGCGGCGGGAGGGCCAGCCGTTCCTGCTCGCGCTGGCGCTGTTCTTCCTCAGCTTTACCGGGCTCGGCATCTGCATGTTCCCCTATCTGGTGCCGGGGAAGGTGACGATCTTCCAAGCGGCGACCGCGGAAAATTCGCAGATCTTCATGCTGGTCGGCGTCGCCATCATGCTGCCGATCATCATCGGCTATACCGCCTATGCCTATTGGGTGTTCCGCGGCAAGGTCGGCCATGATGGCTATCACTGACAAGCCACCGGCGAATCGCCGCGCTGGCGAGACGAAACGCCGGCTTTTGTGGTTCGTGATGCTCTGGGCGGCCGGAGTCGGCACGGTGGCGCTGGTCTCGCTCGTCCTGCGGGCGTGGATTGCGCCCTGATCGTCGCACGCCGCGCTTGAAGCCGGTGCCGACCCGTGATTTATTTTCGACGCCGCTGGCCGTTGTCAGTCGGTAGCGTGAAAAAGCCGGGGGGATGGACATGGCCGATTGGCAGTTCTGGATGCTGTGAACGGTTTTTGTCTTCCTTGTCGTCTTCAACTTCCTGCCGGCGGTGATCGCCCAGGTCGATCGCCACCCCGAACGCGACATCATCGCGATGTTGAGCGTGATTTCGCTGTTCTCCTTCGCGCTGTGGCTGGCGCTGATGTACTGGACGGTGCGCGGCACGCGGGATGACGCGGTCATCAATCGCTTCCTCGGCAAAAGCTATAACCGCCAATTCGTGCACTTCGGCATTGCCGGCATCCTGGCCTTCGGCATGGGGTCGGCGCTGGGGGCGATGGACTTCGTCTGACGGCACGGCGGCGATTATATCGGCCGTGATTGCAGGCGCGGCCTTGCGCCCGCCACCTGCGTTGCTATAGACGCGCGCTTCACTCCTAAGCGGGCGTGGCGGAATTGGTAGACGCGCTGGTTTTAGGTACCAGTGTCGAAAGACGTGGGGGTTCGAGTCCCTTCGCCCGCACCAGTCAGCCCATGATTCGAGCCGGAAAGACGAGATAGACAGACATGCAGATCGCCGAAACGTTGAACCAGGGCCTTCGCCGCGAATATTCGCTGGTCATTCCGGCGGGCGCGCTCGCCGCGCGCGTCGATGCCCGGCTTGCCGAAGTATCCAAGACGATCCGCATGCCGGGTTTCCGCCCCGGCAAGGTGCCGCCGAACCTCGTGCGCAAGATGCACGGCGAAGCGCTGCGCGGTGAAGCACTGCAGGCTGCCGTCAACGACGGTGTCCAGCAGCTGCTGACCGAGCACAAGCTGCGCCCGGCCAACCAGCCGCAGGTCGATCTCGAAGGCGATCTCGCCGAAGGTAGCGACATCGGTTTCAAGGTTGCGCTCGAAGTGCTGCCGACGGTCGATGATCTCAAGATCGACGACCTCAGCCTCGAAAAGCTCATCGTCGGCGACAACAGCGCCGCCATGGACGAAGCGCTGGCGCGCCTCGGTGGCCAGGCGCAGCGCACCGAGCCGGCTGCGGCGAAGTACAAGGCCAAGACCGGCGATACCGTGGTCATCGATTTCGAAGGCCGCGTCGATGGCGAGCTGTTCGACGGCGGCAAGGGCGAAGGCATGCGGGTCACCATCGGCTCGGGCCAGCTCATCCCCGGCTTCGAGGACCAGCTGATCGGCGCCAAGGCCAATGACACCAAGATCGTCAAGGTCAGCTTCCCCGACGATTACAATGTCGCCTATCTCAAGGGCAAGCCTGCCGAATTCACCTGCCTGGTGCAGGGCGTCGAAACGCCGGTTGAAACCAAGTTCGACGATGAATTCGCCAAGATGTTCGGCATCGATTCGATCGATGCGCTCAAGGACATCCTCAAGGACCAGCTCGATGCCGAACTGGCCGGGCTGACCCGCACCCACATGAAGCGCAAGCTGCTCGACACGCTGGCGGCGCGCCACGATTTCGACGTGCCGGCTTCGATGGTCGACGGCGAATTCGACCAGATCTGGGCCCAGCTCGAACAGGAAGCCGACCAGGATGCCGATCCGGCTGCTGCGCGCGCCCAGATCGAGGGCGAACGGGGCGATTATCGCCGCATCGCCGAGCGCCGCGTCCGCCTCGGCCTGTTGCTTAGCGAAATCGGCCAGCGCAACAGCATCACCGTCAGCCAGCCCGAAATGAACCGCCTCATCGGCCAAGAAGCCGCGAAATACCCCGGCGAACAGCAGAAGGTCGTCAAGTTCTTCCAGGAAAATGCGATGGCCGCCGCCCAGCTGCGCGCGCCGCTGTATGAAGACAAGGTGGTCGACTTCCTGCTCGCCAAGGCGGAAATTATCGAGCGTAGCGTGACCCGTGCCGATCTCGAAGCCGCGATCGAGGACGAGGATGAAACCCCCGGCACCGCGCATGTCCATGATCATGGACATGCCGGCCATGTCCATGGTCCCGATTGCGATCATGACCATGATCACGCCCCGGCCAAGCCCAAGAAGGCAGCAAAGGCCAAGGCGCCCGCCGAAGCCCCCGTCGAAGCTGCTGCCGAGCCGGCAGCAGAAGCGCCGGTGAAAAAGGCCGCCAAGCCCAAGGCAGCCAAGGCCGAAGCCGAAGCCGAAGCGCCTGCCGCCGAAGCCGCTCCGGCCAAGCCCAAGCGCGCCAAGAAGGCCGCCGAATAACAGCAAGCGCCTCGGCCCCGGGCCGTAGCCGAGATTGACGACGGGGTGGCGCCGGCAGGTTCCACCCCGTTTTCATGTGGACAAGTCGGCAACAATAGCGCCGCCTTTGCCGCAGCAGGCTTTCCCCCTCTTGAACTTCCGGGCCAAACGTCCGACGTTGCCAACGATACGGAAAGGGTTCCCATGCTCGATATTCACGCCGGCCTCATCCCCATGGTCATCGAGACCTCCAACCGCGGGGAACGGTCGTTCGACATCTATTCGCGCTTGCTGCGCGAACGCATCGTCTTTGTTACCGGCCAGGTCGAAGACCATATGGCCTCGGTCATCGTCGCCCAGCTGCTGTTCCTTGAATCGGAAAATCCGAAGAAGGACATCTTCATGTACATCAACTCGCCGGGTGGCGTGGTGACGGCCGGCATGGCGATCTACGACACGATGCAGTACATCCGCCCGCGGGTCGGCACGGTGTGCGTCGGCCAGGCGGCATCGATGGGCAGCTTCCTGCTCGCCGCCGGCGAACCCGGCATGCGCGTTGCCTTGAAGAACGCCCGCATCATGATCCACCAGCCGTCGGGCGGGGCTCAGGGCATGGCATCGGACATCGAAATCCAGGCGCGCGAGATCCTGCGTACCCGGCACGCGCTCAACGAGCTTTATGTCAAGCACACCGGCCAGACCCTTGATACCATCGAGCGTGCCATGGACCGCGACAAGTTCATGTCGTCGGAAGAGGCCAAGGTGTTCGGGTTGATCGACGAAGTCGCCGACAAGCGGCCGTTGCCCACCGATGCCGATGCCCTGAAGGCGGCGTGATTCGAACGGGTCTTGCCGGCGCCCCTGGCGTTGATCCCGGCAGGCCCGCAGCATCGCCTGCAACAATTGTGTGCGTCGTCGCTCTTGCCGTCGACGTATCTGCAACGCTACACTCGCCATCACGCGAGAGAGGAAAGTCATGACCAAGCTGAGCGGGGGCGATTCGAAGAGCACGCTCTATTGCAGCTTTTGCGGCAAGAGCCAGCACGAGGTGAGGAAACTCATCGCCGGGCCGACGGTATTCATTTGTGATGAATGCGTCGAATTGTGCAACGACATCATCCGGGAAGAAACCAAGACCGCGCTGGTCAAAAAGGCCGGCGACGTGCCGACCCCGCGCGAGATCTGCAAGGTTCTCGATGATTATGTCATCGGCCAGACGCATGCCAAGCGTGTGCTGTCGGTTGCCGTGCACAATCACTACAAGCGCCTCAACCATGGCGGCAAGGGTGCCGAGGTCGAGCTCGCCAAGTCGAATATCCTGCTCGTCGGGCCGACTGGTTGCGGCAAGACGCTGCTCGCCCAGACACTGGCGCGCATCCTCGACGTGCCCTTCACCATGGCCGATGCAACGACGCTGACCGAGGCCGGCTATGTCGGGGAAGATGTCGAGAACATCATCCTAAAGCTGTTGCAGGCATCCGACTACAACGTCGAACGCGCCCAGCGCGGCATCGTCTACATCGATGAAATCGACAAGATCAGCCGCAAGGCCGACAATCCGTCGATCACTCGCGATGTTTCGGGCGAAGGTGTGCAGCAGGCGTTGCTCAAGATCATGGAAGGCACCACTGCCTCCGTGCCGCCGCAGGGCGGGCGCAAGCATCCGCAGCAGGAGTTCCTGCAGGTCGACACGACGAACATCCTGTTCATCTGCGGTGGGGCCTTCTCTGGCCTCGATCGCATCATCGGTGACCGGTTGCAGGGCAAGTCGATCGGTTTCGGTGCGCATGTCGCCGCGCCGGACGAGCGCCGTGTCGGCCAGTTGCTGATGAAGTGCGAGCCCGAGGATCTGCTGCGCTTCGGCCTCATTCCCGAATTCATCGGGCGCCTGCCGGTCATCGCAACCCTGGAAGACCTCGATGAAGCGGCGCTGGTCAAGATCCTGACCGAGCCCAAGAACGCGCTGTCGAAGCAGTATGCTCGTTTGTTCGAGATGGAGGGCATGAAGCTGACCTTCCAGCCCGATGCGCTGTCTGCGATCGCCAAGCGCGCCATCGAGCGCAAGACCGGCGCCCGCGGGTTGCGCTCGATCATGGAATCGATCCTGCTCGATACCATGTTCGAGTTGCCCGGCCTCGAAGGCGTCGAGGAAATCCTCGTCGACCAGGAAGTCGTCGCCGGCACCAAGGAACCCGTACGCCTGCTGGTCGCCGACAAGGCTGCCTGAGGTACTTGGGACCATAGCGCCCGCTCCGATCGGTCGGGGCGGGCGTTTTGCTGTCGGTATCAGATTGTCCGGAGCACCCGGCGCACCATCACCAGGCTGAGCAGCGTGCGTGTCGCAATGATCAGCGCCGTTGACATGGCCGCACCATTCAGGCCGTACATGGGGATCAGCGTGACGCAGCAAACCGCTAGCAGCACCAGGCTGACCATCGAGACATAGAGCGACTGGCGTTCATTGCCTGTCATCAGCAGCACCACGCCGATCGGCCCGGCAAGGATGTTGACGAGCTGCCCCAGCGCCAGGATGCGCAGCGCTGTGGCTCCGCCGACGAAATCCGGCCCGAACAGGCCGAGCACCCAGCCCGGAAAGCCCAGCGTCAGCACGAACAGCGGCAGCGAGATCAGGCTCATCACCGCGACTTGCTGGCGCATGATGCGGCGGATGGTGGCAATGTCGCGCACCCGGTAGGCAGCGGCAATGCGTGGGCCGGCAACGGTATCGAAGGTGGTGACGAGCAGGAAGATGAGCCCGGCGATCTGTGAAGCAGTGCGGAACTGGCCGACTTCGAAGATGGAGCGATCGGCGCTGAGTGTCACCAGCACCACCCAGTCGAGCATCATGCGGCTGAGCACCACAAAGGAGATCTGCGCGCCCTGTCGCAACATCGGCAACACCGGCGCAGGGGTCGGTGCGGGCCATTGGCGCGACCGGCGCCGATAAACGAACCAGGCCACGATCGCATTGAGCCCGGCGGTGGTGAAATAAAGCAGGACGACATCGCTGACGCTGACCGGTTGCCGGGCGATCAGCATCACGACCAGCACGCCGGCAGACATCAGCATTGCCTGCGGCCCATCGAGCCAGAGCGACGCCAGCACGCCGCCCGACCCGCGCAGCGAGATCGCCGCCATGCGGTTGAGCGTCAGCGGCAGCACCGCGACGCCCGCCAAGACCAGCAGGCCGGGCTCGAGTCCCTTGCCGATCAGCGCCTGTAACAGGGGCGCTCCGAACAGCGCCACCAAGGCACCGATGACGATCGCGCTGGTCGTCGCCACGGCAAGGGCGGTACGCGAGGCACCACGGGCAGCGGCGACATCGCCCTGCTTTATGTCGCCCGCCATTGTGCGCAACAACACGTAGTCGAGGCCTATGAGCGAAAAGGTCATGGCCACCAACGCAGTTGCCTGGGCCAGCGCAAAGTTTCCGTTGCCTGTTGCCCCCAATTGACGCGCGACCAGGAAGCTGAAGGCAAAGCTCAACCCGGCACCGCCCATCTTGATCACCAGCGCGGTGATTGCCTCGATGATATTGGGGTTAGCCCCGAAATAGCCGCGCAGCCGCTGGCCGAGCCGAACAGGTGACAGCTTCATGTCAGGCAAGATTTCCGGAGACGGCCATGCCGCTGCTTAGGTCGTGGATGGCATGATGGCTAGCGCCAGCAGCGGCCTTTGTCGACTTCACGAGCAAAATCAGGTAGATTTCTGAATGGGCCGACCCACTGATGGCCCGGCAACGGTAAAGGACGAGACGATGGCCAAGGGTCAGGCGAAATCGAACAAGGAAACGCGCAAGCCCAAGGCGGCCAAGCCCAAGCCGCCCAACGCATCGAACCCGTCAACAAAATAGCCGCGCTATTCCCGACGCTTGCGGCGCGACAGCGCGGCGCGCACCGGCATGGTGCGGTCGCCCTGTATTCGCCTGCGCAGTTCGGCGCGCTTTTCGTGGATCGAGGCGATGACCAGCCCCATCGGCACGCCGAGATCGACGAGCACGGCTTCGGCGAGTTGCAAGCTCGATTCGACCGTTTCGGGGACGGCATCGGTGACGCCCTTGGCGTAAAGCCGCCCGGCGTGCTCCGCATCGCGGGCGCGGGCGACGACGCACAGATCGGGGTGGCGTTCGCGGATCAGCCGCACCAGCGTATCGAGGCTTTGCGCCGCATCGATGGTCAGCACCACGGCACGCGCGGTATCGAGCCCCAGCGCATCGAGCAATTCGGGGCGGCGGGCATCGCCATAGACGATCGGCTTGCCGGCGCGGCGCAGGCGGATGACTTCGTCGGGGTCGCTGTCGACGGCGAGATAGGGTTGGCCATGCGCTTCGAGCATGGTCGCGACCAGCCGGCCGACCCGGCCATAGCCGATGATGACGGTGCGGCCGGGTACGATCGGTTCGGGGCCATGCTCACCCTGGCGTTCGGGGCCGAAGCGACCTTCCAGCCGTTGCCCGACCAGCCCCAGCAGCGGCGCGATCGCCAGTGACAGGCCGGTGACAAGCAGCGCGGTGGCTGCAACGTCCGCCGGCAGCAGACCCCCCGCCGTGGCCGCCGACAACAGGATGAGGCTGGTTTCGGACGGCGCCGCGAGCAGCAGCGCGATATGCGCTGCCACACCGCGGCCACGCCCAAAGCGTTGCAGCAGCAGGTAAAGCAGCCCCGATTTCAACAGGCAGACGGCGGCGACTCCACCCAGGATCAGCAGCGGATCGGCAGCGATCGCTGCAAGATCGAGCTGCATGCCCACCCAGATCAGGAACACCCCGAGCAACAGGCCCTGGAACGGCGCGATCGCAGCTTCGATCTGGCGGCGATAATCGGTTTCGGCGAGCATGATGCCGGCGACGAGCGCGCCGACGGCGGGTGACAGACCCGCGGCGGTGGCCGTGGCGGCGCTGCCGATGAGCACGACGAGCGCGGCGGCAAGGAACAGCTCGGGCCGCCGGGTACGCGCCGCCTGCAGGAACAATGGCGGCACCAGCAAGCGCCCGGCGACGGTGATCGCGCCGATGGCGAGCAACCCGATGGCGAGCGCCGGCAGGAAGCCCCCCGCGGCGCTGCCGGCGCCGAATAGCAGCAGCACCGGTGCGATGGCGATATCCTGCATCAGCAGGATACCGAAGGCGGTGCGCCCGGCCTGGCTGCCCATCCGTCCGCTGGCGCTGAGCATCTGCAGGCCGACCGCGGTCGACGACAATGCCATGGCGATGGCAAGCACCAGCGTCGGCACCGCACCCAGCGTGAACGGCAAGAACAGCAAGGCCAGCCCCATTGTGCAGACGGCAAGCTGGGCACTGCCCAGTTGGAAGACGAGATGGCGCATGGTGCGCAGGCGTTCGGCCGACAGTTCGAGACCCAGCGCGAACAGCAGCAGCGCGATGCCCATTTCGGCCGGTGCCGCCAGCGCCGCGGGGTTGGAGATGGTGATGTTGGCAAGCGCGGGGTAACCGCCGACCAGCGCGCCAAGCCCGAAGGGCCCGGCAACGATGCCGAACAGGATGAAGCCGACCACCGGCGAGATACGCAGTGCCGCAAACGCCGGAATGACCAGCCCGGCCGCCCCGAGCACGACGACGATATCCTTGAAAGCCGATGATTCGAGGGAGAGAGCCATGGCGGCACAGTGGCAGGTAGCGCCTGACCTGCCCATAAAAAGCCGCCCAAAGGTGTATCATGGCTTTGCGGCGCCATGGACAGTGCCCGGTGCGGCGGTCAGGATGCAATCATGTGATGACGATGGGGGCCAAAAAGATGGGGATATGGGGACCGGCGCTGATAGCGGCCGAGCTGGCAGGCGCAGGAGCGGCGGTGGCGGGCGAACCGCCGAAACTCGTCATGGCGGCCGATGTCCCCCGGGCTGGTCGCCGCGATCCAGGCCGCCGGCTACAAGGCCGAAGTGAAGCCCAACAAGCGCGGCAAGTCCTTCATCGCCAGCGCCACCAACGGTTCGGATTATTCGATCGATTTGTACAATTGCGACGACAATGACAAATCGGTCGGTTGCAAGACATTGATGTTCAGCAGCTGGTGGAAGGCGCAGCCCTGGCTGACCACCGAGCTCGCCAACGCCTATAACGCCAAATACACGTTCGGCCGCGCCTATGTCGACAAGGAGGGGGACCTCAATCTCGAGCTGGCGGTCACCACGGCGGGCGGGCTGACGCTAGAAAATTTCAAGGATGTCATCGACTGGTGGTCGACAGTCGATGCCAACATGACCCGGATGGTCGATAACGCCGAAGCCGCCGCCGAGGCGAAGAAAAAGCCGGCCAAGCCCGCCAAGCCGGATGTGAAGGTCTGATCAGCGCTCGGTAAGGCGCGGCATCAGCTCGACGAAATTGCAGGGGCGGTGACGGCTGTCGAGCTGGTCGCGCAAGATGCCGTCCCAGCCGTCCTTCACCGCGCCAGTCGAACCGGGCAGGGCGAAGATATAGGTGCCGCGCGCCACGCCGGCGCAGGCGCGCGACTGGATCGTCGAGGTGCCGATCGTCTGGAAGCTGAGCCAGCGGAACAGCTCGCCGAAACCCGGGATTTCCTTTTCCTGCACCTGCGCCAGCGCTTCGGGGGTGACATCGCGGCCGGTGACGCCGGTGCCGCCGGTGCTGATGATGCAGTCGATCTGCGGATCGTCGATCCAGCGATTGAACTGCGCCACCAGCAGCGGCACTTCATCCTTGCAGATGGCGCGGGCCGCGAGCTGGTGCCCGGCAAGGTCGAGCCGTTCGACCAGCGTATCGCCCGACCGGTCATCGGCCGCGGTGCGAGTGTCGGAAACGGTCAGAACCGCGATGCGGACGGGGAAAAATGGGCGGCTGGCATCGATAGGCATGGCATCAGCCTATCACCGCCCGGCCGCTGACGTCACCATGTCATCGTCGTCGAGACGCAGATTGGGCGTGATGCGCAGCCCCGGCACCGGCACCGGCACGCTGACCGGCTGCGGCAGCCGCTTCACGCCGGGCGCCCCCGGCAGGCCCGGAAAGCGCGGCCACAGCCCGGCGACAAGGGCATCCATGCTCGGCGGTACGACGCCGTCGCGCAGCTGGTACATCCAGTAATTGCGCATCACGACTTCGACATAGTGGCGGGTTTCGGAAAAGGGGATGCTTTCGATGAACAGCAGCGGATCACCGCGATCATCAAGGCTGGCGTTCCAGCGCTGCACGCTGCCCGGCCCGGCATTATAGGCAGCAACGACCTTGGGCAGCAGGCCTTGCGTATAGCTCATGTCGCGCAGCGCTTCGAGATAGGTCTGGCCGACTTCGATGTTGAACGCCGGGTCGGCCATGTCGCCGACGACTGCCTCGGCGCCGCTGGCCAATGCCTGTTCACGGATTTCGGCGGCGACCTGCTTTCCGGTGGCGGGCATCAGCTGCATCAGCCCCTTGGCGCCGGTGCGCGAGGTGGCGGTGGTGATGAAGGCCGATTCCTGCAGGGCATGCGCAAAGACCAGACCGCGATCGACCCGCCAGCCACGCGCCGGTTGCCAATCGGGTGCTGGATAGCGCGCCGAAAGCGGCGCTTCGATACCGACCGGGGGCCGCACCGCCAGCTGGTATTGCGTCGCCGGCAGGCCGAGCCGGGCGGCGAGCCGCAACAAGGCCGGATATTCGCCCTCGGGAGCGATCTGGGTGAGATGCCGCAGCTCGCGATCGCCGAGCCCGATCTGGCCGATCTCGATCAGCGCCGCCGCCCGCCGTGCGCCGGCAATGGTTTTCAGATGGTTCCAGTCGGCGGTGATGAAATCGGGTTCATCCCAGCTCTGGGCCGGGGCCAGGCCGAGGGCACGCCGCGCCAGCAGGCCGTAAAAGCCGTTGGGCTGGCGGGCGGCGATTTGCAGCCGTTCGGCGACCAGTTCGGGGCGACCGGCGGCAAGATGCGCGCGGCTGGCCCAATAGGCGGCCGCCGCGGCGGTATCAGCGGCGGGGTTTTTCTGTGCCACCAGGTCGAAGGCCATCGCCGCCGCATCATGGCGC
>JBILPK010000290.1:0-3411 GCA_044373875.1 Polymorphobacter sp.
ATGCGGAAGGCCGCGAGCCCGGCCGTCCAGGCGCCCATCGCGGCAAACTGGGTGTTGCCGAGCACAGGCCCGCGCGCCGCTTCCAGTCCGAGCCGGATCGCGGCTTCATTGTCGTTGGCGCCGTAGTAGCTCCATGCCAGCCGGTGCGCCCATTGGCTGCGGGCCAGCGGCGACAGGTCGGCGGCGGACCAGCGCGCTTCGGCATCGGCATTGCGGTCCATGGTCAGCAGCGCCTTGAGCGTTGCCGCGGTGGCGAGATCGCTCGCCGGGGTGTCGAGCCGGGTCGTGCTGGCGCGGACCGTGCGGAACGGCCGGACGGTGGGCAGCAACGGCAGCGGCGCGGTGTCGGCACCGGGCAATTTGCTCGCCAGTTGCGCGATGCGCGGCGCCTGCGGCAGGTCGCGATAGGTCGCCAGCCATTCGGCGAGTTCGGCGCGGCCCAGCTTGCCGGCGCCGCGCGCCAGGATCAGTTGCGCCCGTGCGGTTTCGGTGAGCAGCCCGGGGCCGATGGCGGCGATGCCGGCATCGGCCTGCGACAGCTTCCCGGCTTCGATATCGCGAAAGATGCGCGTGTAAGCGGCGCGTTCGGCGGGCGACAATTGCGGTGGCACGGCCCGCTGGCGCGGGGTGATGCCGGGCCGATCGGCAGTGACGGTCATCACCGAATCGCCGGGTGCCGCCGCCAGAACCGGGGTGGCCGTCAGCAGAAGCGCGAGCAGGGCGGGGCGGATCATGCCGCCAGCCGCGCGGCGAAGGCCTGGAGATCGGCCCAGGCGAGGCGCTTCAATTCGGGTTGCTTGAGCAACTGGCGCGGGTGGAAGGTTGCCAGCAGCGGCACGTCGCCGACCGCCAGCCATCTGCCACGCAGTGTTGCGATGCCGCCGCTTTCGCCGGCAAGCGCTGCGGCATGGGCACCAAAGGCAAGGATGGCGCGCGGTGCAGCCAGCGTGACGGCTCGGGCCGCAAAGGGGGCAAAGGCAGCTATCTCGGGCTCGCGCGCCAGTCGGGCGGCGGGGGGTGCCCAGGGTAACAGATGGACCTGTCGGAACGCGCCGGGTTCGAGCCCGATCGCAGCGAGCATGCGTTGTGCCAAGCGCTGCACGGCGGGGTCTGCATCGGGAAGGTCGGTCACCACCAGCGCGGCGCCGTCACCGCTGATCAACTGCGGCGGCGTTGCCTGCCGCAACGGGTGATCGAAGCCGGCAACCGCGTCGACAAGGGCGGGCAGGGCGAGCGCTGTCATGGCGAGCGCAGCCGCCGGATTTGCCAGCGGCCTCGGCGCAACGGCGCCCGGCAAGGCCGCCCGCGCGGGAAAGGGTTGCACGACCGATGGCGCCGCAACGGCCCCCGGCGCTGCGAGCCAGTTGCGCGGCACGGCATCGACCGGGCAATCGACACCGGCGGTTACCAGCCAGGCCAGCGCATCGGCGGCTTCATGCGCGGTCATTTGCGTAGATATCTGCACAACGCCATGATGCGACCGATGACACTCTGGTCAAGCCCGCCCGGCTTCCGTATCTGGTGAATCATGGCAAAGCCGCGACGTGCCGATGGCGATATCGGCATCAACGCTGCGCCAAGGGGATGGAAGAAGGCAAAGCCATGACGACACGTGAATCGATGCCCTATGATCTGGTGATTGTCGGCGGCGGCCCCGCCGGCCTGTCGGCAGCGATCCGTGCCAAACAGGCGGCTGCCGACCATGGCATCGAGCTGTCGGTCTGCATACTCGAAAAAGGCTCCGAGATCGGTGCGCACATCCTGTCGGGAGCGGTGGTCGATCCGCGCGCGCTTGATGAACTGCTGCCCGACTGGCGGACGATGGACAGCCCGATGACGGTGCCGGTGGTGGAAAACCATCACTGGATCCTTACCGAAACCGGCAAGACCGAATTTCCCCATGCGCTGATGCCGCCGTTCATGAACAACAAGAGCTGCTACACCGTCTCGCTCGGCAATCTGTGCCGTTGGCTGGCCGGGCAGGCCGAAGCGCTGGGCGTGGAGATCTTCCCGGGCTTTGCCGCCGCTGAAATCCTGTGGAACGACGATGGCAGCGTCAAGGGGGTCGCGACCGGCGACATGGGCATCGCGCGCGATGGCACCAGGAAGGACAGCTGGCAGCCGGGGCTCGAATTGCACGCCAAATACACCTTCTTTGCCGAAGGCGTGCGCGGCCATCTGTCGAAGCAGTTGATCAAGCAGTTCGACCTGGCGAAGAACAGCCAGCCGCAGATCTACGGCATCGGGCTGAAGGAATTGTGGGACATTCCGGCCGAAAAGCACAAGCCGGGGTTCGTGACGCACACGCAGGGCTGGCCGTTGACCGATGCCAATGGCGGCGGCTTTCTTTATCACCAGGCCAATGGCCAGGTGGCGCTCGGTTTCTCGGTGTGGCTAAACTATTCGAACCCTTATCTGTCGCCGTTCGATGAATTCCAGCGATGGAAGACGCATCCGGCGATCAAGGCGATCCTCGAAGGTGGCCGCCGCGTTTCCTATGGCGCGCGGGCGATCAACGACGGCGGCTGGCAATCGGTGCCCAAGCTGACTTTCCCGGGCGGCGCGCTGATCGGGTGCTCGGCCGGCTTCGTCAACGTGCCGCGCATCAAGGGCAGCCATACCGCGATGAAGACCGGCATGATGGCCGCAGAAGCCGCGGTCGAGGCGATCGCCAGCCAGCGCGGCAGCGACGAACTGGCGGCCTATGGCGACGCCTACAAGAAGAGCTGGGTGTACGAAGAACTCAAGATGGTGCGCAACACGCTGCCGCTCGTTGAAAAATATGGCAATCTGGTCGGCACCGGGCTGGCGGGCGTGACGATGTGGATGGAATATCTGGGCTATGGCCTGCCGTTCACGATGAAAAACCACCCGGATTACAAGTCGTTGAAAAAGGCGGCTGATGCAAAGCCGATCGATTATCCCAAGCCCGATGGCGTTTACAGCTTCGACAAGCTGACCAGTGTTTTCCTGTCGAACACCAATCACGAGGAAGACCAGCCGATCCATCTGACGCTCAAGGACCCGAGCATCCCGATCGAGGTCAATCTGCCGGAATGGGCCGAACCGGCGCAGCGCTATTGCCCGGCCGGGGTGTATGAAGTCGTCGGGCAGGATATCGGCGAACCGCGCTTCCAGATCAACGCGCAGAACTGCGTCCATTGCAAGACGTGCGATATCAAGGATCCGTCGCAGAATATCACCTGGGTGGTGCCGGAGGGCGGCGGCGGACCGAATTATCCGAATATGTAAGGCGCAGCGCGGCCGAGCATAGCGTAGCGATGGGGACTGTCAGGAATTTCGTGTGTGGGCGGGCGGTTGAACATTACGCCGCCATGGCCCGGATGAAGCGCTCGCCGAATATGACAGCGAACTGGGCCTTGGCCATTGACCACTCACGAGGCGGCATTT
>JBILPK010000009.1:0-49963 GCA_044373875.1 Polymorphobacter sp.
GGCCTGAGGCCCCGGACCCCCGTTGTCTTGCTTCAAAATGGGGGTCCGGGGCCTCAGGCCCCGGCCGCCGGCGGCAATCACCGCCGGAACAGCGCCTCACCCTGCTCGAGCGCCGACCCGCCATGCTGCACCGGCTCGCCATGTTCGGCGATATAGGCAGCGGCGCTGCGTTCGGCCTGGAGCTGTTCGATCAGCGCGGCGCGTTCCTCGCCCAGCTTGCCGAGATCGACGCTGGTGTCGATGCCGGCCTTCTTGGCAGCGGCGGCAACCAGCGCATCCATTTCGCGCTGGCTGGTCAGGCCAAGCGTGACCGGGTCACGCGGCTGGAGATTGGCGTAGTTCCAATGGCTTTTGTCGCGGATCGCGGCGATCGTAGTCTTGGTCGTGCCGATCAGCTTGGAAATCTGGTTGTCGCTGATTTCGGGGTGGTTCTTGATGATCCACAGGATGCCGTCGGGCTTGTCCTGGCGCTTCGACACCGGGGTGTAGCGCGGGCCGGTGGTGCGGCGCGACTGTTCGGGCTGGCGCGACAGCTTGAGCACATAATCCGGGTTGGCCTGGCCGCGATCGAGTTCTTCCTGGGTCAGCTCGCCGTTGCGGATCGGATCGCGCCCGGCCAGCTTGGTCGCGGCGGTATCGTCGGCGATCGCCTGGACTTCGAGGATGTGGAGACCGCAGAACTGGGCGATCTGTTCAAAGGTCAGCGCCGAATTGTCGACCAGCCAGGCGGCGGTGGCGTGCTGCATCAGCGGATGGGTGGGAGCGGCCATGACGGACTACCTTTTGCTGCGAACTTGTGTCGTGAAAACGGAAACAGCCGCCCCTTTTCGGAGCGGCTGAGCATCTGCAATGTAGGGCGCGTGTGGCAACGAGGCAAGCGCGCAAAGTGAAATCGCCGCACTGGTCGCCATGGCACGCTATGATATGCTGGCACGATGTCCCATACCCCCCACCCCGACGATCCGCGCCAGGCCCGGGTGCTGACCGGTTTTCGCGGCGTCGAGCGCGTCCTGCTGGTGGTCATCGCGCTGATGACGCTGGGTGCGGCGGGCATCGAGATCAACCGCGTCATTGCCGCTCGCTCGATCAACCTTGCCGATATTCTGCTGATGTTCCTCTACACCGAAGTCATCGGCATGATCGCGGTCTTCTATGGCGGGCGCGATTCGGCGTTCGTCTATCCGATCTTCATCGCGATCACGGCGCTGGCCCGGCTGATCGTGCTGCAAGGCAAGGCGATGGCACCCGAGAATATCGTCTTCGAAGCCAGCGCCATATTGTTGCTGGCGATCGCGGCGTGGATCATCGCGCGCACCGCCAAGTCATGATGCTGCCGACTCGCGCCGTGCTGGCGTCCCGCGATGCCGCCGATCCGCTGGCCTTTGCCCGGGCGCGCTTCACCCTGCCGCCAGGGGTCCTCTATCTGGATGGCAATTCGCTGGGGCCGCTGCCCGCCGCCACCCCGGCAAGGCTCGCCGATGTCATCGCCGGCGAATGGGGTGAAGGGTTGATCCGCAGCTGGAACGATGCCGGCTGGATCGACCTCGCCATGACGATCGGTGCCCGCATCGCGCCGCTGCTCGGCGCCGAACCCGACAGCGTCGTCGCCTGCGATTCGGTGAGCGTCAATCTGTTCAAGCTCGCCGGCGGTGCGCTGGCTCTGCAAACCGCTACCGACCCGGCGCGGCGCGTGCTGCTCTGCGAAGCCGATGATTTCCCGACCGACCGCCATGTCCTCGAAGGGCTGGCAGCGGCCACCGGGGCCGAATTGCGCACGGTACCGCGCGGCGGCGTTCCGGCAGCGCTCGGCCCCGATATCGCGGTGGCGGTGCTCGCCCATGTCCATTTCGCCACCGGCGCGGTGCATGACATGGCGGCGCTGTCGGCGCAGGTCACGGCGGCCGGCGCGCTGAGCCTGTGGGATCTCAGCCATTCGGCCGGGGCGCTGGCGCTGGCGCTCGATGCCGACGGCGCCGATTTCGCGGTCGGCTGCGGCTACAAATATCTCAACGGTGGCCCCGGCGCGCCGGCCTTTGCCTGGGTCGCGCCGCGTCACCAGGCGGCGCTGTGGCCACCGCTGCGCGGCTGGATGGGCCATGCCGCGCCCTTCGGCTTTTCCGATCACTGGACGCCGGCAGACGGCGTGCGGCGCCTGCTCGCCGGCACGCCGTCGATCCTGGCGCTGGCGGCGCTCGGCGAAGGCGTCGCGACCTTCGACGGCATCGACATGGCGGCGGCCGAAGCGAAGTCGCGGGCATTGGTGACGCTGTTTGCCGATCTGGTGGCGGCGCACTGCCCCGCGGTAACAGTCGAACCACCCGGCCCGCGCCACGGCGCCCAGGTCATCCTGCGCCACCCCGAGGGTCGGCGCGTCATGGCGGCGCTCATCGCGCGCGGCGTCATCGGCGATTTCCGCCCGCCCGACCGGCTGCGCTTCGGCTTTCCGGCGCTCTACACCCGCTTTGTCGATGTCTTCGATGCGGTCGGCCATCTCGCCGCCGTGCTCGCCAGCGACGAATGGCAGGAGGCGCGCTTCGATGTGCTCGGGGTGGTCAGCTAGCGCGGCACGCGGTCGCGCCTGCAGCCCTACCCGCTTGCTCCGGTCGCGAATCCCGGTTAACGTAAACGTCAACTACTAGCGTTCATCTGCCAGCTTTTGGGGAGCCCGACCGTGGATCTGAACTTTTCCGCCGAAGACATTGCCTTTCGTGATGACGTCCGCGCCTTCATCAAGGACAGTTATCCCGCCCATCTGAACGGCAAGATCGAGGAAGGCGAAGAGCTTTCCAAGGAAGATTTCCTGTCGTGGCACAAGGTGCTCGCCGCCAAGGGCTGGATCGCCCCGGGCTGGCCCGTGCAGTACGGCGGCACCGGCTGGAACAGCGTGCAGCGCTACATCTGGTCGGAAGAAACCGCCCGCGCCGATGCCATCCGCCTGATGCCCTTCGGCCTCAACATGGTAGGCCCGGTGATCTACACCTTCGGCACGCCGGAACAGAAAGCCCAGCATCTGCCGAGCATCCTGTCGGGTGACGTGTGGTGGTGCCAGGGTTATTCGGAGCCGGGCGCCGGGTCCGACCTGGCGAACCTGCGCACCAAGGCCGAACGCTTCACCGGCGACGACGGCAAGGAATATTACCGCGTCAACGGCCAGAAGACCTGGACGACGATGGCACAGCATGCCGACTGGGGCTTCTTCCTCGTCCGCACCGACCCGACGTCGAAGCCGCAGGAAGGCATTTCGTTCCTGCTCATCGACATGAAGACGCCGGGCATCACCGTGCGCCCGATCATCACGCTGGGCGGCGAGCATGAAGTCAACGAAGTCTGGCTCGAAGACGTCATCGTGCCAGTCGAAAACCGCATCTACGACGAGAACAAGGGCTGGACCTGCGCCAAGTTCCTGCTCGCCCATGAACGGACCGGTATCGCCGGCGTCGCCGCCTCGAAGCGCGGTGTCGAACGGATCAAGACCATCGCCAAGGCCGAACTCGACGAAGGCGAACCGCTGCTCGCCAACCCGTTCTTCAAGCGCAAGGTCGCCGAACTGGAAGTCGATTTGTTCGCGCTCGAGTTTACCGAACTGCGCACGCTCGCCGGCGAAAGCTCCGGCAAGGGCCCCGGCCCCGAATCGTCGCTCCTGAAGATCAAGGGCACCGAAATCCAGCAGCGTATCACCGAGCTCGCGCTCGAAGCCGCCGGCCATTACGGCGCGCCCTATTTCCGCGGCTTCGGTGAAGGCGACAACGAACACCCGATCGGCCCGGATTACACCCACCGCACCGCGCCGACCTATTTCAACATGCGCAAGACCAGCATCTATGGCGGGTCGAACGAGATCCAGCGCAACATCATCGCCAAGATGGTGCTGGGGCTTTAGAAACCGCGACTGCGACACGCTGCCGGCGCGGGTGCGACACCCCCCGCCGGCATTGTGCCTTTTCATTGTGGCGCCCACCAGCAGCGCCGGGGAGACGGACCATGGATTTCAACACCACCGACGAACAGACGATGCTGCGCGAAATGGTGTCGCGCTATTTCGCCGATACCTACAGCTTCGATAACCGCATGAAGACCGTCCACGCCGGCAAGGGCTGGAACCCGGCCGTGTGGCAGGCCTTTGCCGAAGAACTCGGCATCCTTGGCGCGCCGTTCAGCGAAGCCCATGGCGGTCTTGGCGGCGGCGCCGTCGAAAACATGATCGTCATGGAAGAAATCGGCCGCGCGCTGGTCATCGAGCCCTACATGTCGACCGTCGTCATCGGTGGCGGCTTCCTGAAGGCGGCCGGCGGCGGCAATGCCGATGCGGTCATCCCGCAGATCGTCGGTGGCCAGGTGCTGATCGCCTTCGCCCATGCCGAACCCCAGGGCCGCTACGACCTCGGCGACCTGCGCACGACCGCCAAGAAGGACGGCGCCGACTATGTCATCAACGGCCACAAGTCGGTCGTCCGCGATGCGCCCTTTGCCACCCATTACATCGTCACCACCCGCACCGCCGGTGGCCAGCGCGATCGTGACGGCGTTTCGGTGTTCATCCTGCCCGCCGATACCGCGGGCATCACCCGCCGCGATTACCCGACCGTCGATGGCAGCATGGCCTCGGAAGTCTATTTCGAAAACGTCCGCGCCGGTGCCGACCAGCTGCTCGGTGACGCCGACAATGGCCTGCCGCTCGTCGAACGCGTTGTCGACGAAGCGACCGCCGCGATCTGCGCCGAAGCGTGCGGCGCGCTGCGCGTCCTTCACGCCACGACGCTCGATTATGCCAAGCAGCGCAAGCAGTTCGGCAAGCCGATCAGCGAGTTCCAGTCGCTCCAGCACCGCATGGTCGACATGTTCATGGAAGTCGAACAGGCCGTCTCCATCACCTTGATGGCGACGCTCAAGCTCGACACGCCCGAACGCGCCGCGGCGGTGTCGGCCGCCAAGTCCAAGGTCGGCAAGGCGTGCAAGTTCGTCGGCCAGAACGCCGTCCAGATCCATGGCGGCATCGGCATTTCGAACGAGCTCGCCGTCGGCCATTATTTCAAGCGCTCGACGATGATCGAAGGCCAGTTTGGCTCGGTCGATCACCACCTGCGCCGTTATGAGCGCCTCGCGATCGGCTGATTTTCAGGCGATCCGATAACAAAAACAGCGGCCGGGCAACCGGCCGCTATTTTTCGTCATAGGCAGAAGAGGCCTCCGGCAGCTGGGGCCCTGGCCCCGGACCCCTTTTGATGACACCGCTACCGAATGGGGTTTGGGGCCAGGGCCCCAGCCCCGCCGGAGACTTCTGCCCTGCGCTCCTAGACCAGCTCACCGCGCAGCAGCGCCGGCAACTTGCCGGTTTCGCCGCGCGCTTCGGCCATGAAGCGCGCCTTCAAGGGTGGGATGCGCTGCACGCCGGCAAGGCCGAAGCGCCGCACCGCCGCCGGCAGGCTGCCCGGAACCGCAAACAGGCGGTTGAGGCCATCGGTGACCGCGCCGACCATCGAATTGTCGAAACGCCGCCATTGCGAATGGCGCTTGAGCACATCGGGTGTACCGATATCCTGGCCGGTGCGCAGCGCATCGACGAGGACTTCGGCGCACGCCGCAACATCGCGAAAGCCCATGTTGAGGCCCTGGCCGGCGATCGGATGGATGCCGTGCGCGGCATCGCCGACGAGCAGCAGCCGTTCGGCATGATAGATCGCAGCGTGATGGTAACCCAGCGGCCAGACCGCCTGAGGGGCGATGATCTCGACCTCGCCGAGCGTGCCATCGATGCGCGCCGCGATTTCGGCGGCAAGCGCCACAGGCCCGAGCTTGCGCGCCCCGGCCGCGACGGCTTCATCGACCGTCCAGACGATGGCGGAACGCGGCCGGCCGTCTGCACTGTCGGTCATCGGCAGCAGCGCCAGCGGCCCCGAGGGGTAGAAAAGTTCGCAGGCCACCCCGCCATGCGGGACACTGTGCGCCACCATGGTGACCAGCGCGGCATTGGGATAGGACCAGCCGGTCAGGCGGATGCCCGCTGCCTCACGCGTCGCCGAGCGCCGACCATCGGCGGCAATCGCCAGCGGCGCGGTGAAAACCTGGCCATCGGCGAGCGTCAGCGTGGCGCGGTGCGCATCGCGAACCAGCGAGACAACCTTGGCCGGTGCAATCAACCGTACCAGCGGCGACGCCCGCACGGCGCGCAGCAACGCGATCCGCAACAGCCGATTTTCGAGCATGATGCCGAGCGCATCATCGCCTTCGGGGGCTTCGAAGTGCAGATATTGCGGCGCCGTGCCGTCGGTGACGCGAATGGCGCGGATGGCGCAGCCATCGCTTTCGAGCACATCGCCGACACCGAGCGCCCGCAGCATCCGCGCCGAGGCACTGGCGATTGCGCTGGCACGGCCATCGAAGGCCGGCAGCACGGTGGAATCGAGATCCTGGGTATCGACGACAATGCTCGATACGTCGTGCCGCGCCAGCGCCAGCGCCAGGGTGGAGCCGATCAGCCCGCCACCGATAATGATCACATCTGCGTCCATGGCGCTGGTCTAGCGGGTTTTGCGCGGCAACCCAAGCGAGGCAAATGGTCCGGGGCGCGCAGCGGCAATGCTTGACCGGTGCGGCCCTGTAGGTCATCTTGCCATTACCGGTTCAAAGCGTGAACAACGCGGCGGCATTTCGGATCGGCTCAGGGAAGCGAACGCACACAGGCCATGGCATCGCGCGCAGTCAGCCCTTCCCGCGTTTCGGCGCGGGCCGCGCCGCCCCCGGGGCGGCTCGCGGTGATGTGGCTGGCGGTCAAGGCGGCGATGCGGCGCGGTGCCATGTTGATGCTGGCGGCGCTGCTGGTCTCGCTGGCCGGGATGCTGGTGACTTTGCTGCTCACCTATTCGCCGCTCGATCCGTCGCTCAACACCGTTACCGGCCGGGTAGCAACCAACATGCTCGGCACGCCGGGCAGCTATCTCGCCGATCTGTTGCTGCAACTTGTCGGCTGGTCGGCGCTGCTGTTCGCCCCGGTCATCGCCATCGCCGGGCTGCGGCTGGTGCAACGCCAGGATTTTGCCCGCCGCCGCGCCGTGCTGGCAACCGGCGGCGGGGTGATGGCGCTGGCGGCCGCACTGGGCGCGATCGGGCTGGGCGGCGGCTCGGCACCGGCGGGAGCGGGCGGGCTTGTCGGGTTGCTGGCGGAAAAATTCGCGGTGGCGCTGGGCGAAACCCCGCTGCTCGAAGGCGTGTCGGTCGGCTGGCTGGCGGCGGTGCTGCTGGTTCCGGCCGGGCTGGCGCTGGTCGGCTGGGGCACCGGCATCGGCTGGGACGATGTGACCCGCATCACCAGCCTGTTTGCCGGCGGCGGCGAGGCCGACAGCGAGATCCCGATTGCGCCGCGCGCCGAGCGCCCGCCGCGGGCGCGAGCGCGCCCCGACAATACCGCCGAGATCGCCGATGAACCCGCCGCGCCACGCGCGCTGGTCGTCGAACCCCAGCAGGGCCCGGCGCCGGGCAAGCGCGTGCAGAAGGAACGCCAGTCGGCGCTCGACCTGGGAGACGGCGCCATCCTGCCCAGCCTGTCGCTGCTCAAGCCGCCGCCGGCGCTGCCGACGCGGCGCATCGATGCCGCGAGTCTCGAACAGAACGCCCGGTTGCTCGAAGGCGTGCTCGAGGATTTCGGCGTGCGCGGCCGCATCGGCGAAGTCCGCCCCGGGCCGGTGGTGACGATGTACGAGCTCGAACCCGCGCCGGGCATCAAGGCCTCGCGCGTAATCGGGCTCGCCGATGATATCGCGCGCTCGATGTCGGCGCTGTCGGCGCGCGTCGCGGTGGTGCCGGGCAAGAATGTCATCGGCATCGAATTGCCGAACCTGACCCGCGAAATGGTCAGCCTGTCGGAACTGCTCGGCAGCGAGGCGTTCGAAAGCCGCAATGCCGTGCTGCCGCTCGTCCTCGGCAAGGACATCGCCGGCGAACCCGTCATCGCCGATCTGGCGCCGATGCCGCATCTGCTCATCGCCGGCACCACCGGCTCGGGCAAGTCGGTCGGGCTCAACGCGATGATCCTGTCGCTGCTCTACCGGCTGACCCCGGCGCAGTGCCGGCTGATCATGATCGATCCCAAGATGCTCGAATTGAGCATCTATGACGGCATTCCGCATTTGCTCGCCCCGGTCGTCACCGATCCGCCCAAGGCGATCCGCGCGCTGAAATGGGCGGTCGAGCAGATGGAGGACCGTTATCGCCAGATGTCGGCGATCAACGTCCGCAGCCTGGCCAATTTCAACCAGAAGGTGCTGGAATCGAAAGCCGCCGGCAAACCTTTCGTGCGCCGCGTGCAAACCGGCTGGGACCCCGAAACCGAATTGCCGATCATCGAGGAGGAGATCCTCGAATTCGAACCCATGCCGCTGATCGTCGTCGTCGTCGACGAACTCGCCGACCTGATGATGACGGCGGGCAAGGAGGTCGAATTCCTCATCCAGCGGCTGGCGCAAAAGGCCCGCGCCGCCGGCATCCACCTCATCATGGCGACGCAGCGGCCATCGGTCGATGTCATCACCGGAGTCATCAAGGCCAATCTGCCGACGCGCATCAGCTTCCAGGTGACGAGCAAGATCGACAGCCGCACCATCCTTGGCGAACAGGGCGCCGAACAATTGCTCGGCAAGGGCGATATGCTGTGGATGTCGGGCGGCAAGCAGGTGGTGCGCGTGCATGGGCCGTTCGTGTCCGACGATGAAGTCGAAGCGGTCGCCGACCATTGGCGACGACAGGGCATGCCCGCCTATGTCAATGCCGTCACCGAGGAGCCCACCGACATCGACGGGCAATGGGGCCTCGACGAGGCTGGCATCGGGGGCGGCACCGGTGGCCGCGGTGCCGCGGGCGAGGACAAGGCCGACACCTATGCCCAGGCAATCGACATCATCGCCCGGGCACAAAAGGCCTCGACCAGCTACCTCCAGCGCACGCTCAACGTCGGCTACAACAATGCCGCCAAGATCATCGAGCGCATGGAAGCCGATGGCTTCGTCTCCAAGGCCGATCATGTCGGCCGCCGCGAAGTGCTGATCGACGAAAACGGCCAGCGGCGCTAGCCATGCCGTCGCTGCGGAATCTGCCGGCCCGGCCCCGGCTCGCCGGGGTTGTTGCCGCCACCGCCGCGACCGTGCTGGGCATTGCGATGATGGCGGCCGCCGGGGCGCCGCCGGCCTTTGCGATCATCAACATGGCAGCGCTGGTGATCGGCATTGCCCTGCTGGCCCTGATGCTGCGCGCGCGCCTCGGCAGTATCCCGCCGGACGGCGCCGTCATTCTTGCTGCCGCTGCCGGCTTGCTGGCGACGGCTGTAGCGGGCGTGGCGATCGATGGTGCCGCACGCTGGGTCCGGGTCGGCGTGGTGTCGCTGCAGCCGGGGGTTGTCCTCCTGCCGGTGATGATTATCGCCTATGCGCGGCAACCCAGTCGCGTCGCGACACTGGGCATGATCATCGCGGCGTTGGCGCTGGCGCTGCAACCCGATCGGGCCATGGCCGGAACATTGCTGGCCGGGCTGCTGGTCGTGGCGATGCGGCAACGCGGTGTCGGGGTCGTGACAGCTTTGGCTGCTGCCATGATCGGCTTTGTCGTCACGCTGTTGCGACCCGACGACTTGCCGGCGACGCCCTTTGTCGAAAGGGTTGTCGCCGATGCCTTCACACGCTCAGCGGTCGCCGGTGGTGCCCTGGTGGCGGGGGTGGCCCTGTTGCTGCTGCCGGCGTGCAATCGGGGAGAACCGGCGCGGGTGTTTGCAGCGGTCTGGCTGGCAATTTTCCTGGCGGCGATGGTCGGCAACTATCCGACGCCGCTGCTCGGCTATGGTGGCAGCGGCATCATCGGCTATCTGATCAGCCTTGCGGCATTGCCGGCGCATGCCCGACCAGCGCCTGTCGATCGCGGCGGCGCCGGTCTCGACGCGCCGGGTACCCAAAGGCGCAATGATCATCGCTTGCCGGCAATGGCGGCACCGAGACGATGACATTGCCCCGGGGCTGGCGCGTTCCGAACGTCGCCGGGTCTTTCAGCCGCGCAGGAACAGCCCGATCGTCAGCGCCACGCCGATGACGACGATGGCCACCTTGAGCAGTTTTTCAGGCAGCACCTTCAGCGCGCGGGCGCCGAGATAGCCGCCGATCATCGCGCCGCTGCCGATCACCACCGCCTCGCGCCAAGCGACAGCCCCCGACACGGCAAAGACCACCGCCGCCGACAGGTTGGACAGCGCCACCAGCACATTCTTGGTGCCGCCGGCGTTGCGCACCGGCAGGCGGGCGAGGGTCAGCGAGGCGAGCGTCATGATACCGGCACCGCCACCGAAAAAGCCGCTGTAGAGCGCGATGGTGCCTTGCGTGAGCACCGTCACCCAGCCGGGGGGCGGCGCGCTGGCTTCCTTGGGCCTGGGGCCGAAACTGCTCCAGGCGAACAGCGCCGTTGCCGCCAGCACCAGCCACGGCACCATGGCGGCGAACACCTTGCTCGGCGTCGCGATGAGCAGGAAGGCGCCGCCGATGCCGCCGCAAAAGGCGATGATCGCTAGTGATCGGAACGACAGCCGCTCGGCCCCCGAAACCAGCGAACGCCCGGCAAGACCGGTGGTGATCTGCCCCGGGAACAGCGCCATCGTCGAAGTGATGTTGGCGAGTTTCGGGTCGAGCCCGGCGGCGATCAGCGCCGGCAGGGTGATGAACGATCCCCCGCCGGCGAGCGCATTCTGCCCCCCCGCCCACAGGCCGGCGGCAAACAGCAGGAGCATCATCGAGGTCATGCGGCTGCGTTTCGACGCTGAAGCCCGACAAAGCAATAGGGGTGCAGGGGCTCAGCCCCTGCCCGCCGGAGGCCTACTCCGCCGCCGCCACCTCGGCGACCGCTTCAACCCGCACCGGGATGGCGCTTTGTCGCGACTGGCCGGTGATCGGATCATAACCCGTCGTTTCGTCGACAAGCCGGTTGGTGCTGTTGCCCCGGGCGCGCACGCCCGCCAGCCCGGTATCGAAATCGCCAAAAGCATGCGCCATCGAAATCACCCCCGGCCGCACATCGGGCGACGCCTTGGCAACACCGTAAACCTGCCCGGCGCTGCCGCTGATGCGAATCGTCGTTTCATCGCCGATGCCGAGGCGCGCCATGTCATCGGGGTTCATATGGGCGTAATTGGTCGTGCCCTTCTTTTGCAGCGCGGCATATTGGTGCCCCGACGAATTGAAGACATGCTTGGTGCGCCGCGACGACAGCCGGAACTCCAGCCCGGCGTCGGCCGCGCTCGCCAGCCGCGCGGTCAGATCGGCGATTACCGCATCCGGCGTCAGGGTGAAGCGCGCTTCCGGAGCATCGGCGGGCACCGGCGTCACCGTCGGCGCCTTGTCGGCATAGACGATGGCGCGGCCATCGGGCGTATCGGCACGCACCTGTGATGGTGGCACCAGGCAGCCATGGGTGATGAGATCGAGGATCTGCGTCTTGGTCGGGCGGACATCCAGCGCAGCCTCGCCCCCGGCAAAGCGTAACGGCACGTTCATGCGCCGGGCGATTTCCCAGAACATTTCCCATTCGTCAATGGCATCGCCCGGCGGCGGCACCAGCGCGCGGGCGTAACGGGCATAGGGGGTTTCGTGCCACCATTCCGACAGGTTGGTGATGTCGTCACGCTCCAGGCACATCGCCGGCGCCAGCACATAATCGGCGTGGCGCGCGGTTTCGGATTCGCGGATATCGATGCAGACGAGCAGGTCGAGCGCCTGCATCGCGGCGACCATCTTGTCCTGGTTGGGGAAGGCGACGACCGGGTTGCCGCCGACGACGATCAGCGCCTTGATCTGGCCGTCACCGGGGGTGAGAATCTCGTCGGCGAGGACGTTGCACGGCATTTCCTCGCCCAGTTGCGTCAGGCCGCGAAAGCGCGAGGCGGGAAAGCCTTCGCCCCACAGCTTCATCGGCGCGTTGACCCCGGCGTGGCGCGGCGTCTGCGCGGTGAACACCCGCGGCGGCGAGGCGGGCTCGCCATCGCGCACGAAGCGCCCGCAGATGATGTTGAGGCTGGCGAGCAGATATTCGATCAGCGTGCCGTCGCCCGACATTTCGGGGCCGGTGCCCGATGAGGCAATGCCCCGCTTGGCATCGGCGAATATCCGTGCCGCGCTGATGATGCCCTCCGCCGGCACCCCGGCGCGCGCCGCGGCGATTTCCGGCGTGATGCCGGCGACGGCGGCGCGCAGTTCGTCGAGGCCATCGACATGCTGCTGGCAAAAGGCCTGGTCGAAGCGGCTTTCGGACAGGATGATGTTGAGGATCGCCGCGAGCAGGGTCACATCCTCGCCCGGCTTTACCGCCAGGTGCACATCGGCGTGGCGGGCGACCTCGGTGGCGCGCGGATCGATGACGACGAGCTTCATCCCCCGCGCCTTGGCATCCTGCAACGATCGCGACGGCGAGAACGGCGACACGCCGCCGACCGGGCCATAATGCGAGACGATGGCATTGTTGCCGACGACGAGCAGCGCATCGGCGCCGCTGAACGGGTTCGGCCCGCCGCCCCAATGCCCCATGCGCAACGTGGTATAGACCTTGGCCGGCTGGTCGAGCGTGACGCTGGTATAATAGTTGCGCGTGCCGAGCCCCTTGGCAAAAGCATGTGCGGTGAACATCGCGGCGCTGTTCTGAAAGGCATAGGTGCCGCTGTAGACCGCGACGCTGTGCGGCCCGTGCTGCGCAACGATTGCCTGCAGGCGAGCTGCAATTTCGTCGAAGGCAGCGTCCGCTGCCACCGGCGCTAGACCGCCATCGCCGCGCTTCATATGGTGGCGCAGCCGGGTTTCATGGTTGTGCGCCTCGGCGAGTTGCCGCCCCTTAATGCAAGTATAGCCCTTGTAGAGGGCATCATCGGAATCACCGCGCACCGCCACCACCTTGTCGCCGTCGATATCGGCAAGCATCGCGCAATTGGCGTGGCAGAAGCGACAGAAGGTCGGCTGGGTGACAATTGCCATCGATAACCCCTGGATGCGACCTGTTGCAGCGGCGCAACACACATCATCGTTTCGCCCCGCGATTCCTGCGACTGTCAGTTTTGGCGGCTACCCGTGCGGCATCGAGGCGCGGCTAATTGTCTCCAGACCGGTCCAGCCGGCGCAGCTTTGAAGCCGTGTTACCCGTTGCCGGGGACCGGATGGGGAGGATCGTCATGACGTTTCGCACGCTCTTGCTGAACGGCGCCACTTTTGCCGTTACGCTGCTTGCCCAGCCGGCGCTGGCGCAAAGCACCGCGCCCGCCGCGGCCGCCGAAGATCAGGGCGCGCTGCGCGAAATCGTCGTCACCGCCCAGCGCCGGCAGGATTCGGTGCAGAGCATTCCTGTCGCGGTGACGGCGCTCGACCAGAAACTGCTCGATTCCGCCACGGTCGAGGATATTCGCGATCTCGCCGGCCGGGTACCCAGCTTGGTTGTCGACAATGTCGGCGCCGGGCCGAGCGCCGCCGCCATCTCGATCCGCGGCATCTCGTTCGAAGATATCGAAAAAAGCTTCGATCCCGCCGTTGGTGTCGTCGTCGATGGCGTCTTCATCGGCACCAATACCGGGCAGCTGCTCGACAGTTTCGACATGGAACGGCTGGAAGTGCTGCGCGGCCCGCAGGGCACGCTGTTCGGCCGCAACACCATCGGCGGCGTCATCAGCGTGACACGCACCAAGCCGACCGAGGATGCCGGGGTGCGCGGGCAATTCGCCTATTCCAATTATGATACCAAGCGCGGCCGGCTCGTCGTCAACACCGGCAAGCTCGGCGATGTCGTCGCGATCAAGGCCTATGGTTTCTACGACAATACCGACGGCTATTATCAGAACGTCACCAAGAACAAGCGCGAAGGCCAGTATGAAGTCCTGACCGGCGGCATCACCGCGCTGCTGACGCCCGCCGATGGCATCCGCGCCACCTTCAACTATGAACACATGCGCGAACGCGGCGAAACCATCGTCGCGTCGCTGTCGGAAACCGGCAAGGACGTCATCTGCGCCGCCCCCGGCGCCCCGGGCTTTGCCAAGCCGGCCGAATGCGGCCGCCGCGCGCTCGAAGACTGGGGGCTGTATACCACCTTCTCCGAAATCGCGACGCCGGTGGAGAACGACACCGATGCCGTCACCGCCAATATCGACATCGACATCGGCAACTTCACCCTGTCCTCGGTCACCGGCTACCGCGCCAACACCGAATCGGTGGTGCAGGATTTCGACGCGACCGCAGCGCTGTTCTTCGAAACCAGGCGTGACCAAAAATATCACCAGTTCAGCCAGGAACTGCGCATTGTCGGCGACGTCACCGACACTATCAACCTGCTCGTCGGCGGCTATTATTTCGACAGCAACTACAAGCTCGACCAGACGACGACACTCGGCGCCGTGCTCGCCGGCGGCGCCCCGGCGCTGCTGCGCCAATATGTCGACCATACCACCAAATCCTATGCCGGCTTCGCCGATGCCCGCATCAAGGTGTCGGACGCGCTGAGCATCGGCGTCGGCGCCCGCTACACCCATGACGACAAGGAAATCTTCAACAATTACGGCCGGATCGGCGCTCTCGTCGGGCTGACCCAGCCGAGCTTCGACGGCAAGAGCTGCGTCGGCGTTACCGGCACCTTCTCGCCGGCACCGGGCGTCGTGCTGCCGGTCTATGCACCGGCCAGCAATTGTTCGGGATCGCAGGGCTTCAGCAAATTCACCTGGCGCGCCAGTATTGATTACGAATTCTCTGATGCCCAGCGCGTCTATGCCTCGTACAACCGCGGCTTTCGGTCGGGTGGCTTCAACGGCCGCGCCTCGGGGCCGACGACACTGGGTCCCTATGAGCCCGAAACCGTCGATGCCTTTGAAATCGGCCTGAAGGCGGACTGGTTCGACCGCACGCTGCGCACCAACCTTGCCGCCTATTACACCAAGTACAACAACAAGCAGGAAGAGATCGTCCAGGCGTCACCGCCAGGATCGTCGAGCCCGCAGGAAACCGTCGTCAAGAACGCATCGTCGGCCAATATCAAGGGCTTCGAAGCCGAAATCATCCTGCAACCGACGAAAGAACTGACGCTCACGGGCTCGTTCACCTATACCGATGCGCAGTTCGACAATTTCCTCAACGACGTGAACGGCGATCTCGTCCCCGATGACGTGTCGACTCTCACCCTGCGCCGCGCGCCCAAGGTGCAGTTCGCCCTCGGACTCGATTACAGCCGCGAAATCGGCGACGGCCGGCTCGATTTCAACACCACCCTGCGCTATCAGGACTCATACCAGACCTGCATCGCGCCCAACAAGCCGATCGTCATCGGCGCCGTGCGCAACGAAGACCGCTGCCTGACCAACAACCGCGAGGATCTGGCGGCACAAATCAGCTACACCTTCAACATCGCCGACGACAAGGAAGTGCGCTTCGCCATCTTCGGCCGCAACCTGACCGACAATCGCGGCCTCGCCGCCACCCTGCCGGTGGCCGGGCTGTTCACCTTCGGCACCGCCCGGCCCCCGCGGACCTGGGGCGCCGAAATCGGCTTCAAATTCTGATACATCACATTTCAACGCTTTCGGCGCGTCTTGCACTTTGCAAGGCGCGCCGTTCGCGTTAGCAAGGCGACTGTCATGCAAAGTTCGCGCCAATTGGTGTAGAACCGCCTGACAGGAGCAAGAATGGCCGATATCGATACCATCCCCGACGATCGCGCCGCCGAACGCGCCGCCGCGCACGAAGGCGTGGCCCGCGGCCTGTCGGTCGATGGCATCGGCAAGCGCTATGACAAGCGCGTCGTGCTGCGCGACGTGTCGCTGTCGGTGCGGCGCGGCGAAGTCGTCGGCCTGCTCGGGCCGAACGGCGCCGGCAAGACGACCTGCTTCTATTCGATCATGGGCCTCGCCATGCCCGATTCGGGGCGCATCCTGCTCGATGGCCATGACATCACTGGGCTGCCGATGTATCGCCGCGCCGCCTTGGGGCTCGGTTACCTGCCGCAGGAAACCTCGATCTTTCGCGGCATGACTGTCGAACAGAATATCCTCGCCGTGCTTGAAGTGTCCGAACCCGACAAGACGGCGCGCGCCGCCCGGCTCGAAGCGCTGCTAGGCGAATTCAACATCACCCGGTTGCGCGCCGCGCCGGCGATGGCGCTGTCGGGGGGCGAACGCCGCCGCTGCGAAATCGCCCGCGCGCTCGCCGCCAACCCGTCGATCATGCTGCTCGACGAACCCTTTGCCGGCATCGATCCGATCTCGATCGCCGATATCCGCGCGCTGGTGGTACAATTGCGCGACCGCGACATCGGCGTGCTGATCACCGATCACAATGTCCGCGAGACGCTCGAAATCGTCGACCGCGCCTGCATCATCTATGATGGCCGGGTGCTGTTCGAAGGCACGCCGCAGGCGCTGGTCGCCGACGAGACGGTGCGCCGTGTCTATCTGGGTGAAGACTTCAGTCTGTAGCCATGGGATTAGGGCCACGCCTTGAACTGAGGCAATCGCAGCAGCTGGTGATGACCCAGCAGCTGCAGCTTGCCATCAAGCTGCTGGCACTGACCAACGTCGAACTTGAAACCTACATCGGCGAGGAGCTCGACAAGAACCCGCTGCTCAGCACCAGTGATGGCGCCGACACGGTGGAGGCCCCCGCCGCGCCCGAGGCAGCGATCGACCCCAGCCGCCAGGGCCTTGATGCGCTGCTCGGCAAGTCGGGCGAAGGCAGCGGCGGCGACGCCCCGCTCGATGTCGATTACACCGGGGAGGCCTTTCACCACGATACGCCGGGCGACAGCGCCGATTGGGGCGCCAGCGCCAGCAGCGGCAGCGCCGAGGATGTCGATTTCGACAGTTTCGCCGCCGCCGATGCCTCGCTCGCCGACGTGCTGACCGCCCAGGCCAGCGCCGCCTTCGATGGCACCGAGCTGATCATCGCCCGCCACATCATCGATCTGATCGACGAAGCCGGCTATCTTGGCGAAAGCACCGACGACATCGCCGAACGACTCGGCGTGACCCTGGAAGCAGTCGAAGCGGTTCTGGCGCGCATCCACGGCTTCGATCCCGTCGGCGTCGGCGCGCGCAGCCTCGCCGAATGCCTCGCCATCCAGGCGCGCGAGGCCGATCGCTATGACCCGGCGATGGCGGCGCTGCTCGCCAATCTCGAAATGGTGGCGCGCGGCGACATCAACGGCCTTGTCCGGATTTGCGGCGTCGACCGCGAAGACGTGACCGACATGATCCGCGAACTGCGCTGCTACGAACCCAAGCCCGGCCTGCGCTTCGGCGGCGAACGCGCCGCGCCGGTGGTCGCCGATATCTTCGTGCGGCGCGGCAATGATAGCGAATGGATCGTCGAGCTCAACCAGGCGACGCTGCCCAAGCTGCTGATCGACCGCGATTATCACGCCGTACTCGAAGCCGGCGCGACCAAGGCGACCAACAGCTTTCTCAACGAATGCGTCAACAGCGCCAACTGGCTGCTGAAAGCACTCGACCAGCGCGCCCGCACCATCGTCAAGGTGGCGAGCGAACTGGTCAAGCACCAGCACGGCTTCTTCGACCATGGCGTCAGCCATCTCAAACCCCTGACGCTGCGCATGATCGCCGAGGCGATCGAGATGCACGAATCGACCGTCAGCCGCGTCACTTCGAACAAATATATCCAGTGCGAACGCGGCCTCTTCGAACTGCGCTATTTCTTCACCAGCGGCATCGGCTCATCCGAAGGCGGCGAGGCATCGTCGGCACACACCGTCAAGGACCGCATCGCCCGGCTGATCGCCGCCGAAACCATCGACACGCTGTCCGACGACAAGCTTGTCGAGATATTGCAACGCGAAGGCTTCGACATCGCGCGCCGCACCGTCGCCAAATATCGCGAGGCGCTCGGGCTGGGCAGTAGCGTCGCCCGCCGCCGCGCCAAGCTGCTGGCCGCGGCCTGACCTTCGCCCCGGGCCAGGAGCCGATGTTCCGGCTTCACCACGGGTTCAGACGTGCTAGGACATCGACTGTCCATGCGCCTGCCTCGCCTCCTTTTCGTCCTCATCGCCGCCGCGCTCGCGAGCCCCGTGGCGGCGCAATCGGTGTTGCGCGATGCCGAGACCGAGGCGTTTTTCCGCGACATTTCGAAGGAAATGATCATCGGCGCCGGGCTCGACCCGAAGAACGTCCAGATCATCCTCGTCGGCGACCCGTCGATAAACGCCTTTGTCACCGGCGGGCAGAACATCTTCATCCATTCGGGACTCATTGCCGCCGCCGACAATGTCAACGAACTCCAGGGCGTCATCGCGCATGAAATCGGCCATATCGCCGGTGGCCACAATGTCCGCTTCAACGAAGGCGCCGGCCCGGCGACCAACATCTCGCTGCTCTCGCTGGTGGGTGCCGCAGCGCTGATCGCCGCGGGTGCGGGGGAGGCCGGGCTGGCAGTGCTGGGCATGGGCACGGCGGCGGCACAGGGCAAGTTCCTCAGCTTCACCCGCGACCAGGAAAGCCGGGCGGACCAGGCCGGTGCCGTCTATCTTAGCAAGGCCGGGCTGTCGGGGAAGGGCTCGATCGCCTTTTTCCAGAAGCTCCTCGGCCAGGAATTCCGCCTCGCCATCAAACAGGAAAATGAGTACGCCCGCACCCACCCGCTATCGGGCACCCGCATCGCCAATCTCGAAAATGTCTATGTGCATGATCCGGCGTGGAACCGCCCGCCCGAAGCACGGCTTAATGCGCGCTTCCTGCGCATCAAGGGCAAGCTGATCGGTTTTGTCGCCGAACCGGCGCGGGTGTTGCAGCTTTATCCCACAACCGACCAGGGCGTGCCGGCGCATTATGCCCGCGCCTATGCCTGGCACCGCTCGGCCTATGCCGAACAGGCCGGAATCGAAGCC
Source organism: Polymorphobacter sp. (assembly GCA_044373875.1). GTDB lineage: Bacteria > Pseudomonadota > Alphaproteobacteria > Sphingomonadales > Sphingomonadaceae > Sandarakinorhabdus. Next base: position 18,880 of record JBILPK010000009.1, read on the forward strand.
GATGCACTGCTGCGCACCGCTCCCGATGATCCCTATTTCCTGGAATTGAAGGGCCAAATCCTGCTCGAAAACGGCAAGATCGCCGACGCCGTGCCGGTGCTGCGCGCCGCGGTCGCCCGCGCGCCGAACGAGCCGCTGATCATGACCCTGCTCGGCCATGCGCTGATCTCGACCGAGGACAAGGCCGATTTCGTCGAAGCCGAACCCTTGCTGAAAAAGGCCATCGCGCGCGACCGCGAAAACCCCTTCGCCTGGTATCAGCTGGGGGTCATCTACGACCGCAAGGGCGATGCACCGCGCGCTGCGCTGGCGGCGGCCGAACGCTACAGCCTTGAATCCAATGCCAAGGGGGCTGCCGCCAACGCCCGGGTGGCGCTCGCCGGCCTGCCGAAGGGCTCCCCCGACTGGATTCGCGCCGAGGATATTTCGCTCGTCGCGGCCGACGAACTCGGCAACAAGAAGAGGCGGCGCTGATGCCGGCATGGTTGCACAAGATAATGGAGACACAAGTGCGGGCGATCTGGTTACTCGTTGGTGTTGCCGCGGCGGGGCTGGCCGGCGCCGGGCTGGCGGCGGGCACGGCGAACGGCGCTACCGACAAGGCGGCGATCGAAAAGATCGTGCGCGACTATATCCTCGAACACCCCGAAATCATTCCCGAAGCGATGACCCGGCTGCAGAACCGCGAGGTGACGCAATTGCTCGAATCGAACCGCAAGGAGATCGAAACCCCCTTTGCCGACGCCGTCGCGGGCAACCCCAAGGGCGATGTCTCGGTGGTGGTGTTCTTCGATTATGCCTGCCCCTATTGCCGCCAGGGCCATGCCGATGTGAAGAAACTTGCCGCCGAAGATGGCAATATCCGTGTCGTCTATCGCGATTTCCCCGTCCTCTCCCCGGCCAGCGACGAGGCCGCGATGGCCAGCCTGTCGGCGGCGCAGCAGGGCCGTTACCGGCAATTCCACGATGCCATGTTCGAAACCGCCGGCAAGGTGGCGCACGAACGCACCGTCGCGATGGTGCGCACCGCCGGGCTGAACGAACTGCGTACCGCCAATGACCTGAACGCCCCGGCGCTCAAGGCCGAGATCAGGAAAAATCTCGAGCTGGGCCGTGCCCTGGGGCTCACCGGCACGCCAAGCTATGTCGTCGGCAACCGCATCATGTCGGGCGCGGTTGGCTATGATAAATTGAAGGAAGCTGTCGCCGCCGCCCGCGAGGCCAAGGCCGGGTGACCATGGCGATGCGCCAGCCTGCTGCTGCTCCGTCGCTCGATGTCGCCCTGGTGCTGCGCCGCATCGTGCCGGCGCTGGCGGCCGATGCGCTGCCGCTGCTCGGCGGGCTGCTGCTGCTGGTGCTGCTGCCCGGGGTCGCGACGCGGCTGTTCGACAGCGGCGGGGAAGGCGGCACCCTGCTCGTCATCCTGCGCGCGCTGCTCGCCATGGTGTATGCCGCGGGCGTGGCGCCGATCGTCGTGGCGCGCACGCAAGGCCGCCGGCTCGGTTGGCGGGCTGGTTTCGCGCAGGCGACGCCCGGCGTGCAGGCGGCACTGATCGTCGGCGCGCTGGTCGTTGCCGGCATGACACTGCACCTGTTTGCCCGTCACGGCTCGGTGGCCGGCTGGCTGCTCGATGCGCTGCTGCTGTCGGCGGCGCTGCTCGGCGCGTCGATCCTGCTGCCGCTGGTGCCGCTGGCGGTGGTCGAAGGCCTGTCGCCCGTCGCGGCGATGCGGCGCGTGGCGGCGCTGACGCTGGGCAGCCGCAACCGGATCCTGGCGCTGACGCTGCTCACCGGCCTGATATTGGCGCCGATCGCGGCGCTGGCCTTTGGTTTTGCCGGCGGGGGCGGGCCAGTGGCGACGGCGCTGTTCGAGGCCATGGCCTGGCTGGTCGCGGCATTGGTGCCGGCGCTGGTCTATGCCGGCCTGTTGGAGAATGCTGCATGATGACCGTCCTGCGCGATGATTTCCTGTCCTTCGATGGCGCGCGCATCGCCTGGCACAGCCTTGGTGCTGGCCGCCCGATCATCCTGCTGCACGGGCTGTTCAGTTCCGGCGCGATGAACTGGCGCAAATTCGGCGCGGCGACCGAGATTGCCGGTGCCGGCTTTCAGGTCATCATGCCCGATTTCCGCGCCCATGGTGACAGCGCGGCGCCGCACGACGCCGCGGCCTATCCCGCCGACGTGCTGGCGCTCGATATTGAAGCGCTGGTCAAGCATCTGGGGATCATCGATTTCGATCTCGGCGGCTATTCGCTCGGCGCACGCACGACGGTGCGGCTGCTGGCGCGCGGGATGCGGCCGCGCCGTGTCGTGCTCGGCGGCATGGGGCTCGCCGGATTGACCGGGGGCAGCGAGCGCGGCGCCTGGTTCCTCAACGTCATCGCCGGGGTAAAGGCCGGCAGCGCGGGGCATTTTCCCGCCGGCAGCGCCGAGCATGCCGCCGCGAGCTTCATGGTGCAGAACAAGATCGACGCCGAAGCCGTCGCGCATGTCCTGCGCAGCCAGCAATCGACCCCGATCGAGGTGCTGCGCGGCCTCGATACGCCGACACTCGTCGTCTGCGGCGTCGATGATCGCGACAATGGCTCGGCGCCCGATCTGGCGCTGGCATTGCCGAACGCCGCCTGTGTCGAAATTCCCGGCAATCACATGAGCGCGGTCACCAAACCCGATTTCGGGGCCGCCATCGCCGCCTGGCTCGACCATCACCGCTGACGCTTGACGACCCGGCGCGGCGCGCGCATCCCCACAGGCATAAACAGCCTTGGGAGTATCCGTCATGCCATCGCCCGTTTCCGTCCTGGCTTTATCGTTCGTCCTCGCGGCGCCTGCGCTCGCGATCAATGCCAACGCGGCGCCTGCGCTCGCCGCCGATACCAGCGCCACCGCTGCCACCGCCTTTGTCGCCGATGCCGAAAGCCAATTGTCGACCTACAGCGATTATGCCCAGCGCGTCGCCTGGGTGAATTCGACCTACATCACCGACGATACCGATTATCTGAATGCCAAGGCCGGCGCCGAGGGCACTTTGCTGACCGTCAAGCTCGCCAAGCAGGCGGCGCAGTTTAACGCGACGCCGGGCCTGTCGTTCGATGTCCGCCGCAAGCTCGATTTTCTCAAGCAGGGTATCGTCCTGCCCGCCCCCGATACCCCCGGTGCCGCCGATGAACTGGCAACGCTGACCACCCGGCTGCAATCGACCTATGGCAAGGGCAAGGGGACCTTCAAGGGCGTCGCCACTGGTGGCAACGATCTCGAGGCGCTGATGGGCACCACCCGCGATCCCGAACTCAGCAAGGAAATCTGGGCAAGCTGGCACAAGGTCGGCCAGCCGATGCGCGCCGATTATGTCCGCATGGTCGAAATCGCCAATGCCGGCGCGCGCGAGCTCGGCTTTGCCGATACCGGGGCGATGTGGCGATCGAGCTATGACATGCCTGCCGATGATTTCGCCAGGCTGATCGACACGCTGCTTGCCGAGGTGACCCCGCTCTATACCGACCTCCACTGCTACACCCGCAGCAAGCTCAACGCGAAATATGGCGACGCCGTGCAGCCGAAGACCGGCCCCATTCGCGCCGACCTGCTCGGCAACATGTGGGCGCAGGACTGGAGCGACATCTATGACGTCGTCGCCCCCGCCGGCGCCGGCGATATCGGTTATGATGTCGGCGCGCTGCTCACCGCCAAGGGCTATGATCCCGTCAAGATGGTGCGCACCGGCGAGGCCTTCTACTCATCGCTGGGCTTCGCGCCGCTGCCCGACACCTTCTGGACGCGCTCGCAGATCACCAAGCCCGCCGATCGCGAGGTCGTCTGCCACGCCAGCGCCTGGGATCTCGACAACAAGGACGACCTGCGCATCAAGATGTGCACCAAGGTCAATTCGTCGGATTTCGTCACCATCCACCACGAACTCGGCCATAATTATTACCAGCGCGCCTATAACAAGCAGCCATTGCTCTATCTCAACAGCGCCAATGACGGTTTCCACGAAGCCATCGGCGATTTCGCCGCGCTGTCGGTGACGCCCGATTATCTCGTCAAGATCGGCCTGCTCGATGCGGCAAAGGTGCCCGATCCGTCGAAGGACATCGGGCTGCTGCTGCGCCAGGCGATGGAAAAGGTACCGGGCATGCCGTGGACAGCGCTCGTCGACAAATGGCGCTGGGGGGTGTTTTCGGGCGCCACCCCGCCGTCCGGCTACAACAAGGCGTGGACCGATCTGCGCCTGCAATATCAGGGCATCATCCCGCCGGTCGAACGGACCGAAGCCGATTTCGACCCCGGCGCCAAATATCATATCCCCGGCAACACCCCCTATGCCCGCTACTTCCTCGCCCGCATCCTGCAGTTCCAGTTCTACGAAGCCGCGTGCAAGCAAGCGGGCTGGAAAGGGCCGCTGCACCGCTGCTCGATCTATGGCGACAAGGCGGTCGGCGCCAAATTGAACGCCATGCTCGAGATGGGGGCGTCGAAACCCTGGCCCGACGCGCTCGAAGCCTTCACCGGCACGCGCAAGATGTCGGGCAAGGCGATGCTCGCTTATTTCGCACCGCTGCAAGGCTGGTTGAAGACGCAGAACAAGGGGCAGCAGTGCGGGTGGAAGTAGCGCCTCCGGCGGCTGGGGCCGTCGGCCCCAGCCGCCGTCTGCTAGCTCGGTCGAGTCGCAACCATATGTTTGCCTGACGGTAAATCGATTGGGGGCTGGGGTCGTCGACCCCAGCCGCCGGAGGCTCTGCTTTGCGCTGATGAATCATTGATAGAAGGCAAGGATCAGAAGGGCTTCACGATCACCAGGATCACCACGAAGAACGTCACCAGCGACGGAATCTCGTTGACCAGCCGCAACGTCTTTTCGGCATAAGGCCGCTCGCCGGCCGCAAACTGCCGCATTGCGCCGATCATCCAGCCGTGAAACCCCGACAGGCCAAGGACGAACACCAGCTTGGCCCATAGCCACAACGGCCAGCCCAGGTGAAAGCCGAGCGCAATCCCCAGCACCCAGACGACCGTGATGCCCGGGTTGATGATGATCCGCTTCAACCGGTTGCAACGCTCGGCCCAGAGCTGGTTCTCGGGTGCGCCGATCGGCAGCGGGTGCCAGTAGACGAGGAAGCGCGGCAGCATGAACATCCCCGCCATCCAGAAGATGACGAAAATGACGTGCACCGCCTTGACCCAGAGATAGGCATCCCCGAGCCAGCCGACGCCGAACTCCATCAGAACGGCTTCCGCAGCATCTCGAGCAGTTCCTCGACATGGGCGATCGGTGCATCGGGCAGGATGCCATGGCCGAGGTTGAAGACATGCGGCCTACTGTCGAACGCCGCGCGGATGCGCGCCACCGCCGATTTCAGCGCTTCGCCGCCGCTGATCAGTGCCAGCGGATCGAGATTGCCCTGCACCGGCATGCCGACCGGCAACATCGCATCGGCCCAGGCCGGATCGATGGTTTCATCGAGCCCGATGGCATCGACGCCGGTTTCGGCGGCATAGGCGGCGAGCTTGGCGCCGGCACCCTTGGGAAAGCCGATGATCGGCACATCGCCATGGCGGACCATCAGGCGGCCGACGATATCCGCCGTCGGCCCGATCACCCAGCGTTCGAACTGCGCCGGCGACAGCGTGCCCGCCCAGCTGTCGAACAATTGCACCGCCTGCGCCCCGGCTTCGATCTGCCCCGACAGATAATCGACGGTGACCGCGACGATCCGGTCGATCAGCGCCTGGAAACCCTGCGGGTCGGTATAGGCCAGCCGCCGCGTCTCGCCCTGGTCCTTGCTGCCATGGCCGGCGACCATATAGGTGGCAACCGTCCACGGGCTGCCGGCAAAACCCAGCATGGTCACCTGCGGGTCGAGCTGGGCCTTCACCTTGGCGACGGTTTCATAGATTTTCGCAAGATATTCGGGTTTCGGCACCAGCGCATCGAAGCGGGCATCTGACAGCGGCGGCGACAGTTGCGGGCCTTCGCCGGGGCCGAAGGTCAGGCCCTGCCCCATGGCGTGCGGCACGATCAGGATGTCGGAAAACAGGATCGCGCCATCCATGCCGAAGCGGCGGATCGGCTGCAGCGTGACCTCGGCGGCGGCATCGCTGTCATAGACGAGTTCGAGAAAACCGCCCTTTTCGGCCCGCAACGCCCGGTATTCGGGCAAATAGCGCCCGGCCTGGCGCATCAGCCACACCGGCGGCGGGTCGCGGCGCTCCCCCTTCAGGACGGCGAGCAGCGGGGGGTCGGCAAGGGTCTTGGTCGTGATCATGCTGCACCTTTCACGGCGGTGACGGCGCGGGTCAAGAGGCGGTTTCGAGCCGCGCCGCACCACAACCTTCATTCAATGAATCTTGAATCGATAGTGGTTGTAGAGCGAGATGGTTTTTTGCGGATTCGCACGATCCCGCCGAATTATCCACAGATGGTCGCTCGTGAATCGCATTGAGAGTCGGCGAGTCGATAATTCTGTCCCCGTTATCCACAGCCTCGCCTGTGGAGTCTTTCACCTGTTGATGAAGCGCGGACGAATCGGGGGCGTATCGAGGTGAAGCGGCGCGGAATTTGCTGATTTGGCGCTTGCGGGCATGGGCCACCCCGGCTTAACCCGGTCATCCGATGTTTATCCCCAGCTTTGCCCCCGGTGAAAGAAATGCGGCCGGCGCGATTCAGCGCCTGGAATCGCGATGAGAGCCGACCGCAACAAGCTTCATCTCCATCTTGTCAGCGATTCGACCGGCGAAACGCTCGAATCGGTCGCCAAGGCCGGGCTGGCGCGATTCGAAGGAGTCGATGCCATCAAGCATTTCTGGCCGATGGTGCGTTCCGAAGGGCATCTCGATCGTGTCATGGAGGAAATCGCCCGGCGGCCGGGGCTGGTCATTCATACATTGGTCGACGGCGGCGTGCGCGAGCGCCTCGAACTGCGCTGCCGTACCCTTGGCCTGCCGATGGTCTCGCCGCTCGATCCCACGATTGCCGCGCTGTCGGAACTGCTCGGCCAGGTGGCGACGCGGCGGCCGGGGCGCCAGCATGTCATGGACGCCGCCTATTTCCAGCGTGTCGATGCGATCAACTACACGATGGTCCATGATGATGGGGCGGGCCATGACGATTGGGAAGAAGCCGATGTCGTCCTTGCCGGCGTATCCCGCACCTCGAAGACGCCGACGTCGATCTATCTTGCCAACCGCGGCTACAAGACCGCCAACATTCCGATCGTGCCGCAGTCGCCGCCGCCGGTCAGCCTGTTCAGCCTCCAGCGCCCGCTGGTTGTCGGGTTGACGACGGCGCCCGACCGGCTGGTGCTGATCCGCCGCAACCGGCTGTTGTCGCTCGGCCAGACGCCCGATACCGATTATGTCGATGGCGCGCAGGTCGAATCCGAAGTCGCCTATGCGCGGCGGCTGTTTGCCGATCATGATATCCCGGTCATCGATGTCACCCGCCGCTCGATCGAGGAAACGGCGGCCGCCATCATCAATCTCGTCCAGGCGCGGCAGGACCGTGCCAGCGATGCGGCGGAAGACGCATGATCGTTCTCGCCAGCCAGAGCGCCGCGCGCCGCGCCATGCTGACCGCCGCCGGCGTGGCGCATGACGCGCTGCCGGCGCATGTCGATGAAGATGGGGTGACCGCCGGCCTGCAGGCCGAAGGCGCCTCGCCCGAACACATTGCCGATGCCCTTGCCGAACTGAAGGCCGTCAAGATCTCGCGCAGCCTGCCCGGTATGCTGGTGCTCGGCGCCGATTCGGTCGTCGTCACCGCCGCTGGCGCGCTGATCGCCAAGCCCGAAACCCGGCCGCGCGCCGAGGCGCAGCTGCGCCAGCTCGCCGGCACAACGCACCGCCTGATTTCGGCGGCGGTCATCGCCGAAAACGGCACGCCGGTGTGGCGGGCGGGCGGCGCCGCGCGGTTGACGATGCGGGCTCTTTCCGACGGCTTCATCTCGCGCTATCTTGATGCCGAAGGTGATGCTGTGCTCGGTTGTGTCGGTTGCTATCGTATCGAAGGTCTGGGTGCCCAGCTGTTCAGCCGCATCGACGGTGACCAGTTCGTCATCCGCGGATTGCCGTTGCTCGCCGTGCTCGATTATCTGCGCGTCCGCGGAGAATTGGACGCGTGAGCACCGGTGACCTGTTTCACGAACCGCTGCCTTATGCCGAAGTCATCGGCGACCCGATCTATCAGTCGAAATCGCCGCTGATCCATGGTTTCTGGCTCGAAAAGCTCGGGCTCAAGGCCGAATATCGCGCCACCCGGGTGCGCGCCGACGGCCTCGCCACCTATCTCGAAAAACGCCGCGCCGACCCCGATTGGCGCGGTTGCAACGTTACTATCCCGCACAAGCAGGATATCCTGCGGCTGATCGATTTTCCGCTGCCGACGGCGCGGCGGGTCGGCGCGGTCAATTGCGTCTATCGCACCCGCAACGGCCTGTCGGGCGAAAACAGCGATATCGACGGGGTGCGCGAAGCGCTCGACATGACGGCAGGCGAGCGCGATCCCGGCCGCACCTGCCTGATCGGCGCCGGCGGCGCGGCACGCGCCGCGCTGCACGCCCTCGACAGCGCGGGCGCCAGCGACCTGCGCATCCTGGTCCGCCGCCCGGAACGCGCCGAAGCGCTGCTTGCCGAATTCGGCATGGCGGCGACCATCCACCGCTTCGCCGATGCCGCCATCGCCTTTGCCGGCGCCGACACGGTGATCAACGCCAGCCCGCTCGGCATGGCCGGGCAACAGCGCATGCCGGTAGCGATGCTCGAGGCGCTCGCCGAAACCGCCGCCAATGCGCTGGTTTTCGACATGGTCTATCTGCCGCTCGAAACCGCATTGCTCGCCGCGGCACGCGCGCTGGGCCGCCGCCCGGTCGATGGCCTGACCATGCTGATCGGCCAGGCCGAGCTTGCCTTCAACCTGTTCTTCCACGCCCAGGCACCGCGCGAGCATGACGCCGAGCTGCGCGCGCTGCTGACGGCATGATCATCATCGGCCTGACCGGTTCGATCGGCATGGGCAAATCGACCGTCGCCGCCATGTTCGAAGCCGAAGGCCTGCCGGTCTTCGATGCCGACGCCGCGGTGCGCCGGCTGCAAGGCCCCGGCGGCCGCGCGCTTGCCGCCATCGAGGCCGCCTTTCCCGGCACCACCCATGCCGGTGGCCTGCACCGTGAAAAGCTCGGCGCCCATGTCTTCGGCAACGCCGCCGCGCTCCGGAAACTCGAATCGATCCTGCATCCGCTCGTCGCCGAAGCGCAATCGGCGTTCCTGGGCGCTCACCGGTTGAAGCGCGCCGTGGTGCTCGACGTGCCATTGCTGTTCGAAAAGGGCGGCTGGAAGCGCTGCGATCTCAGCGTCGTCGTCTCGGCACCCTATCGCGTCCAGCGCGCGCGTGTGCTGGCCCGCCCGGGGATGACGCCCGAAAAACTGGCGGGGATCCTCAAGTCACAGATGCCCGACCGGCAGAAGCGCGCGCTTGCCGATGTCGTCATCGAAACGGGGCGTGGGCGGCGGCATACCTTGCTGGCGGTGCGGCGAATCTGCCGGAATCTGCCGAAGGGTTAGAAAGAGCCTCCGGCGGGCAGGGCCGGCGGCCCTGCACCCGGTTGGTGGGGGGCCTTCACTGGCTTGCGTTATCGCGCTAAAGTCCGTTCATGCGCGAAATTGTTTTTGATACCGAAACCACCGGCATCATGCCCGGGGATGGCCACCGCATCGTCGAGATCGGTGCCGTCGAGATGGTCAACCGCGTCGTCACCGGGCGCAGCTTCCACAGCTATATCGACCCCGAACGGCCGATGCCCAAGGACGCCCAGGCGGTCCACGGCCTGTCGACCGCCTTTCTCACCGGGCAGCCGGTGTTCGAAATGGTCATCAATGATTTCCTCGCCTTCATCGAGGATTCGCCGCTCGTCGCCCACAACGCCGCCTTCGACATGGAATTCCTCAACTGGGAACTGAAACGCGCCCGGTTGCCGCTCATCCCGCACAGCCGCGCCATCGACACGCTCGAAATCTCGCGCAAGATCAACCCGGGCGCCAAGCATACCCTTGATGCCCTGTGCAACCGCTATGGCATCGACCTGTCGGGGCGCAGCAAACACGGTGCCCTTGTCGATGCCGAGCTGCTGGCGCGCGTCTATGTCGAACTCACCGGCGGCCGCCAGATCGGATTCGACCTCGCAAGCGACGCCGCCGTGGAACAATTGCCGGTCGAACGCGTCAACTTCGGTATTCGCCACCATGTCGCGTTGCCAGAGGAGCTGGAGGCCCATGAAGCCTTCATCGCCAGCCTCAAGGACCCGGTCTGGTTGCAATAGTCGTGGTTTGTGCCAGCATGAGGCTGGTCATTGCCCAGCATGGGACTGGTCATTGACCACAGGCACGGCGGGGCATAGAGCGACCGCCCCGTCGCGTATCCGATGGGTCGCAACGCAGGAGACAGTGCAATGGACGTTCGCATCTCGGGTCACCAGACAGACACCGGCGCGGCTTTCGGAGCGCATGTCCGCGAGCGATTGACCGCGATGATCGAAAAATACTTTCCGCGCGCCTTGTCGGCGCATGTCACGCTCGGGCCGGCGCCGCACGGCCATTTTTCGTGCGATATCGTCATGCATGTGATGTCGGACATCATCCTGAAAAGCACCAATCGCGCCGTCGATGCCCATATCGCCTTCGATGGCGCCGCCGACCGCATCGACAAGCAGCTGCGCCGCTACATGCGCCGGCTGAAGGACCGCCACGGCCCGGGCGCCGATCGCGTCGCCGAACGCGCCGCACTGGTCGACAATGCCGATTATGTCGTCTTCGCCGCCACGCCGGAGGAAGCCGAACCCGCCGGCGACAATCCGCTGGTCATCGCCGAAACCCGAGTCGACATCCCGACCGCCAGCGTCGGCGACGCCGTGATGATGCTCGACCTGCGCAACACCAACGCGCTGCTGTTCGTCAACAGCGCCAGCGGTGACCATAATATGGTCTATCGCCGCGACGATGGCAGCATCGGTTGGGTGGAGCCGCGCCGCCAGGTCGCGCGCGCCGCCGAATGACCAATAATCCCGGCTTTGCCGATCTCGTCGACCACAACGGCATCGCCGCCGCCTGTCCCGTCGCCAGCAAGTCCGACTTGCTGGCGACGCTGTCGGCGATGGCTGCCGCGTCGCTCGGGCTGCCGACAACATTGGTTCTCGAACGCGTGCTGCAACGCGAAGCGCTCGGCGCCACCGGTTTCGGCCAGGGCGCCGCCATCCCGCACGCCCGCATCGAAGGGCTGGAACGCGTGATCGCGGTCGTCGCGCGGCTGCCGGCGCCGATCGCCTATGGCAGCTTCGATGGGCAGCCGGTCGATCTGGCCGTGCTGCTGCTGTCACCCGAAGGCGCCGGCGCCGACCACCTGAAGGCGCTGGCGCGGATCAGCCGGACGCTGCGCGACCCCGCGATCCTGGCGGCGATGCGCGAGGCTGGCGATGCCGCCGAACTGCGCGCCGCGATCGGTGCGCCGCAACTGAGCGGCAAGCGCGCCGCCTGAGGTGAGCATCCGGCTGGCCAGTGGCGTCAAGGTCGCGGCGCTGCTGCGCCAGGTTTCGGCGCTCGGCGGCTTCGGCACGGTGCTGGCGCGCGGTGACGACACCGCCGGCAGTATCGCCATCGTCACCCGCGACGCCGGCGTCGAAACGCTGTTGTCGCCGATGTTTGCCATGACCGGCGGCTATGAATGGGTCGCCATCGCCAGCGGTGACGCGGTCGCGGAAAGCATCGAGCGTGCCCGCCGCCGCGACCCCGACCTCTGGGTAATCGAACTGGACATCGCGGGCGCCGCACGACTCGTCGCCGAAATGTTGGGGCAAGGTTGACCCTAGCCGGCGGGTCGGGCCCTGCTGCCGGTGATGGCATTGTACATGACTCTTGTTACCCGGTTGATCGGGCTCGGCCTGCTGGCCATGGCCAGCACGGCGCACGCCGATGACAGCAGCGCGCCCGTTGCCGCCGATTTCGCCATGATGACTCTGCTTGCCGACGACAGCGTGCTTGCCAGCCCGCCGCTCAGCCTGGCCGGGCTCGCAGCCGCGGTCGATACCGATGGCGTCACCCGCGATGGCGAACTCGCCTGCCTCGCCACCGCGGTCTATTTCGAATCCCGCGGCGAACCGCTTGAAGGCCAATTGGCGGTGGCGCAGACGATCCTCAACCGCGTCGAATCGGGGCGCTTTGCCGCCAGCATCTGTGGTGTCATCAACCAGCCGCGCCAGTTCAGCTTCGATCGCACCCGCGCCCCGCGTCCCGGTGCCGACTGGCAGCGCGCCCAGGCTATCGCCCGCATCGCCGCCAACGACCTGTGGCGCGATGTCGTGCCGCGCGCCATCGCCTTCCATGCCGTGCGCGTCGCCCCCAATTGGGCCGGCAAGACCCGCGTCGCCACCATCGGCAATCATATTTTCTATCGCTGACACGGTTGCCGTTCCCAGTCTGTTCCGCATAATGGCGGGATGACCGAAACCGGCCTTCCCGCTCGCGACCTCCCTGAACGCATCATTGCCGCCGATGTGCTGCGCGGCACCTGCCGGCTGCTGGTCCGTGCCGGGGTGGCGCCGCTTGCCGAAGTGCCGCTGGGCGGTGGCCGCCGCGCCGACATTCTGGGCATCGACGCGCAGGGGCGGCTGACGCTGGTCGAGATCAAGGTATCGCTCGCCGATCTGCGCGGCGATCGCAAATGGCCCGAATATCTCGATTATTGCGATCGCTTCTTCTGGGCGGTGCCGGTGGGGTTTCCGCTCGGGCTGTTCGACACGGCTGATTTCCGGCCCGACCGCACCGGCCTGATCATCGCCGACCGCTTCGATGGCGAGGAATTGCGCGCCGCGCCCTGGGTGACGCTCAATGCGGCGCGCCGCAAGGCGGAAACGCTGCGCTTTGCCCGGCGGGCGGCGTTGCGCGTGCAGGGCATTGCCGATCCGGGGCTGGTGGTGCCGGGGGATTGAAGCGGACCAACTCCCTCCCCGTTGACGCGAAGGCGTCGCCTACGGCTGGGAGCGTGGAGTAGAAAGATCGCATATTGTAAAAATGGCTGTGGCGGGGCGCGTTTGTCGCTGCCTCCGCCACATCCTCCCCCGTGGTCGCGCAACCGTCTGCGTCGCTTGACCAATTGTGTTTGCTTTGCCGCTGGGCTAGGCCGGCGTCAACGCGTTTCGGTCAAAGAATCGTGTCGAAATTTCGCCTTTTCGCCAAGACATCCGGTCAAGTTGTAAATCTTTTGACAAACCAGCCGATCCCGCCCGATCTCAACGGTCGCAAATTGTTCGCCGGCGCCCGCGTGCGGCGCATCCGGGCGGCGCGCGGCCTCACCCAGACCCGCATGGCGAGCGACCTTGGCGTTTCGGTCAGCTATCTCAACCTCATCGAGCGTGACCAACGCCCCTTGTCGGCGACGTTCCTGCTCAAGCTCGCCAGCCATTATGATCTCGACCTCAAAAGCCTCACCGGCGCCGATGGCAGCGATCTCGGCGACGATCTGGTGCGGGTGTTCACCGATCCGCGGCTGACCGGCATCGACGTGCCGCGCGCCGAGCTGCGCGAGCTGGCGATGCGTTCCCCCGGTATCGCCCAGGCGCTGCTGCGGCTGCACGCCAGCGCCCCTGTCGGCCCGGTACTGGCGGCGCCGGCCAGCCCGCTCGATGCCGTCATCGCCATGATCAATGCTGCCGGCAATCATTTCACAGCGCTCGACAGCGCCGCGGAAGCACTGTCGGACGATCTGCGCCTGTCGGGCGCCGATCTCAACACCGCCGTCGTCGACCGCTTGCGCACCCGCCACGCCATCACGGTGCGCACCATGCCCGCCGAAGTGCTGCCCAACACGCTGCGCCGGCTCGATCTCCACGCGCGCCAGTTGCAACTCTCCGAAGCGCTCGATGCCGCGTCGCGGGGCTTTGCCGCGGCCGTGCAGGTGGCGCTGATCGAGCTTGCCGATATCATCGCCGAAACCGTCGCGGCGGCCGGCGTCACCGATCCGATCGACCAGCGCGCCTGCACCGTATCGCTCGGCAAATATGCCGCCGGCGCCATTCTGATGCCGTACACGCGCTTTCTCGCTGCCTGCGAGGCGACGGGGTACGATATCGAACTGCTGCAATCGCGCTTCGGCCGCGGGCTCGAACAGATCGCGCATCGTCTCGTCACCCTCGGCCGCCCCGGTGCGCGCGGCATCCCCTTCTTCATCCTGCGCGTCGATCGCGCCGGCACCATTTCCAAGTCCTTCGCCCCCGGCCCGTCGCCGATTCCGCCCAGCCCGATCGGCGGCGGCGGTTGCGCGCTCTGGTCGCTGCACGCTGCCTTCGACCGCCGCGGCGAACTGCGCCGGCAATTGGTCGAGATGGAGGATGGCCAGCGTTATCTCACCCTGTCGCGCACCGTGCGCGGCACCGCCGCCCCCTGGGGGTCGGGCCGTGCCGAATTCGCCATCGGGCTCGGCTGCGACGCCCGCCACGCCGCCTCGCTGGCCTGGGCGGCGGGGATCGATCTCGGCGGACCGGCGGTGCCGATCGGCCCGGGATGCGCCGCCTGTCACCGTGCCTCTTGCCGTCAGCGCAGTTTGCCGCCAGCAGGGGCGCGACTTGCCTTTGACGAGCGCCAGCGCGGGCTGACGCCGTTCCGCTTTACCGATGAATGAAAGGTCCGATCAGCGTGTCCACTAACCCGACCACCGGCATCCAGATCACCGGCGCGATGCAGCCCGGCTATGAAACTATCCTGACCGACGCCGCGCTGGCGTTCGTGGCGCAACTCCACCACATGTACGAGCCGACCCGCCAGTCGCTGCTCGCCGCGCGCCAGCAGCACCAGCGCTGGTGGAACGCCGGCAACCAGATCGATTTCGCCGGTGAAACCAGTTCGGTGCGCGACGATCCGTTCTGGCAGGTGCGCCCGGCACCGCATGACCTGACCGACCGCCGCGTCGAGATCACCGGGCCGTGCGACCGCAAGATGGTGATCAACGCGCTCAATTCCGGCGCGCAATGCTTCATGGCCTGCCTCGAAGACGCCAGCGCGCCGACCTGGGACGTGATGGTCAGCGGCCAGGTCAATCTGCGCGACGCCGCTGCCGGCACGATTTCGCTGGAAGACAAGGGCAAGTCCTACAGCCTCAACGCCAAGACCGCGACGCTCATCGCCCGGCCGCGCGGCTGGCACCTCGACGAAGCCCATATGCTCGTCGATGGCGAGCGCGTCGCCGGCGCCATCTTCGATTTCGGCCTGTATTTCTTCCACAATGCCAAGGCGTTGCTGGCGCGCGGCTCGGGGCCGTATTTCTACCTGCCCAAGCTCGAGCATTATCTCGAGGCGCGGCTGTGGAACAATATCTTCACCACGGCGCAATCGCTGATGGGGCTGCCGCTCGGCACCATTCGCGCCACCGTGCTGATCGAAACCCTGCCCGGCGCCTTTTACGCCGAAGAAATCCTGTATGAACTGCGCGATCACATCACCGCGCTCAATTGCGGTCGCTGGGATTATATCTTCAGCTATATCAAGACTTTCCAGGCCGACCCCGAAAAGGTGCTGCCCGATCGCGCCGCGGTATCGATGACCGTGCCGTTCATGGCCAAATATGCCGCGCACGTCGTGCGCACCTGCCACAAGCGCGGCGCCCATGCGATGGGGGGTATGAGCGCCTTCATCCCGGTCAAGGACGACGAAGCCGCCAATGCCAAGGCCTTTGCCGCCGTCCGCGCCGACAAGGAACGCGAGGCGACGCTCGGTCACGATGGCACCTGGGTCGCGCATCCGGGGCTCGTCGGCATCGCCCGCGAGGTTTTCGACCGGCTGATGCCGACGCCGAACCAGCTGCACGTCATCCCGGAAGGCAAGGCGACCGCTGCCGACCTGATCACCCCGCCGCCCGGCCCCAAGACGCTCGCCGGGCTGACCAACAACGTCAATGTCGGCATCGGCTATATCGCCGCCTGGCTGCGCGGCCAGGGCGCCGTGCCGTTGCACAATCTGATGGAAGACGCCGCGACGGCGGAGATCAGCCGCACCCAGATCTGGCAATGGCGGGTTTCCGACGTCGTGCTCGATGGCGGCGAAGCCGTCGACGAAGCGCTGATCAACCGGGTCACCGATGAACAGCTGGCGGTGTGGAAATCGGTGGTGGGGGACAATTTCTTCGCGACGGGCAAATATGCCGAAGCGGCCGATGTGTTCCGCACACTGACGCTCGCCGACCATCTCGAGCCGTTTTTGACGGTCCCGGCCTATGAGCATTATTTCGCGAAATAGGTGAAAACTCCCCTCTCCCGCCGGCGGGAGAGGGGGGTCAGTCCTTTACCTCGAACTCCCGCGCTGCTTCGGCGAGCAGGATCGGCACGCCGTCGCGAATCGGATAGGCCAGTCCGGCGCGGTCGGCGACCAGCTCCTGCGCCACCGCATCGTGGCGCAGCGGCACGCGCGTCAGCGGGCAGACGAGGATCGCCAGCAGACGGGCGTCGGGGGTGCTCACTGCAGCGTCGGCCGCTCGTCGGCGCCGCCCAGGCCTTGCGCAAAGGTCATCAGCGCGGTCAGCGTCGCGGCGCGGTCGGCGAGGTCCTCGGCTTCGAGCAGCGCCTGTTTTTCGGCGGGATCGAACGGGCAGACGCTGGCCAGCGTCGTCACCAGCGCTTCGTCATCGGCATCCTTGACCGCGTCCCAATCGGCCGACAGCCCCTTGGCATCGAGATAGGCGTGGAGCACATCCTCGAGCCCGGCGCGGGCGGCGGCGGCGAGCGCATCGGGGTCGTCGCGATCGTCGCCGAAGCCGAGATAATCGGCCATGACCTGGCGGTAGAGCGTCGTGCGGTCGAGCTCGGCCTGGATGCGGAAGCGCGACACGCCGGTCAGCGCGATCAGGATACGGCCATCCTCGGTCTCGCGATAATCGCTGATCCGGCCAAGGCAGCCGACTTCATAAAGCCGCGGTGGCTCGCCGGCGGCCGTGCCGGAGTCGCCGCCGCTGCGGCGCGGCTGGATGACTCCGATGATGCGGTTGGCCGCCCCGGTCGCCGCCATCGCATCGCGCACCATGGCGAGGTAGCGCGGTTCGAAGATGTTGAGCGGCAGCACCCCGCGCGGCAGCAACAGCGCGCCGGTAAGCGGGAACACCGGCACGGCGGTGGGCAGCGGTTCGTCGCCGGTCATGAGAACAGCACCGATCGCAACCGGGCGCGGGTCTTGATGCTCCACGGATCATCGAGGCCGGTGGCTTCGAACATTTTCAGCAGCGTCGTTCGCGCCGCCGCCTCGTTCCATTGCCGGTCGGCGGCGATGATGGCGAGCAGCGCATCGGCGGCACCATCGCGATCGCCCCTGGCGAGCAGCGCGCCCGCCAGGTCGAAACGTTTCTGGTGGTCGTCGGGGTGCGCCGCGACATCGGCGATCAACCCGGCCAGATCATCGACCGGCACGGCTTCGGCGGCGAGCGCGATCGCGGCGCGGGCGCGGACGACATCGCCATCCTTCGATTCGGCCGGCACGGCGGCGAGCGCTCCTGCCGCCGCATCGGCCTGGCCGAGCGCCAGCAGGGTGAGCGCGAGCTTGCCGGCGATATTTTCGCGTTCGGGCAGTTCACGGGCCAGCGCGCCGAGCATCGCGGCGGCGTCTTCATGCGCGCCGGCGGCGCTGGCCTGTTCGGCGGCTTCGAGCAGCGCGGTGATTTCGGCTTCGGCATCGGCTTCGCCGGCGGGCAGCGGCGCGCCGGCGAGCAGGCGATCGATGAACGCCTTCAACTCGCGTTCGCCGAGCGCGCCCTGGAAGCCATCGACCGGCTGGCCGCCGAGAAAGGCATAGACGGTGGGGATCGACTGGATGCGGAACTGGCTGGCGAGCGTCTGGTTCTTGTCGACGTCGATCTTGACCAGCTTGACCCGGTCGGGCTGGGCGGCGACTGCGCGTTCGAGCAGCGGGGTCAGCGTCTTGCACGGGCCGCACCATTCGGCCCAGAAATCGACGAGCACGAGCATCGTCTTCGACGCATCGATGACATCGCGGCGGAACGCCTCGATGCTGGCTTTTTCGGTGGCGGCGGTGGCGAGGCTGGCCAAGGTCATGCCCTTCATCTGTGAAAGCGGAGTCGTTACCGCCGACATATGGGGCCGCAGGCGACATTTTGCCAAGGTCGCGAATGCCACAGGCAAGACGCGTCGTCGCATTTTGCCGGATTCTGCTTGCATTGCGAAAATGGGGCGTGTAACCGCGCCGCTCGCCTCGATGGCAATCGACGGTCGAGCGGGCGTAGCTCAGGGGTAGAGCGCAACCTTGCCAAGGTTGAAGTCGAGGGTTCGAATCCCTTCGCCCGCTCCAGCCGCAGTGCGGCTGGAAGCAAGCGCAGCTTGCGCCCAGACTCGCACAAGGCCGGCCAGCGAGGCGTCGCACGGAGCACGACGAGCTCGTCTGACGCGTGCTTGGGCTTTGCCCAAGCCCTTCCTTCTTCCCTTCCTTCCGCACTTCGGCATAAGTCCTCTCAATTCCGCAGAAGGACTCCCCCATGCCCACAGAATTCGACATCATCGTCCATGGCGCCACCGGCTTCACCGGCCGCCTCGTCGCCGAGCATCTCCAGACCCGCTACGGCACCACCGGCGCCATCAAATGGGCCATGTCCGGCCGCAGCCAGTCCAAACTCCAGGAGGTCGCCGCCGAAATCGGCACCGATGCCCCGCTGATCGTCGCCGATGCCGCCGACCCCGATTCGCTCGCCGCGATGGTGGCGCGCACCCAATGCGTCATCACCACCGTCGGTCCCTATCAATTGTACGGCGAACCGCTGCTCGCCGCCTGCGCCGCCGCTGGCACCGATTATCTCGACCTGTCGGGCGAACCGAGCTGGATGGCAGCGATGATCCCGCTTTACGACGCCGCCGCCAAGGCCAGCGGCGCGCGCATCATCTTTTCCGCCGGCTTCGATTCGACCCCCTTCGAACTCGGCGTCTGCTACACGCAGCTGCTGGCGCAAAAGCATCTCGGCGCCCCGGTGCCGCACATCAGCGGCCGGGTGCGCGACATGCGCGGCGGCCTGTCGGGCGGCACCGCCGCCAGCGGCCGGGCGACGATGGCGGCGATACAGGCCGACCCGTCCTTGCTCGCGGTGATGTTCAACCCGTTCGCGCTGACCCCGGGCTTCACCGGCCCCGAACAGCCGCGCGGCGACAAGGTTCGCCACGACGACGCGCTGGGTGTCGAGGTCGGCCCGTTCATGATGGCGGCGATCAACACCAAGAACGTGCATCGTTCGAATTTCCTGGCAGGCCACCCCTGGGGCGAAGGCTTCACCTATGACGAAATGGCGATCATCCAGCCCGGCGCGCAGACCGAATTTCCGGCGCTGACCGGCGACAATGTCCCCAAGCCCGGCGAAGGCCCGTCGAAGGAAGAGCGCGAATCGGGCTATTACGACCTCGTCTTCGTCGGCATCGCCGCCGATGGCCGGCAGGTGCGCGGCGCCGTACATGGCGACAAGGACCCGGGCTATGCCTCGACATCGAAGCTGATCGCCGAAACCGCGATCTGTCTCGTCAAGGAACGTCCCGATGTGCCGGGCGGCATCTGGGTGGCCGGCGCCGCGCTCGGGCAGAGCCTGATCGACAGACTGCAAACCCATGCCGGCCTGACCTTCAGCGACGAGACGGCGTGAGCCGTCTCGCAACTAATAAAGCGACGGCGTGAGCGATCACCACCATCATCATCACGACCACGCGCCCGCCAGCTATGGCATGGCGTTCGGCATCGGCATCGGGCTCAACCTCGCCTATGTGATCGCCGAAGCGGTCGCCGGGCTGGCGAGCGGCTCGATGGCGCTGCTCGCCGATGCCGGGCACAATCTGTCTGACGTGCTCGGGCTGGCGGTGGCGTGGGGGGCGCTGCGGTTGGCGGCGCGGCCGGCGAGCCAGCGCTATACCTATGGCCTGAAACGCAGCGGCATCCTTGCAGCGCTCGCCAATGCCGCGCTGCTGCTCATCGCCTGCGGGGCGATCACCGTGGAGGCGCTGCGCCGGCTCGCCGATCCGCAACCGGTGCCGGGCGGGTTGGTGATGGCGGTGGCGGCGGTGGGCATCATCATCAACCTCGGCACCGCGCTGCTGTTCGCGCGCGGCAAGGATGGCGATATCAACATCCGCGGCGCCTGGTTGCACATGATGGCCGATGCCGGCATTTCGGCGGCGGTGGTGGTCTCGGGCTTCGTCATGCTCAAGACCGGTCTCAACTGGATCGACCCGGCGCTCAGCCTTGTCGTCGTCGCTGTCATCGTGCGCGGCACCTGGGGGCTGCTGCGCGAATCGACCGCGATGGCGCTCGATGCCGTGCCTGCTGGCATCGATGCGCGGGCAGTTGCCGATTTCCTGAAAAACCGCCCCGGCGTGGCAACGGTCCATGATCTCCATATCTGGCCGATGGGAACGACCGCTACCGCGCTGACGGTGCATCTGGTGATGCCCGAGGGCCATCCCGGCGATTCGGCGCTTGTGGTGCTGGCGCATGACCTCGAACATCGGTTCGGCATCGGCCATGCGACGATCCAGATCGAAACCGGGGCGGCCGATTGCGCAGCGGTAGCGTGTGCCTGAGGGCGACATCGTGAAGGGGGAACAATAACCCGGTTTCTGCGGCGCAAGCAGCGCGACGACCATGACATCGATGCGAACGAGTCGATTGCGGAAACCTCCGCCGATCTTGCCTATGAGCTGCAATCCAAGATGTTCGATCAACTGGCAACCGTCGGCATCGCCGGCGCCGGGCTGGCGGTGACGTTGATCGGCAGCGTGCTGCAGGACGAACCCAACGACGTCTGGTTGTCGGTGGTCTTCTTCGGCATTGCAGCGGTCACCGCGATCACCGGCAACCAGCGACTGGTCGATGGCCTGACGGTGCGGCAGCCGTGCCTGCGGCGCGGCAAGCGCGATATGCAGATCGCCTTGCTGTTTGTCGGCATTGCCGTCGGCTGGCTCAGCATGACTGTCTATGCGCAACGCGCCGGCCCATCACCTGCGTCCACCAGTGTTGCTGCAAGGCAATGATGCGGCTTTTTCGCTGGATACCCCCGGGGCGCATCGCGCCGTAAACGCCCGTTGCGCGCGGGTCCGCATCGCCGCCAGGGTCAAAACCCGCTCTGCCACCTGCATTTCTGCCGGCTGTTGCTGAAAATTCGCAGGTAGCGACGGGCGGCGCGCACCGTTAAAGCAACCGCCATGCGCATCATAGATCACTTCATCGCCGGCCAATCGGCCTCCTCGGGCACTCGCAGCAGCGACGTTTTCGATCCCAATTCGGGCAAGGTGCAGGCGCGGGTCACGCTCGGCGACGCGACGACGCTCGACGAGGCCGTCGCCGCCGCCAAGCGCGCCCAGCCGGCCTGGGCGGCGACCAACCCGCAGCGCCGCGCTCGGGTGATGTTCAAGTTCAAGGAACTCGTCGAAGCCGAGATCGACGATCTGGCGCGCATCCTGTCGTCCGAACATGGCAAGGTGCTCGCCGATTCGAAGGGCGATATCCAGCGCGGGCTCGAGGTCATCGAATTCTGCTGCGGCATCCCGCATGTGCTCAAGGGCGAATATACCCATGGCGCTGGTCCGGGGATCGACATTTTCGCGCATCGCCAGCCGATCGGCATCGGCGCCGGCATCACGCCGTTCAATTTCCCCGCGATGATCCCGATGTGGATGGCCGGCGTCGCCATCGCCACCGGCAACGCCTTCATCCTGAAGCCCAGCGAGCGCGACCCGACCCTGCCGGTGCGATTGGGCGCGCTGTTCCAGAAGGCCGGGCTTCCCGATGGCATTTTCAACGTCGTCAACGGCGACAAGGAAATGGTCGATGCGATTCTCGATCACCCCGATATCACCGCGATCAGTTTCGTCGGTTCATCCGATGTCGCGCACTATATCTCGTCGCGCGGCTGGGCGAACGGCAAGCGCGTGCAGGCGATGGGCGGCGCCAAGAACCACGCCGTCATCATGCCCGATGCCGATCTCGATGCGGTGGTGCGCGATCTGGCGGGGGCCGCTTTCGGGAGCGCCGGCGAACGCTGCATGGCGCTGCCGGTCGTGGTGCCGGTGGGGCATGAGACCGCCGAAGCACTGCGCGCCAAGCTGCTCCCCGCCATCGCCGCGCTGCGCATCGGCACCTCGACCGACCCCGATGCCGATTATGGCCCGGTGGTGACCGCGGCGCACAAGGCGAAGATCGAATCGTACATCGACATGGGCGTGGCCGAAGGCGCCGAACTCGTCGTCGATGGCCGCGGCTATTCCCTGCAAGGCCATGAAGGCGGATTCTTCGTCGGGCCAAGCCTGTTCGACCATGTGAAGCCCGAGATGCGCAGCTACCAGGAAGAAATCTTCGGCCCGGTGCTGCAGATCGTCCGCGCCGTCGATTTCGAGGAAGCCCTGCGCCTGCCCAGCGAGCACCAGTACGGTAATGGCGTCGCCATCTTCACCCGCAACGGCCATGCGGCGCGCGAATTCGCCGCGCGGGTCAATGTCGGCATGGTCGGCATCAACGTGCCGATCCCGGTGCCGGTCGCCTATCACAGCTTCGGTGGCTGGAAGCGCTCGGCCTTTGGCGACATCGGCCAGCACGGCATGGAAGGCGTGCAGTTCTGGACCAAGCGCAAGACGGTAACGGGGCGTTGGCCGGATGGCGGGGTGGGCGATACGGCGAGCGCGTTTGTCATTCCGACGATGGAGTAAGCACAATGACCTACGAAACCATCCTCGTCGAACAGCATGACGCCGTCACCCTTGTGCGCCTCAACCGGCCACAGGCGCTCAACGCGCTGAATTCGCAGGTCCTCGCCGACCTGATCGCCGCCTTTGCCGCCTATGATGCCGACCCTTCGGCGCGTTGCCTCGTCCTCACCGGCAGCGAAAAGGCCTTTGCCGCCGGCGCCGACATCAAGGAAATGTCGGAACAATCGTTCGCCGACATGTACGGCAGCAACTTCTTCGCCGGTTACGAGCGCGTCACCGCCACCCGCAAGCCGTGGATCGCCGCGGTCAGCGGCTTCGCGCTCGGCGGCGGCTGCGAGCTGGCCATGATGGCCGATATCCTCGTTGCCGGGGACAATGCCAAGTTCGGCCAGCCCGAAATCAAGCTGGGCGTCATGCCCGGCATGGGCGGTTCGCAGCGGCTGGTGCGCGCCATCGGCAAGTCCAAGGCCATGGACATGTGCCTGACCGGCCGCATGATGGGCGCCGCCGAGGCCGAGCAATCGGGGCTGGTGGCCCGCGTCTTCCCGGCGGCCGAACTCGTCGACGAAGCACTCAAGCTCGCCGCCACCATCGCCGCGATGCCGCCGCTCGCCGCCATCGCCGGCAAGGAAGCGATCAACGCCTCGTTCGAAATGCCGCTGGCGCAGGGGGTGAATTTCGAACGCCGGCTGTTCCACGGCCTGTTCGGGTCGGCCGACCAGAGCGAAGGCATGGCGGCCTTCATCGAAAAACGCCCCGGCAACTGGACGGGGAAATAAACGGCATGCACCACCACAAGGTCATCCCGGGCTTGACCCGGGACCCGGCTTCTGTTGCCACGCTGCGAAAGAAGCTGGATCCCAAGTCAAGCCCGGGATGACAAGGAAAAGCAAATGACCATCATCGCATTCATCGGCGTCGGCAACATGGGCGGCGGCATGGCCGCGAACCTGGCGCGCGCCGGGCATGAAGTCCGGGCATTCGACCTGTCCGAAGACGCCGTCGCCCGCGCCGTCAGCCATGGTTGCAGCGCCGCCACGAGCGCCCGGGCCGCCGCGCACGGCGCCGATACCATCGTCACCATGCTGCCCGCCGGCACGCATGTCGCCAGCGCCTATGGCGAAACCCTGTTTGCCGCCGCATCCCCCCATGCGATCCTGATCGATTGTTCGACCATCGATGTCGCCACCGCACGCAGCGTCGGCGAAGCGGCGGCCGAAAAGGGGCTGAAGATGGTCGATGCCCCCGTCTCGGGCGGGACTGCCGCGGCCGATGGCGGCACGCTCACCTTCATGGTCGGCGGGCCGGCGGCGGCGTTCGAAAGCGCCCGGCCGATCCTCGAAAACATGGGCAAGGCCGTCATCCACGCCGGCGGCGCCGGGATGGGCCAGGCCGCCAAGATCTGCAACAACATGATCCTGGGCGCCACCATGGTCGCCACCGCCGAAGCCTTTGTCCTCGCCGAAAAGCTCGGGCTCGATGCCCAGACCTTCTTCGACATTTCGTCAAAGGCCAGCGGGCAATCGTGGAGCATGACCAGCTATTGCCCCGTCCCCGGCCCGGTGCCGGCATCGCCCGCCAACCGCGATTACCAGGGCGGTTTTGCCAGCGCGCTGATGCTCAAGGACCTCAAACTCGCCCTCGCCGCCGCCACCACCGCCGGCGCCAGCGTGCCGATGGGGGCCCAGGCCGAAGCCCTGTACCAGATGTTCGCCAACAACGGCGGCGCCCCGCTCGATTTCTCGGCCATCGTCAAGTTCCTGCGCGGCTAAACCGCCGCGTTGGGTCGCAGTTGACAGCACCCGGCGACTGGGCTTTTCTTGCCCCTGGGTCGTGATATTCGGGGGATAGTCATGCGCGCGTGGCGACTTGTTGTGACGATTTTTGCTGTAGTTCTTGGCGCGCCGCTGCTCGCTGCGCCGCCGATCGATGCCTTTGGGCAATTGCCGTCGCTCGGTGATGTCGCCATGTCGCCCGATGGCACGCGCTATGCCGCCATTGTCGGCGGCACCGCCGGATCGGAAGTCCAGGTCCGCGAGATCACCACCGGCAAGCTGCTGCTCGCCAGCCCGGCCAAGGATTTCAAGCTGCGCAGCCTGCAATGGGCCGACAATGACCGCATCGTCCTGACCGTCTCGCAAACCAAGCAGGTCAGCAGCACCGATTTCATCTTTGCCGGGCGCGGCGAATATTACCAGATGCTGCTGCACGATCTGAGCACCCATAACTGGACGCGGCTGCTCAACAATATGAAGCTGACCGCCAATTTCGTCGCCGGGTCGCCACGGGCGCGCACCATCGAAGGCCGGCCGCAACTGGTCGTCGAAGGCTATACCACCACCGGATCGAGCTTCATTTCCACCCTGTTCCGCATCGATCCGGCCAATGGCCGCGCCGTGCCGTATGAAAAGGGCGTCGCCGACACCACCAACTGGCTGTACGGCATTGATGGCGAGCCCGTGGCGCGCAGCGATTACCATCAGGAAACCGGCGATTGGCGGCTGATGCTGCGCCGCGACGGGTTCTGGAAAGAGGCCTATCGCGAAAAGGCGCTGATCGACACGCCCTATCTGGTCGGCAGCGGCCGCACGCCGGGCACGATCATGGTCGGCAGCAAGAAAAGCGGCGAATATGAAATCTACGAGATCAGCCTGGCCGACGGCACCTGGTCGCAACCGCTCGGCGACGCCTATGGCGATGGCCTGATCCGCGACCCTGCCACCCTGCAACCCATCGGCGTCATCAACGCATCGATGTCGAACGTCAGCTATGATTTCTGGAACCCCGAGGACCAGAAATTGTGGCGATCGATCACCCGCAGCTTCAAGGACGAACTCGTCACGCTGGTCGACTGGAGCGATGACCGCAATATCGTGATGATCGAGGTGTTCGGACCGAAATCGGGCGACGCCATCTATGTCATCGACCGCAAGGCGCGCGCCGCCGGCCTGCTCAGCCCGCGCTATGCCCGGATCGAGCCCGCCGATATCGGCCCGGTGCAGGTCATCTCCTACAAGGCTGCCGACGGCATGGAGATCCCCGCCTTTCTGACCTTGCCGCCCGGCCGCACCGCAAAGAACCTGCCGCTTGTCGCGCTGCCCCACGGCGGCCCGGCGTCGAACGACAGCCCGGGCTTCGACTGGTGGGCCCAGGCGCTCGCCAGCCGCGGTTATGCCGTGCTGCAACCCCAGTTCCGCGGCTCGACCGGGCTCGGTGCCGCGCACCGCACCTCCGGCGATGGCGAATGGGGCCGCAAGATGCAAAGCGATGTCTCCGATGGCGTGCGCCATCTCGCCGGGCTCGGCACCATCGATCCCAAGCGCGTCTGCATCGTCGGCGCCAGCTATGGCGGTTACGCCGCGATGGCGGGCGTGAGCGTCGAGCAGGGCGTCTATCGCTGCGCCTCGGCGATCGCCGGGGTGTCGGACCTGCGCAAGATGCTGTCCCGCGAAGCCAGCGACGCCGGCGGCAGCAGGAACACCGTCGTGCGCTACTGGCAGCGCTTCATGGGCGCCAAGAGCAATGCCGATACCAGCGTCGATGCCTGGTCCCCGGCGCGGTTGGCCAGCAAGGTGACCGTGCCGTTGCAGCTGATCCACGGCAAGGACGACCTTGTCGTGCCGATGGAGCAAAGCCGCTTCATGGCCGATGCGATGAAGGACGCGGGCAAGCCCGTCGACATGGTCGTGCTGCCGTCCGAAGACCATTGGCTGTCGCGCCCCGCCACCCGCACCGCGATGCTGGCGGCGGTCATCGGTTTCCTGGAAAAGCACAACCCGCCAGATCCGGCACCGGCGGCGGCGCCAGCAGCGGCACCCTGACGCCATGGCCTTTTGCCGCCGCGCGCGCTAAGCGGCGCTGGCCATGACCAAACCGATCACGCTTGCCCTGCCGAAGGGCCGTATCCTGAAAGAAGCGCTGCCGCTGCTGGCGCGGCTCGGCATCGTGCCCGAGCCGGATTTTTCGGACGAGAACAGCCGCAAGCTGATGTTCGAAACCTCGCGGGCGGATGTGCGGATCATCCGGGTGCGGTCCTTCGATGCCGCGACCTTCGTGGCGTTCGGCGCGGCCGAGATCGGCATCGCCGGCAACGACGTGTTGATGGAATTCGCCTTTACGGAACTTTATGCCCCGGTCGATCTCGGCATCGGCCATTGCCGCCTGTCGGTGGCGCAGCCGGCGGCGCTGATCGAGGATGTCCGCACGCTCAGCCATGTCCGCGTCGCCACCAAATATCCCGGCATCACCCGGCGGCATTTCGCGGCGCGCGGTATCCAGGCCGAAGTCATCAAGCTCAACGGCGCGATGGAGCTGGCGCCGCTGTGCGGGCTGGCGAGCCGCATCGTCGATCTGGTGTCGACCGGCAAGACGCTTGCCGAAAACGGGCTGATCGAAACCGAAGTCATCGCGCCGGTCAGCAGCCGGCTGATCGTCAACCGCGCCGCCTTCAAGACCCATCCCGCCGTGGTGCCGATCGTCGATGCCATCCGTGCGCTGGTTGAAAAGCCCGAAAATGCCGCAGCGGCTTGACGCCCGCGACGCCGGGTTCGCGACGGCCTTTGCCGCGCTCGTCGCCAACCGGCGCGAGAGCGACAGCGATGTCAGCGCCGATGTTGCCGCGATCATCGCCGCCGTGCGCGCCCGCGGCGATGCGGCGGTGGCCGAGCTGACGGCGAAGTTCGACCGGGTCGATCTCGAAACACAGGGCTGGCGGATTCCGCTCGCCGATCTCGATGCGGCGCTCGCCGGGCTGGCGCCCGAACTGCGCGCCGCGCTCGACATGGCGGCAACGCGCATCCGCGCCTTCCACGAACGCCAGAAACCCGCCGGCAATGACGCGACCGATGCGCAGGGTGTGCGCACCGGCGTGCGCTGGACCCCGGTGGAGGCCGCCGGCCTGTATGTGCCGGGGGGCCGCGCGGCCTATCCGTCATCGGTGCTGATGAACGCCATTCCCGCCGTTGTCGCGGGCGTCGAGCGGCTGGTGATGGTGACGCCGACGCCGGGCGGACAGGTCAACCCGCTGGTGCTGGCGGCGGCGCGGCTGGCGGGCGTCACCGAGGTGCTGCGCATCGGCGGCGCGCAGGCGGTGGCGGCGCTGGCCTTCGGTACGGTCAACGTGTCCAAGGTCGATGTCATTACCGGCCCGGGCAACGCCTGGGTGGCCGAAGCCAAGCGCCAGCTTTACGGCATCGTCGGCATCGACATGATCGCCGGGCCATCCGAAGTCGTCATCGTCTCGGACGGCAAGTCGAACCCCGACTGGATCGCCGCCGATCTGCTCGCCCAGGCCGAGCATGACCCGGTGGCGCAATCGATCCTGATCACGACGGATGTTGCCGAAGCCGATGCGGTGGCGGCGGCGGTCGAACGGCAACTGGCGATGCTGGCGACAGCGGCGGTGGCGCGGCAAAGCTGGGAGGCGTTCGGCGCGATCATCGTCATTCCCGATCTCGATGCCGCGCTGCCGCTGCTCGATGCGCTCGCCGCGGAGCACGCCGAACTCATGGTCGATGATCCCGAGGCGCTGTTCGCCCGGATGCGCCACGCCGGGTCGGTGTTCCTTGGCCGCCACACGCCGGAAGCGGCGGGCGATTATCTGGCGGGGCCGAACCATGTGCTGCCGACCGGGCGCCGCTCGCGCTTTGCCTCGGGGCTGAGCGTTGTCGATTTCATGAAGCGCACGACGTTTCTCGATTGCGGGCCGCAGGGGTTGGCGGCCATCGGCCCCGCCGGGGCCGCGCTCGCCGATGCTGAAGGGCTGGCGGCGCACGCGGCGTCGATCAGGTTGCGGCTGGTCTGACCCTTCTCCTGCAGCCGTCAGGCGACGCCTTCGCGTCAACCGGTAGAGGGGGATTTTGCGGAACGCCCGCGCGCCCCCACGCGTTATGCGGCCATGGATCCTCGCAAACCCCCCGCCAACGACCCGAACCCGGTGGAAACTCCGCAGGTCATCACGCCGTCGGAAGCGCCGTCGCCGGCGAACAACCCCGACCCCGACCAAACCCCGCCTGACGATCCAGCGCCCGACAGCGTGACGCTGCCGTCCGCCCCCGGCGCCGCCCCGCTTAGCGTGTAACTTCGCGTTCGAGCGCCGCCAGCACCGCCAGCGCGCCGGGATCGCCGAAGGGCAGCAGCTGCATCAACAGCACGGCGCATTGCCCCGATGCCGGATCGAACCAGTAATAGGTGTTGCAGATGCCGGCCCAGCCGCAGCTGCCCGCCGGGCGCCCGTTCGGGCCTGTTTGGGGGTTGATGAGGAAGCCGAGCCCCCAGCCCGGCGTCATCCCGGGGAACCAGTCGACCGCCGCCGACAGCGCCGGCATCGTCGTCGTCATCGCCCCGGCGCGCAGATCGCCGATCTGGTTGCGCGTCATGTCGGCGACGGTGGCAGGTTGCAGGATGGTGACACCATCGAGGCTGCCGCCATTGGCGAGCATCCGCACGAAGCGCATGTAATCGGCCGCGGTGCCGACCAGCCCGCCACCGCCCGACAGGAATTCGCCGGCGCCGCCGCCGATGTTGATGGGGAAGGGCACCAGCGCGCCGTCCTCGCCGCGCGACATGTTGGGCACCAGGCGGTCCTTGTGCGCCGCCAGCCCGAACACCGTATCGACCATGCCGAGCGGCCCGGTGACATGCGCGGCGATATATGCATCGAGCGTCTTGCCCGAAGCCGCCTCGACCGCCAGCCCGACCCAATCGGTGCCGATGCCATAGGCCCAGCCCTCGCCGGGATCGAACAGCAGCGGCGTGCGCAGGCTGTCCATCGTCCCCGGCACCGCCGGCGCCGTGCGGGCGCGGGCCATGTCGGCATGGACAAAATCATAGCCCAGCCCCGATGTGTGGGTGAGCAGGTGGCGCAGGGTGATGGGCCGCACCGCCGCCCGCGTCTGCACCGCGCCATCGGCTCCGAAGCCGGTGATGACCCGCGGCGCCGCCAGATCGGGGAGCAGCTCCCCGATTGGCGCATCGAGCGACAGCTTGCCCGCCTCGACCAGCTGCATCGCCGCCACCGACACCACCGCCTTTGTCATCGAGGCAATCTGGAACACCGCGTCGGCGGCATGGCCGATGGCGATGGTCTCGGTCACCCCGGTGCGATCCCCGACCATGGCGACTGCGCCGGGAATCCCGGTTTCGGAAAGGGCGTGCGCAAGCGCGTTGGCGATGGTCATGGCGAATTCCCCTTGGTCGGCGGGCGGCACAATCCCGCCCCGCAGCGGCAATGTCGAGAGATATCAGCCTGCTTTTTCCGCTTTTTCCTTGATGCTTTCCAGCACGCGGGAGACGTTCGCGTGGATCGCCCAGCGGGCCATCGGTTCCCAGTACAAAGCCGGATCGAGACGCAGGACGTGCGACGCGCGAGTTGTCAGTCGAGTTGCACCGCCGGGTAGCGGCTGCAGTTCGAAACTTGTGTCCCCGGTTTCGAAATAGCCATTCAGGTGCGGCGCGTGGACCCGGCGGTACGGACTCATCTCCTCCATCATGGCTGGCTGGTCGATTACCGTGAAGGCAAGTTTTCGCCTCGGCTCCCAGGCAGTGACGCGTTCATGGGCGATGCCGGTCGAGAACGCGCCGAGCCGCCGGGCGCCGATGCCTTCGCCCATCAACGTGCCGCGAATGGGGAAGGCGAAGCCGGCCAGCGCGATCAGCTTTGGTTCCGATCCGATCGGTTCGCTGCTGGTCAGCACGCGCCAGACCGTCGATGGCGGGGCAGCGACTTCGACGGCTTCGTAGGTGGTGATCATCACCGCCGGGGGTACGGCGGCTTCGACAGCGAAGATCAGCGGCAGCGCGGCAATGCCGAACAGCGGCCGCCCGCGCTTGTGGCCGACGGCAGCGAGATAGCTGCCGAGCGCACCGCCCGCCATCGCCGTAACGGTGCCGAGCGGCACGACAAGCAGGATGCTGCAGACTAGGCCTTCGAGCGCGAACATCAGCAGCGCGCCGACGCCCAGCGCGGCCGCCGCCAACACCGCTGCCATCGAGCGTCCGGGGGCCAGCGCGACGTCGCGATTGGCCAGATATGCTGTCGCGAGACCGACAAGGAAGGGTGTCATCACGAACAGCCCCCAGCCGTAGGAGCCTAATGTCACGGCCGAGATCAACACCGCAAACACCAGAATCGCCATGCCGGCGAACAGGCCCTGTAGGATATGGGCGATGTTGGCGGCCGCATCGGTATCAGGGATAGCCAATAATTCCACCGGCCGGGTCGGTTCAACAATCAGAATCGCGATGGCTGCAATCTGAAAGCCCGGCACAACGGAGAGGGCGGCCGGCACATAGCCGGCCGTTGAGCCGGAAGCGCGGCGATACGACAGCACCGCGAGGGCCCACGCCACAACAAGGCTGAGCGCAAAGGCCGA
>JBILPK010000209.1:0-5477 GCA_044373875.1 Polymorphobacter sp.
CGGCCGCCGGGCCGGAGTTTTTCATGTCTTCCCATCCTGCGCTTACCGCCGCTCGCATCGGCGCCACCCCGCAAAGCCTGCCGCCGCTGCCTTTTGCCGCCAACGCGCTCGAACCGGCAATTTCGGCGACCACGCTCGGCTTTCACCACGGCAAGCACCACCAGGGCTATGTCGACACGCTGCACAAGCTCGTCACCGGCACCGGCATGGCCAGCCGCACCCTTGAAGAAATCATCTTCGCGACCAGCGACCAGCCGGCGCAGGCCGCCATCTTCAACGCCGCGGCGCAAAGCTGGAACCACGGCTTTTACTGGCAGAGCCTGTCACCCGTCGCCACCGAGCCTTCGGGGGCGCTTGCCGACGCAATCACCCGCGATTTCGGCGGCATGACGGCCTTGAAAGCCGCGCTCGCCAAGGCGGCGACGGGCCAGTTCGGCAGCGGCTGGGCGTGGCTGGTGGCGCGCGGCGACACCGTGTCGGTGATGGCGACAGGCAATGCCGGCGTGCCGTTCACGCAAGGCTTTGTGCCGCTGCTCGCCATCGATGTCTGGGAACATGCCTATTATCTCGATTGGCAGAACCGCCGCGCCGACCATGTCGCCGCCGTGATCGACCGCCATCTCGATTGGGATTTTGCCGGTCGCAATTTTGCTAACGAACCCGCGGCACGAACCCAAGTGGCAGGCCAGCATCAGGCGTGAAGCCGTAAAGCGGCTCCGATGGCAGGGCGGTGCGCAGGATGTCGCGCACCGCCAGCAACCGGTCGAGATCGATCCCGGTATCCAGCCCCATCGCTTCCAGCATGAACACCAGGTCTTCGGTGACGATATTGCCGCTGGCGCCGGGCGCGAACGGACAGCCACCCAATCCACCCAGCGACGAATCGAAAGTCGTGATGCCGACGTCGAGCCCGGCCATGACATTGGCAAGGCCGAGCCCGCGGGTGTTGTGAAGGTGGAGGCCGGTCAGATGCGAAGCGCCGATCGCGGCATGGACGGCGCGCACCACGTCGCGCACTTGGCGCGGGTTGGCAAAGCCGGTGGTGTCCGACAGCCCGACCTCGTCGCAACCAGCGGCCATCAGCGCTTCGGCGAGTTCGACGACCTTGGCTTGCGGCACCACCCCTTCGAGCGTGCAGCCGAACGCCGTCGAGACACTACCTTCGAAATGCGGGCGCTGTCCGGCGGGCAGCGCCTTCACCATCGCGGCGACGGCGCGGACTTCGTCGAGCACCTGGGCGTGCGTCCGGCGCAAATTCTTCAGGCTGTGGGTCTCGCTCGCCGACAGCGGCAGGGTAAGTTTTTGCGCGCCCGCCGCGATTGCCGCTCCGGCGCCTTTGGCATTGGGCACCAGCACGGCGACGGTCAGGCCCGGATGGGTGCGGGCATGGGCGACGACTGCGGCGGTATCGGCGAGTTGTGGCAGCAATTTGGCCGGCACGAAGCTGCCGACTTCGATCTCGCGCACCCCGGCGGCGACTTCGGCGTCGATCCAGGCGCATTTGGCGGCGAGCGGCATCACCGGGTCGATCGATTGCAGCCCGTCGCGCGGGCCGACTTCGCTGATCAGGATATCGATCGGGGCTGGCGAGGCCATGGG
The DNA here is from genome assembly GCA_044373875.1 of Polymorphobacter sp. Taxonomy (GTDB): domain Bacteria; phylum Pseudomonadota; class Alphaproteobacteria; order Sphingomonadales; family Sphingomonadaceae; genus Sandarakinorhabdus. Next base: position 1,600 of record JBILPK010000209.1, read on the forward strand.
CTTGCTCCAGGATTTGTGCGGCCATATGCCGTGACGCAAGGGGGATGACCAGACCAATGACGAAACAGGAATTGCCGCTGGCCGGATTAAAGGTCGTCGAATTCACCCATATGGTCATGGGGCCGGCGGTCGGCGCCATCCTCGCCGAACTGGGTGCCGAGGTCATCAAGGTCGAGGCCATCGGCGGCGATGCGACGCGGCGGCTGCTCGGCTCGGGCGCCGGCTATTTCCCGATGTACAACCGCGGCAAGGCGAGCATCTGCATCGATCTCAAATCGCCGCAGGGTGTTGCGGTGGCGAAGCGGCTGGCGGCCTCGGCCGATATCGTCGTCGAAAACTTCCGCCCCGGTGCGATGGACCGGCTCGGGCTGGGGTATGAGGCGCTGTCGGCGGCCAATCCGCGGCTGATCTTCGCGTCGGAAAAGGGTTTCCTCGCCGGGCCGTATGAAGACCGCACCGCGCTCGATGAAGTCGCGCAGATGATGGGCGGGCTGGCCTATATGACCGGGCCGCCGGGGCGGCCGCTGCGCGCCGGGGCGTCGGTGATCGATGTCGCGGGCGGCATGTTCGGCGTCATCGGCGTGCTCGCGGCGCTGGAGGCGCGGCACCGCAGCGGCCGCGGCATGCATGTGCAAAGCGCGCTGTTCGAAACCACCGCCTATCTCGTCGGCCAGCACATGGCGCAGATGGCGGTGACCGGCAAAGCCGCCGCCCCGATGCCGGCGCGGGTTTCGGCTTGGGCGATCTATGATGTCTTCGAAACAGCCGATGACGACCAGGTTTTCGTCGGGGTCGTCACCGATGCGCTGTGGGCGAAATTCTGCACCCTGTTCGGGCTTGCCGACCTGTGGGCGGACGAGTCCTTGCGCGCCAATAACGCCCGGGTGCTGGCCCGCGACACGCTGATGCCGCGCGTCCGCGCCGAATTGAAACGTTTCAGCAAGGCCGATCTCATCGCCCGTCTCGATGGCTCGGGCCTGCCGTTCGCGCCGATCGGCCGGCCCGAGGATCTGTTCGACGATCCGCACCTGCGCGCCGGGCAGGGCCTCGCGCCGGTGACGCTCGATGATGGCACGCAGACCTTCCTGCCGGTCCTGCCGATCGCGCTCGATGGCGAACGGCTGGGGGGCGGGACATTGCCGACGGCGGGGGCGGATACCGACCGGGTGCTCGCGGGATTGGGCTTCGATGCCGATGCGATTGCCGGGTTGCGCAGCGCCAGCGCTGTCGGCTGAACGGCAATCGGCCCGATGGGGCGTTTGGCCGCTTGCGGAGCGAGCGGCGATCTGGTTGAGGAGGTGCGAGAGGCAAAGCCGCGCGGCGGCCGGGTCTTTTTTTGTATTTCCAGTTGTTTGGCGGTCAATCCAGCATAAAGGGCGCGTGTCAGAATGGCTGCAGGGCAGGCAGCCGGTTTCAACGCCGGGCATGAATTTTCGAAATCCTGGTATGCCCTGACGGCGCGCGAAAGCCGCCGCTTTCCGGTGCTGTCCGGGGTGATTGCCGCCGATCTCGCCGTTATCGGCGGCGGCGCCACCGGGCTGTCGGCGGCATTGCACGCCGCCGAGGCGGGCATGTCGGTCGTGCTCGTCGAAGGCGGGCGGATCGGCTGGGGGGCATCGGGGCGGCAGGGCGGCGTGATGCGCCCGGGCTTGCGGCCCGGCGCGGCGGCATTGGTAGCGGCGGTGGGCCCCGAGCGGGCGCGGGCGCTGTTCGAACTGTCGCTCGCGGCGCGCAGCCTGGTCATCGACCTGATCGAGCGTCATGCCATGGGCTGCGACCTGCGGCTGACCGGGCATCTGACCGGTGCGGCACGTGAGGGCGATGTCGACGGGCTGGAGGCCGATCTGCGCGCGCTCGGTGATGTCATGGCCTATCGCGACGCGCGGCTGCTGTCGGCGGCAGACACACGGGCGATGGTCGCCAGCGATTTTCGCGCCGGGCTGTTCGATGCCGGCGGCGGGCATTTTCACGCGCTCGATTATGTCACCGGCCTGGCGCGCGCCGCAGCCGCTGCCGGGGCACTGGTTTTCGAGGAATCGCCCGCCGTGGGGATCGACCGCAACGGTGCCGGCATGATCGTGCGCACCGCGCGCGGCAGCATCCGGGCAAAACAGGTGGCGCTCGCCGGTGACGCGCTGCTCGAAGGCCTGTCGGGGCGGGTCCATGGCCGGGTCATGCCGGTGGCGAGCCATATCGTCACCACGGCGCGGCTGCCCGATCCGCTGGCGATCATCCCCAGCGATGCGGCGGTATCCGATTCGCGCGCCGCCCCCTATTACTTCCGCCTGACCCGCGACCGCCGGCTGATGTTCGGCGGCGGCGAACGCGCCGGTCGCACGGCGCCGGGCGATATCAAGGCGCTGGTGCGGCCATGGCTCGAAAGCCGCTTTCCGCAACTGGCGGGCATCGCGCTCCAACATGGCTGGGGCGGGGTTGCCGGCGTCACCCGGTCGCGCCTGCCCGATCTCGGCCGCGACGGGCCGCTGCTGTGGGCGCAGGGTTATTCGGGGCAGGGGGCGACCTTGGCGACGCTCGCCGGCGCGCTGCTCGCCGAAGCCGCGGCCGGCACGGCGACGCGCTTCGACCAGTTCGCCGGGGTGGCGCCGGGGGCCTTTCCCGGCGGCGCGGCGCTGCGCGGGCCGCTGCATGTCCTCGGCCTGTTGGGGCAGGCGGCGCGCGAGGCGTGGCGCGATCGTGAGGACGAGCGGGACTATTCGTGAAACTCGGCCAGTTCCGGGATGCGGGTAAAGGCAATCCGCGGCCCCGATGAGCGGGCCGCGCCGGCGCTGTCATGCCCCAGCGTCACGGCATCGCGGCCAAAGCGCTGGTTGACCTTGTCCATCGCCTGGCTCAGCGCCAGCCGCCGCTTTTCGGTGTCGGCATCAAGGGCGCCGCTGTCGAACAGCCCGGGTTGCAGGCCATCGGCAGCGCCGAGATCGCCGAGCACGATGCCGACCTGGAGGTAGCGCGGCGCGGCGAAATCACGGCGCATCTGCGCCCACAGGGTTTCGAACGCGGCGAGCAGGCTGAGCGTGTCCATCACCGCCGGCAGCCGGGCATGGCCCGACCATTTCGGGCCTTTCGCGCCGCTCACCGCTTCGCCGCGCACGTACAAATCGATCAGGCCGGTGCGTTTCTCGGCGCGGCGCAGGCGGGTGGCGGCCTTGGCGACCAGCCGCCGCGCCACCAGCCGGGCGCGATCGGGCGGGCGCTTGTCGGGGGCGAGGACATGGCTGTGGCCGATGCTGCGGCTGACTGTCGGCACTTCGGGGAGCTCGGCGCCGCGCAGCAGCCAGTACAGGCGCTCGCCCCAGACGCTGCCCCAGGCGAGCCGTGCCTCGCGTTCATCGAGATCGAGCAGCCGCGCCATGGTGACGATACCGACCGCCGCCAGCCGCTTTTCCATATTGCGGCCGACACCTGGAATGTCGGACAGTTTCAGGCTCGACAGCCGCGCCTTCAGGGTCGCCGATTCGAGAATGGTCAGGCCATCGGGCTTCTGCATGTCGGCGGCGATCTTGGCGAGCAGCCGGTTGGGGGCGACGCCGATCGACGAGGTCAGGCATTCGCCGACATTGACGCGGATGCCGGCCTTGATGCGTGCCGCCAGCGCGGTCACTTCGGCAACGCCATTTTCATTGTCCATCAGCCGGCAGGCGACTTCGTCGATCGAACAGACCGCCGTGATGGGCACGTGGCGGCCGACTTCCTCGATGATGCGGTGGTGATAGCGGACATAATCCTCGTGGCGCCCGGGGACGACAATCAGGTCGCGGCACAGGGCGCGGGCTTCGTAGATCTTGGTGCCGGTGCGGATGCCGAAGGCCTTGGCTTCATAGCTGGCAGCAATGGCGCTGGTCGCATCGGTATCGACCGGC
>JBILPK010000210.1:0-5474 GCA_044373875.1 Polymorphobacter sp.
GAAGGCGAGATCGGGCAGCACGAGTTCGACGCCGGGATAGCCCGGATCGGCAAAGGTCATGCCGAGATCGACCATCACCCATTTGCCGTTGCAGCCGTAAAGGTTGACGTTCATGCCGATTTCGCCCGAGCCGCCCAGCGGCAGGAAAATCAGTTCTTTACCTGGTTTCATCTGAATCTATGTTCTTTTCTGGTTCGTTTTGCCCTGCATTGAGGGCGTGAATGCGGATCAAACCGCGAATTGTCAGGTCGCCATCGACGTGATCGATGGCTGAAGTATGGCGGTTGAACAAGGTGGCAAGACCGCCCGTGGCGATCACCGTGACCGCGCCGCCGATCTCTGATGTAATGCGCGCGACAAGGCCTTCAATCAAGCCGACATAGCCCCAGAACACGCCCGACTGCATGGCGTGCACCGTTCCCTTGCCGATTACACCCAGATTCCCGCCACTTGCGGACGTTGGCGGCTCCACCGCGATGCGTGGCAATTTTGCCGCAGCCTGGTAAAGCGCGTCCATCGACAGGTTGATTCCCGGCGCGATGACCCCGCCCTGATAGGCGCCATCGGCCGAAACCACGTCGAAAGTCGTTGCCGTGCCGAAATCGACGATGATGAGGTTGCCGGCGTGATCGGCATGCGCGGCGATGGCGTTGACGAGTCGATCGGCGCCGACTTCGGCGGGGTTGGGCAGATCGATGCGCAGCCCGAGGTTGACATTGCCGACCGCGACGACGAGCGGTTCGACCTGGAAATATTTGCGGCACAGGCGCTGCAGGTTGAACAATGTCTGCGGCACCACGGTGGCGATGATCGCCGCGCCGACATGGGCGCGCTCGACGCCTTCCAATTGCATCAGCTGGTGCAACCAGACGGCATATTCATCGGCAGTACGCTGGCCATCGGTGGAGATGCGCCAGCGCCATTTGATCTCGTCGCCGTCGCAGATGGCGAAGACGATATTGGTGTTGCCGACATCGATGGCGAGCAGCATCGAAACCCTTTCGTTACAGCGCGAAGACTTCGCCGGCGTGGATGGCACGCAGACTATCATCATCGAGCCGCAACGTCAGCGCGCCATCGGCGGCGAGCCCGTCGAAGCGGCCTTCGAGCGTTTCGGTGCCCAGCCGGGCGGTGACGCGATCGCCGAGCCCGGCGGCGCGGGCCAGCCAGCGGCTGCGGATGGCTTCGAAGCCTTCGTCTTCCCAAAGCCTGCGATACCGCACAAAGGCCGGCATCAACCGCGCCAGCATGTCGAGCGGTGCCGGCACGGCAAGCCCGGCAGCGGCAAGCGACGTCGCCGGGCGTTCGGTATCGCCCGGGTGCTGCGCCAGATTGGCGCCGAAACCGATGACCAGCGCATTACCCGCGCGTTCGAGCAAAATCCCCGAAACCTTGGCGCCATCCAGCAGCACATCATTCGGCCACTTCAGCCAAAAGCGGGGTGCAGGGGTCTCAGACCCCTGCCCTTCCCCTGCTTCCAACGCCTCCAGCAACGCCAAAGCCGCCACGAACGACAACTGCTGCACCGCCCCATTGGCCCGCACGATCACCGACGCCATGAGATTGCCCGCGCCATCGCCCCAGGCCCGCCCACGGCGGCCGCGCCCGGCAGTCTGGCGGTCGGCTATCACCCAATGACCATCTGCCTGACCGACGGCGCGTTCGAGCAGCCAGTCATTGGTCGAACCCACGTCGGCGAGGTGGGTAAAGGCCGGCGCGGTCAACCCGCGACCGCGAACAGCGCTGCCGCGGCACGGCCGGTGGCAGCGACCAGCGGCGTGATGGCGAGCATGCCGAGCGGCGAGCAGAACAGCGCCGCCACGGCGATCATCGCGCCGTTGGTGCGCCCGCCGATGCTGGTGGCCGGCACGCCGGGTTCATCGAAGAACATCACCTTGATGAGGCGGAGGTAATAAAAGGCGGCGACCACCGAGGCGACAAAGCCGATGATGGCGAGCGGGATGAGGCCCGCGGCGACCGCCGCCTGGAACACCGCGAACTTGGGCCAGAAGCCGAGCAGCGGCGGGATGCCGGCGAGGCTGAACATGAAGATCGTCAGCCCCCAGGCGAGCGCCGGGCTGGTTTTCGACAGGCCGGCGAGATCGGCGATCGCTTCGACCGGCGCGCCATCGGGGCGGCGCAGTTGCAGGATGACGAGGAAGCTGCCGAGAGTCATCGCCAGATAGACGGCGGTATAGAACAGCAGCGCGCCGATGCCCTGTTCGGTCGCTGCCGCCAGCCCGACCAGCGCGAAGCCGATATTGGCGATCGACGAATAGGCGAGGAGTCGCTTGATATTGGTCTGGCCGACGGCGCCGACCGCCCCCAGGATCATCGAGGCGACCGACAGGAAAAAGACGATCTGCTGCCAATCGACCGCCATCGGGCCAAAGGCACCGATCAGCACACGCACCATCAGGCCGAGCGCAGCGGCCTTGGGGGCGGCCGAGAAGAACGCCGCCACCGGAGTCGGTGCGCCTTCGTAGACGTCGGGCGTCCACATGTGGAAGGGCACCGCCGAAATCTTGAAGGCGAGGCCCGACAGGATGAAGACCAGCCCGAACAGCACGCCGAGCGAGCGTTCGCTTTGCCCCAGGAGCACATCATGGATGGCCGTAAAGCCAGTGGTCCCGGCAAAGCCGTACACCAGCGTGATGCCATAGAGCAGGATGCCCGAGGCGAGCGCGCCCAGGACGAAATATTTCAGCCCGGCTTCCGACGATTTCGATTCGCCGCGATGAAAGGCCGCCAGTACATAGGCGGCGAGCGATTGCAGCTCGAGCCCGACATACAGCGACAGCAGGTCGTTCGCCGACACCATCATGCACATGCCCAGCGTCGCCAGCATGAGCAGCACCGGATATTCGAAACGCCCGGTCTTGGCGGTCGCGAGATAGGGCAAGGCCATCAGCATCGATGCCGCCGAGGCCGACAGGATGAGCACCTTCAGGAACGCCGAAAAGCCATCGGCGACATACAGCCCGCCGAACGCCATCTGCACGCCGGCCGGATCATCGAGCAGGGTCAGCCCGGCGACGGCGACGATCAGCACGGCGATCCAGGTCAGCGCCTTCAATACCTTGTCGCCGCCGCCGAAGGCGCCGAGCATCAGGGTGAACAGCGCGCCGGCGGTGAGCACGGCTTCGGGGCCGGCGATGGCGATGGAAGCAAAGGTCGGGTTCATCGGTGCGTCCCTTCGGCGGCGGCGGGGGCCGCGGTGCCGGGCACAAGCGTCATGTCGGTCGGCAGCGTCGCCAGCGCGCGGCCCTCGAGGCGGGCGACGATGGCGGCGACCCCGGGCTTCATCGGATCCTGGAAGCTTTTGGGATAGATGCCCATCCACAGCACGGCGAGCGCGATCGGCACGAGGATGGCGATTTCGCGCATACTGAGATCGGCCATGGCGCGGGTGTCATCGCCCGCTGCTGTCCCGAAGACGACGCGGCGATAGAGCCAGAGCATATAGGCGGCACCGAGGATGATGCCGGTGGTCATCACGAAGGTCGCCCAGCTGCTCGTCTGATAAAGCCCGAGCAGCACGAGGAATTCGGCGACGAAGCCCGAGGTGGCCGGAAGGCCGACCGACGCCATGGTGAAGAACATCAGCAGCAACGCATAGCGCGGCATGTTGTTGGCGAGCCCGCCGTAACGCGCGATCTCGCGGGTGTGCAGGCGGTCGTAGATGACGCCGACGCACAGGAACAAGGCGCCCGAAACGAGACCGTGGCTGAGCATCATGACCAGCGCGCCTTCGATGCCCTGTGTGTTGAGCGCGAACAGCCCCGCCGTGACGAAGGCCATGTGGGCGACCGACGAATAGGCGATGAGCTTTTTCATGTCGTTCTGCACCAGCGCGACGAGCGAGGTGTAGACGACCGCGACCATCGACAGGCCGAACACCAGCCAGATCAGCTGCGCCGAGGCATCGGGGAACATCGGCAGGCTGAACCGCACAAAGCCATAGCCGCCGAGCTTGAGCAGCACGCCGGCAAGGATTACCGATCCCGCGGTCGGTGCTTCGACGTGCGCGTCGGGCAACCAGGTGTGGACCGGCCACATCGGCATCTTGACCGCGAACGAGGCGAAGAAGGCGAGGAACAGCCAGAATTGCGCACGGGGATCGAAGTTGTACGCCGAAAGCACCCCGATATCGGTGCTGCCGGCCTCGCCGACCATGTAGAGCATGCCGACGAGCATCAGTACCGAGCCGAGCAGCGTGTAAAGGAAGAATTTGTAGGAGGCGTAGATTCGCCGCGCCCCGCCCCAGATGCCGATGATCAGGAACATCGGGATCAGCCCGGCTTCGAAGAACAGGTAGAACAGGAAGATGTCGCGCGCCGCGAAGGTGCCGATCATCAGCGCTTCCATGACGAGGAAGGCCGCCATGTATTCGGGCACGCGTTTCTGGACGCTTTCCCAGCTGGCAAGGATGCACAGCGGCATCAGGAAGACGCTGAGGAGGATCAGCATCAGCGCGATGCCATCGATACCGAGGCTCCAATCGAGATAGGGAGCGAACAGCGGCAGCTTTTCGCTGAACTGGAACGCCGGGCCGGCATTGTCGAAGCCCGCCCAGAGCATCAGCCCCAGCGCGAGTTCGACGAGCGTTACCGCGAGCGCGAGGACACGCGCGCGCCCGGCATCGGCCGGCAGCACCGCCAGCAGCAGCGCCGCCGCGACCGGCAGTAGGATCATCAACGACAGCATCGGCATTATTTGGCCGCCAGCGACAGGCCGGGCATGAACCAGGCAGCCGCCGCAGCGAGCCCGATCAGCATGACCAGCGCATAGGAATAGACATAGCCCGACTGGAAACGCCCGGCTGCACGTGCGCCGCTCGCCACCGCCGCGGCAGCACCATCGGGGCCGAAGCGATCGATGGTCTGCTGGTCACCGCGCACCCACAGGAAACGGCCGATGGCGAACGCCGGACGCACGAAGATCGCGTCGTAGAGCTCGTCGAAATACCATTTGTGGGTGAGGAAGCGATAGAGCGCCGGGACGGCGCCTGCCACCTTGCCGGGCAGTTCAGGCGATTTGAGATAGGCGAACCAGGCAGCGCCAAGTCCGGCGAAGAACGCCACCGACGGCGTCCACACCACCCAGGCCGGGACTTCGTGCATGGCGTGCATGAGATGTTCGCGGAAGGCGAGGCTGCCGCGCCAGAAGCCGGCGCCTTCTTCGGCCCCGACGAACTGTTCGTGCCACAGCCAGCCGGCACCGAGCGCGCCGGCGCCGAGGATGAAAAGCGGGATCAGCATCGAAGGCGGGCTTTCGTGCGGGTGATAGCCGCCGTCGCCCGTTGCCGGGGCGTGGTGGTCATCATGGCCGTGCGCGTGATCGCCGTGCCCGTGGGCATCGTGGAGCGCATGCTGGATATGCTCCGACGCCGCCCAGCGCGGGGCACCGTAAAAGGTCAGGAACACCAGCCGCCACGAATAGAAGCTGGTCAGCAGCGCGACGAGCGCGCCGAC
>JBILPK010000219.1:0-5071 GCA_044373875.1 Polymorphobacter sp.
CGCCGTCGCCGACGCTGGCCGGCCATGCCATCAAGCACGCCGTAGCGCGCGCCGGCATCGAAGGCGCCGAAGTCGATGATGTCATCATGGGCTCGGCGTTGCAGCAGGGCGTCCAGGGCGGCAACATCGCGCGCACCGCGCTGCTGCGTGCCGGCCTGCCGGTCACCGTGTCGGGCCAGTCGATGGATCGCCAGTGCTCGTCGGGCGTGATGTCGATCGCCACCGCCGCCAAGCAGATCATCGTCGATGGCATGACGATTGCCGTTGGTGCCGGGGTCGAATCGATCTCGATGGTGCAGACCGCCGAAATGCGCGTCGGTGGTGACCCGGAACTGCTCGCCATGCACCCCGCCATCTACATGCCGATGCTGCAGACCGCCGAAGTCGTCGCCAAGCGCTACAACATCGCCCGCGACCGCATGGACGAATACAGCTTCCAGTCGCAGATGCGCACCGCCGCGGCGCAACAGGCCGGCAAGTTCGATGATGAAATCGTGCCGATGACGTCGAAGATGGCGATGGTCAACAAGGAGACCAAGGAAGTCAGCTATCACGAAGTCACCACGTCGAAGGACGAAGGCAACCGGCCCGAAACCACCCTCGCCGGCCTTGTCGGCCTCAAGCCGGTGCTCGATGGCGGTGTCATCACCGCCGGCAACGCCAGCCAGCTTTCGGACGGCGCCTCGGCCAGCGTGCTGATGGAAGCCAAGGAAGCCGCACGCCGCGGCCTCACCCCGCTCGGCGCCTATCGCGGCATGGCGGTGGCGGGTCTCGAGCCCGACGAAATGGGCATCGGCCCGATCTATGCCATCCCCAAGCTGCTCAAGGCCAACGGCCTGACGATGAACGACATCGGCCTGTGGGAATTGAACGAAGCCTTTGCCGTGCAGGTGCTGCATTGCGCCGATGTGCTCGGCATCGACCAGTCGATCCTCAACGTCAACGGCGGGGCGATCTCGATCGGCCATCCCTATGGCATGACCGGCGCACGCTGCACCGGCCACGCGCTCATCGAAGGCAAGCGTCGCGGTGCGAAATATGTCGTGGTGACGATGTGTGTCGGCGGCGGCATGGGCGCTGCCGGGCTTTTTGAAGTCTACTGAGCCGTTGCGCGGCCTGCGCGCAACGAAAGTTGCGCGCGGACTCGCGCAAGGCCGGCCAGTGGGGCGGCCGGCGCTTCTGCCGGCCGAACCCGTCTGACGTGAGCACGGGCTTTGCCCGTGCTCTTTTTTTATCCCTCTCCCGCCTGCGGGAGAGGCGAGACGCGCGCCAGTGCGCCGGGTGAGGGTGTGCCCGAACCTCCACGCTGAAGAACACCGCACCCGGGCCGGCTGCGCCGTCTCTCGCCTCTCCCGCAAGCGGGAGAGGGGGTTTTGAAACCAAAACGCCCCGCCGAACCGGAAGTCCGGTCGGGATCGGCGCAAAGAAAGCTGGGTCCCGGGTCAAGCCCGGGATGGCAGAAACAGCGCTTACATTGCCTTGTGCATCATCGGGCCGACCTTCGCCGCGGTCACTTCGATCTCGATCAGGAAATACGGACCCGCCAGCCCGGCAACCTGCACCGTCGAACGCGCCACCTTGTTGGGGTTTTCGGCGGTGCCGAAGAATTCGCGGTAGCCGGCGTTGAAACCGGCAAAATCCATCTTGCCTTCCATGCCGGGGGCGGCGGTCACGAACACGGTCATCTTGAAGATGTCCGACATGGCATAGCCCTGCGCCGCCAGGATGGTCTTGATCTTGTTGAAGATACTGACCGTCTGGGTCTTGGTGTCACCAAAGGATTCAACCCCGGTCGGCGGCTTGGTCGCATCGATCGGCGACGCGAGCTGCCCCGACAGATGGAAGACTTCGGCGCCCATCGGCACGATCGCGCCGGTCAGGATATTGGCCTGGGGGGTGTTGCCGATGCGCTTGATTTCGGCAGCGCTTGCGGGCGTGGCGGCAACAGCAGCGGCGAGCAGCAGCCCGGTGAACAGCTTCTTCATATTGAGGTTCCTTTGCGGTTGAAGGCGAGCAGACACGAATACGGGCGACAGGATAACCCCGCCGCCCGCATCCGCAACCCAAGTTGTTGCGATCAGAATTTGGCCGTGGCGCGCAGGTACCAGAAGCCGCCCATCTGCCCCAGCGGGGCCGACCCGGGATACAGCGAACCATTGGCCTGGCCGCCGGTCGACGGGTAGGCGTTGCGCGTTTCGCGTTCGGGGTAGTTGTCGAACAGGTTTTCGGCACCCAAGGCGAAGCGGAAGCGTTCGGCCAACGTCACGCCGACTTCGAGATCGAGGCTGACTTCGGCCCCGAATTCCTTGGACCATTCGCCGACATTGCCGGCGGGGTTGGGGGCCGGATAGAGCGCCCGGAACGCCACCGGATCGACACCGGCAGGGATGCTGCCGATCGGTGCGAAATAGGTCTTGAACTTGCCGAAATAATTGAGGCGGGCGGTCATGTCGAAGATGCCGGCCGATACCGATTCCGACAGCACGGCACGCCACCGCGGGTTCGAATCCTCGATGTTGCCAAGGCGGGTATTGTCGATCAGCGACAGCACGCGCGTGTCGGTTGGCCGGACCGCCGACAAGGCGATGGTTTCGCGCCCGGTCACCTTGGTGCGGTTGTAGTTGACGGCAAGGCTGGTGTTGAACGAGGCAAAGCTCGTGCTGCCGCGATGCGAGACCACGAGATCGACACCCTGGGTGCGGGTGCGGAAGCCGTTGGTGAAGTAATTCACCTGGCCAAGATCGAAGGCGGTCGGCACGCCGAGCGCGGCGAGGGCGATCTGGTCGGCGCCGGTCACGGTGACGTTGCTGGTGATGCCGATACGATCGCGGACACGGATATTATAGTAATCGACCGTGACGTTCAGGCCGCTGCCCGGGGTGAGCACGAGGCCGCCCGAGAAGCTGGTCGATTTTTCCGGCGTCAGCGGGATGGCGCCATAATAGCCGGCGACGGTCGAATCGGGCCGCGCGGTGGCGATGGCAACCGGCACCGGGCTGCCCTGCGGGAAGGCCGTCTGGACGTTCTGGGTGAACTGCTGGCCCGGCGTCGGGGCGCGGAACCCGGTCGAGGCGGCACCGCGAACGGCGATCACATCGTTGAAGGCATAGCGCAGGCTGACCTTGCCGTTCACGGTGCTGCCGAAATCGTTGAAATGATCGAAGCGGCCCGCGAGCCCGATCGAAAGGTTTTCAACCGGATCGGCTTCGAGATCGAGATAGGCCGAATAGCTGTTGCGGCCGCCTTCGACCACCGAATCGGGGCCAAAGCCCGGGAAGCCGTTGGCGCCGACGGGCTTGGTCACGTTGAAGCGGGTGCCGTCGTTGCGTTCGACCAGCTGCGAGCCATAGATGCCCGGTTCCCACGACGCGCGATCGCCCAGCCCGACTTCATAAGTCTCGCGCCGGAATTCGAAGCCGGCGGCGATGAACAGCGGCTTGGCGAAGCCGATGTCGGTCTTGTACGAGAAATCGAGGTTGGCGTTGTATTCCTGCTGCACCAGCTTGCCGAGGTAGAATTCGGTGGGCGAGGCGGGGCCGAGTGACGGGTTCAGCGTCTCGTTCATGAAATAACGGATCTGGTTGCGGCCATAGCTGCCCGTGGCATCGAAGGTCAGGCCGAAATCGGTTTCGCCCTTGTAGCCGGCGGTCAGCGACATGTCCTCGTTGGTGCCTTCGAAGAACGGCACGAAGCCGTTCGGGAAGATCGAGACATCGTCGAAGGTGCGGCCTTCGGCATCGTAGATAGGCCGGCCGGTGGCGGCATCGGTGCCGATGCGATCGAGATAGGCCGGGGTGCCGATCGACTTGCCGAAGCTGCCGGTACCGGGACGCAGCGGAATGTCCTGCGCCGTGACGGCGCGCGGGCGCCGATAGTTGAAGTCGTTGCCCTGGCGCTGGTAGCCATAGTTGCCGAAGGCATAGACTTCGTCATCGCCAACCGGGATCGCCGAGTTGAAGACGAAACGATAGGCGCGGTTTTCGGGCTGGCCGAGGCGGTTGCCGGTCGCGTATTTGGGCTTGATGCCAGCGGCGATCAGCGGCGCGATTTCGGGGCGCGCGACGGAGCGGTCCCAGACACCCTGGTCGATGAATTCACCCGTCACGTTGATGAAGCCTTCGCCGAGCTTGAAGCCGGCGTTGCCCGTCAACTGGACGTCCTTGCCATCGCCGACATAGGTCTGGCCGTAGCGGGCGGACAGGTTGATGCCTTCATCGGCGCGGTTGAGGCTGATGTTGATGACGCCGGCAATGGCGTCCGATCCGTATTGGGCGGCGGCGCCATCGCGCAGGACTTCGATCCGCGAAACGGCGGGCGAGGAAATCTGCGACAGGTCGGGGCCTTGCGAGCCGACGTTCAAGGCATCGCCGGCAACGTTGACCAGCGCCGAACGGTGCATGCGCTTGCCGTTGATCAGGACGAGGATCTGATCGGCCGGCAGGCCGCGAAGGTTGGGCGGGCGGACAAAGGCCGAGGCATCGCCAAGCAGGTTGCGGTTCGTGTTGAACGACGGCACCAGGGTCTTGATGATCTGCGACAATTGCGGTGACGGCTGGGCCTTGAAGTCGTCCGCTGTGAACACATCGATCGGGACGGGGCTTTCCGACACCGTGCGGTCGGTACGGCGCGTGCCGGTAACGACAATGGTTTCATCGCCCTTGTCCGGTGCTGCCTGAGCGACCGCGGGCGCGGTCTGGGCATTGGCCGCTCCGGCGAGCATTGCCAGGGCGAGTACCGGCAGCGACGCTGCTGTCTTCTTGATCATCACGTTCATGTCTGGCCTCTTGTTGTGAACCATGGGGCCTCCCCCGCAACGCGATGCCCGATGCCGAACGCACCCTGCACGCAAGGACCCCGGGCTTCCGAAGCGTGCCCCCGGCACGCGAAATTTCGAAAACCGCGTCATCCCCGCGGGATGGCCATTTTTGGCCTTGGTCCCGCCTTGCAGACCGAAGCTGATATCAGTGCCGCGTAACTGGCAAGATAATTATCAGAACGGGCCGTTGTTCGTTTTAATCTGTTGCAGGAATGCGACAGTCGGAGAATCCCCGATATTCGCCGCACACGGATC
>JBILPK010000121.1:0-10807 GCA_044373875.1 Polymorphobacter sp.
CCCGGCCTGGCCGCCATACGTCATTCGACCACCCCGGGCGGGGGGCGATGCGATGGCGTTGACCGCGAGCGGCGCGCAGTCGACAAGGGGGCGATGGCCAAGCTGTATTTCTATTATGCCTCGATGAACGCCGGCAAATCGACCGTGCTACTGCAATCGAGCTTCAACTATCGCGAGCGAGGCATGCGCACGCTGTTGTTCACGGCGGCGCTCGACAATCGCAGCGGCAGCGGGATGATCGCCTCGCGGATCGGGCTGGAGGCGCCGGCGACGCCCTTTGCCGGCGATACCGACCTCGCCGCGATCATCGCCGCCGAACACCGGGCCGCGCGGGTCGATTGCGTGCTTGTCGACGAAGCGCAGTTCCTGACCGCGGCGCAGGTCTGGCAGCTCGCCGGGGTTTGCGACGATCTCGGCATCCCGGTGCTCTGCTATGGCTTGCGCACCGATTTCCTGGGCGCGTTGTTCCCGGGCAGCGCGGCGTTGCTGGCGATCGCCGATGCCCTGCACGAGATCAAATCGGTGTGCGAATGCGGCCGCAAGGCGATCATGAACCTGCGCATCGATGCGACGGGCCGGGCGGTGGCTGCCGGCGCACAGACCGAAATCGGCGGCAATGATCGCTATGTCGCGCTGTGCCGCCGACATTTCAGCGCGGCGCTGGCGGGGCAAATGCTTGCCCAGCCGGTGGCGACGACATAGGCTGGCCAGCAAAGGAGAGCGACATGCCGGATATCTATGGTCACCACGCCAAGGCGATCGACGGGCGCAGCGTTTCGCTGGGCGCCTGGCGCGGGCGGGTGCTGCTGATCGTCAATACCGCCAGCAAATGCGGTTTTACCCCGCAATATGCAGGGCTTGAGGCGCTGCAGAAGAAATATGCCGCCAAGGGATTCACCGTGCTCGGCTTTCCCTGCAACCAGTTCGGCGCCCAGGAACCTGGCGACGAGGACGAAATCGCCAATTTCTGCAAGCTGACCTATGACGTGGATTTCCCGATGTTCGCCAAGGTGAACGTCAATGGCGATGGCGCCGACCCGTTGTGGCAGGATTTGAAGAAACAGGCCCCCGGGCTGCTCGGCTCCGAAGCGATCAAGTGGAATTTCACCAAGTTCCTGATCGATCGCAATGGCGCGGTGGTCGATCGCTATGCGCCGGCGACCAAGCCCGAGGCGCTGGAAGCCGATATCGAGAAACTGCTCGGCTGATCAGGCCGGGATCTCGATCTCGGGCAGCGGCATCGCCGCCATCGGCATGATTGCCAGCGCCGGAGACAGCGCCTGCTGCGTCAGCGACTGGCGCACCTGCGGCAGCAGCGTCAGCGCCATGCCGGTCAGCTTGCCCTTGGGCAGCGCCAGCACCAGGCGGCCGACGCGGCCGGCGGCATCGCAAAAGGCATATTGCGCATCGAGCGTCGAATAGCTGTTGTAGGTGCGCGTCGTATACTGGTCGAAGCTGCTGGCGGCACGGGCGCCGTCAGTGCGGCGGAAATGGCCGATCATGGTCTGCTGCGCCGCGACCAGCTCGTCGCCATGGTGCTTCAGGAAATCATTGTAGTTCTTGACGGTCTTGAGATAGCCCGAAAACTGGCACTGGAGCGCGGCGACATTCAGCCCTGCGCGCACGTTCCACACCGCATTGGCGGCGGCTTCCGCCGCCGACGGATTGCGCAGCACGACGGCCTTGGGGACCATGAAACCGCCGGGCACCGACGGCGCCATCGCGACCACCGGGGCCTTGATGACCGGCTTCTTGGCGGGGGCGTTTTTGGCGATCCTGGCGGGCGGTTTCTTGCCTGCGGCCGTTGCGGGCGGGGCGGCGGCCAAGGCGACAGCCGCCAGCAGCGAGATCGTCCAGCCATGCTTCATTTTTGATACCCGTTAGCGCAGGAAGTGCCAGAACACCGGTCATGGCGCGCCATGACCGGTGTCTGCCTTCTGCCGCAGCGATGCGGCGCTGTCCAACCTGATGTGTCGGATCAGCCCAGGATGGTGCCGAGCTGCATGGCGACCGACATGTCGCCTTCGACCTTCAGCTTGCCCATCATGAACGCCATCTGGGCGTTCTGCTTGCCGCTGGCGATGTCCATGAAATCGGCGAGCTTGACCTTGATGGTGCAATCGGTCGCGGCGTTTTCATTGTCGACGATGGGCGGTGTCACCTTGTCATCAATGCGGACGACACCGTCATCACCGAAATCGAACTTGACCGACTTCTTGAAGTTGCCGCCGGCGCCGATGCGCGAGGTCATCTGATCGGTAATTTCTGCGAGGCTCATTGATCTCTCCTTCCCCAAAAAAAGGGCCACCTTTCGGTGGCCCTTTCCTAAACTAAGCTGCGACGATGTCGAGCTTACTTGGCTTCGGCCGGTGCGGCTTCAGCGGCCGGTGCGGCCATTGCGTCGGCCGGAGCAGCGGCATCAGCAGCCGGAGCAGCGGCGTCGGCAGCCGGAGCGGCCATCGCATCGGCGGCAGCGGCGTCGGCGGCCGGAGCGGATTCCGGAGCCGGAGCGGCTTCGGTGGTTGCCGGCTCAGCAGCGGGTTCAGCAGCCTTTTCGCCGCAGGCGACGACGAACAGGGCAGCGCCGGCAACGAGAGCGGCGGTCTTCAGCTTCGAAACGATATCAGCCATTTTAATCTCCTTAAGGTGAATCCTGGACCCAGGACCGAGTTGGGTCGGTTCGCCCTTATCCCCCAACCGAGGTAGACATTAGCACAATTCAATTTAGCCTCAAGGGGCATGACAACAAGTTTGTTGCACGTCTCGTCGCAGGCTGAATCAGGCCTGACCGAGCCGGGCGAGCAGATCCGGCAGATGCCGGGCGAGGGCATCGTCGACATCGGCGAGCGTCGCTGGCCGGCCAAGAACCGACAGGCTGGTCACCGGATCGGGCAGGCCGCACGGCACGATGCCGCCGAAGTGCCCCAGGTCGGGGGCAACGTTGATCGCCAGACCATGATAGCTGACCCAGCGCCGCACGCGCACGCCGATCGCGGCGATCTTGGCGGGACCGGCGCTTCTGGTGGTGCCGGCTTCGCTGGCGGGACTGTCGGTCCATACGCCGATCTTGCCGGGAATGACCCGCGCCGCGACCCCCAGATCGGCGAGCGCGGCGATGATCCAGGCTTCGAGTGCGGCCACATAGCCGCGCAGGTCACGCCCGCGCGCATCGAGATCGAGCATCACATAGGCGATGCGCTGGCCGGGGCCGTGATAGGTGTATTTGCCGCCGCGCCCGGTGGCGAAGACCGGAAAGCGATCGGGGCTGAGCAGTTCATGCGGCTCGGCGCTGGTGCCGGCGGTGTAGATCGGCGGGTGCTCGACGAGCCAGACCAGTTCGGGCGCGGTGCCGGCGCGGATCGCGGCGACGCGGTCCTCCATCGTCGCCACGGCTTCGGCATAGGGCAGCAGCCCGGGTTCGACGCGCCATTCGGGCCCCGCCAGCGTCGCCGGCAAATCCGTGAAAAGCGAAATCACAACCCCGCGACGAACGCCCGCAAATCGGCGAGCAGCAGTTCGGGTTCCTCCAAGCTGGCGAAATGGCCGCCGCGCGGCATGTCGGTCCAGTGCACGACATTGTAACCGCGCTCGACCATCGGCCGCGGCGGGAACAGCAGCAGGTCGTGCGGGAAGCTGGCGACGCCCGTCGGCACTTCGATGCGGCGCCCCTCGGGAATGCCGAAGCCGCCTTCGAGGAACATGCCGCGATAGATCCACGTCGCGCTGAGGAAGCTGCGCGTCGTCAGATAGATCATGATGTTGGTCAGCATCTGGTCGAAGCTGAAGGGTGGGTCGCTGAACCGCCCCGGCACATCCGACCAGCCGACGAATTTTTCGGCAAACCACGCCGCGACGCCCATCGGCGAATCCATCATCGCAAAGCCCAGGCTCTGCGGCTTGGTGCCCTGGAGTTGCAGATAGGCGGTTTCGGTATCGCGGATCACCATGGCCTTTTGCAGCCAGGCGATATCAGCGGGGGATTCGGGCGCCATGTCGGCGCTGCGCAGGCCATAGCCGTTGATGTGCAGCGCGGTGATGCGCTGCGAATCGAGCCCCATCCAGCCGCCGATGACGCAACCCCAGTCGCCGCCCTGGTAGATGAAATGGTCATAGCCGAGCACGCCCATCAACGTGTCGTACAGCGCCGCGACACCGCGCGGGCCGATGGGATTCTTCGGCTTGTCGGACCAGGCATAGCCGGGCAGCGAGGGCGCGACGACATGGAAAGCCGGTTGCGACGCATCCTCGGGTTCGGCCAGGCGTTCGATGATCGCATCGAATTCGAGGATCGACCCCGGCCAGCCATGCGCGATGAGCAGCGGCCGCGCATCGGGCCGCGACGAGCGGCGGTGGATGGCGTGGAGGTGGAAGCCGTCTCCGACATCAACTCGGACTTGCGGGTGGCGGTTGAGATGCGCGACCGCTTTCGGCCAGTCGAATTCCTCGAGCCAGTAGGTGCGCAGCCGTTCCATGTAGGCGCGGTTGGCGCCGTGGCTCCAGCCGGCGTTCTCGGGCTCCTCGAAAAACCGAAACGCCCCGACGCGCGAGCGGATCAGCGCGACTTCGAGCGGCTCGACCGGGATGGAGAACGGCGTGACAGTCACGCGGCGATGCCCAATTGGCGTTCAAGCTTCTGGCGCTGGGCGATCAGGTCGGCGGCCTTTTCGGCGATCATGATGGTGGGGGCATTGGTGTTGCCCGACACGAGATAGGGCATCACCGACGCATCGATGACGCGCAGCCCTTCGACACCGTTGACGCGCAAGCTGCCATCGACGACCGCTTTTTCATCGACCCCCATGCGGCAGGTGCCGACCGGGTGGTAGATGGTTTCGCCCCATTGCCGCATCATGGCGATGGTCGATTCGCGGTCCTTGCCGGCAGGACCAGGCCAGGTTTCGCTGATGCGATAGGCGTTGAACGCCGGCTGGCGGCCGATCTCGCGCGCCATTTCGACGCCGCGATACAGGGTTTCGACGTCTTCGGGCGCGGCCAGGTAACGCGGATCGATGGCGGGGTGCGCCAGCGGATCGGGGGAGGCGAGGCGCACGGTGCCGCGGCTTTCGGGGCGCAGCTGGCAGATGTGCATCTGATAGCCATGCGCCGGGTTCATCGTGCCGCGGCCATGCGGTTCGCCGCGGTAGGGCATGAAATGGATCTGCAGATCGGGCGCCGCCAGGCCTTCGCGGCTCGACAAAAAGGCGCCCGACGAGGTCGGCATGTGCGCGCCATTGCCGGTCTTGGCAAAGACCCACAGGCCCAATGCCTTCAGTTTGTTGAGGAATTTCGAATTGCCGTTGAGCGTGATGGGTTGCGAACATTCCCATTGCACGATCATGTCGAGATGGTCCTGCAAATTGCCGCCGACATCGGGACTGTCGTGCACCACCGGCACGCCCATGGCTTTCAGATGTTCGGCCGGGCCGATGCCCGACAGCATCAGCAATTGCGGCGAATTGATCGCGCCACCGCACAGGATGACTTCGCGGGCCTGGGCCGTCGCGGCGACGCCGCCCTGCTTGTAGGCGATGCCGGTGGCGCGCTTGCCGTCGAAGGTGACGCGCTCGACCTGGACCTGGGTGCGGATTTCGAGGTTGGGCCGGGCGCGGACTTGCGGGGTCAGATAGCCCTTGGCGGCGGAAAAGCGGCTGCCGTCCTTGATCGTCGCGTCGTACATGCCGGCGCCTTCGAACTGCGGCCCATTGAAATCATCGGTGCGCGGATAGCCGGCCTGCGCTGCGGCATCGATGAACACCGTGTTGAGGACATGCGGCAGCGCGCCCTTGCGGCTGGTGTGGAGCGGGCCGCCCGAGCCGTGGAATTCGTCCGAACCGCGGTCGCTGTCTTCGGACTTGCGGAAATAGGGCAGCACATCGGCCCAGCCCCAGCCGGTCAGGCCCAATTGCGCCCAGCGGTCGTAATCGCTCGCATGGCCGCGGATATAGACCATGCCGTTGATCGAGGACGATCCGCCGACGGTGCGGCCGCGCGGCCAGAACAGCTTGCGGTTGCCAAGCTCGGTCTGTGGCTCGGTCCAGAAGCCCCAATTGTGCGGATTGGCCTTTTCGGGGGAGATCAGCTCGGCGATGCCGGCGGGCATGTGGATCATCATGCTGGTATCGTTGCCGCCGGCTTCGATGAGCAGCACCCGCGTTGCCGGATCGGCCGACAGCCGGTTGGCGAGCACGCAGCCGGCGCTGCCGGCGCCGACGATGATGAAATCCCAAGTCTCGCCAGTGTCTGCCACCGGTCTTCTCCCCAAGCTGACGTATACGGCAACCTAGACCAGCGCGGCGCGCGTGGGAATGGCGCAAAGTGTCAGGCGGGGTGGTGAGCCTTGAGCGGGATCTCGACATCGGCGAGCAGCGCCGGATCGACGATCACGCCCTGTTCGACGAGCGCCTTGCCCTGGACGTAATCGCGCACGCTGTTGACGCAATCGAGCGCGATGACCCGGCCGGCCTTGAGGTAGATGAGGCTGAAGGCGCGTGCCGCGGTGTCGCCGCGCTGGACGACCGCGTCATAGCCGGTCGACAGACCGACGGTCTGCAGCCGCAAATCATATTGGTTCGACCAGAACCACGGCACGGCGTGGTAGGGCTTGGCGGTGCCGGTGAGCAGCTTGGCCACCGTGTTCGCCATGTCATTGGCGTTCTGCACCGATTCGAGCCGGATATGCGCGCCGCCGGCGAAGGCGTTGGCATGGGTGGCGCAATCGCCGATGGCAAAGACGTGCGGCAGGCTGGTGCGACAGACATCATCGACGTCCACCCCATTGCCGCCCTGCGCGCCGGCCGCCAGCAGCGGCGCCACGGCGGGGATGATGCCGATGCCGACGATGATCAGATCGGCGGCGATGGTTTCGCCGCTGGCCAGCGTCACCCCGGTGGCGCGGCCGTCCGTGCCGGTGACCGCGGTGACGAGTTCGCCGGTGCGGATGATGACGCCATGGGCGCGGTGCTCGGCTTCGTAAAACGCCGACAGCGCCTGGCCGGCGACGCGCGCCAGCACCCGGTCCATGGCTTCGAGGACGGTGACCTGCTTGCTCATCTTCGACAGCACGGCGGCGGCCTCCAGCCCGATATAGCCGCCGCCGACGATGGCGATGCGCAGCGCGCCCGCCAGATCGGCCTTGAGCGCCTCGACATCGGCGCGGGTGCGGATGGCGTGGATGCCGGCGAGATCATGCCCCGGGCAGCTGAGCTGGCGCGGCGCGCCGCCGGTCGCCCAGATCAGGTCTTCATAGCCGATGGCATCGCCCGCCGCGGTGGTGACACTGCGCGCCTCGGCATCGACCGCGATGATGCGGGTGCCGGTAAGCATGGTGATGTTGCGATCGGCCCAGAAGCTGGCGGGGCGAATCAGCATCCGCTCGAATTCCTTTTCGCCGGCGAGGAAATCCTTCGACAGCGGCGGGCGTTCATAGGGGATTTCGGGTTCCTCGCCGATCATCGCGATGCTGCCGGTGAAGCCTGATTGCCGCAGCTGCACCGCGGCCTGCGCCCCGCCGTGGCCGGCGCCGACGATGATGATGTCATGGTGCATCTTGCTGGTCCTTGTTCGCCTCGCGGGTGGATTAGGCTTTCCGGGGGCGCGCTGCAACGTGTCCGCCCTTCACAAGCCCGCCGGGCAATGCCACATCAGCGCCATGGACCTGTCTGCCCACCCCGACGCGCAAGCCTATGGCAAGCTGGTCGCCCGCTCGCCGCTGGTGCGGCGCCTGCTGGCGCACAACCCGTCGGCGTTTTCCTATACCGGCACCGGCACCTTCGTCGTCGGGCACGGCACGGTCGCGGTCATCGATCCCGGCCCCGATGATCCCGACCATGTCGCGGCGCTGATCGAAACGCTCAAGGGCGAGACGGTCAGCCATATCGTCGTCACCCACACCCATCGCGACCACAGCCCGGCGGCACCGGCGCTCCAGGCCGCGACCGGGGCATTGATCGTCGGCTGCGCGCCGCTGGTGCTGGCGGACGATGGCCCGCGCGCCGATGCCGGCTTCGATGCGACCTATGCCCCCGATGCGGTGATGGCCGATGGCGACAGCATCGAGGGACCGGACTGGACACTGACCGCGGTGGCGACCCCCGGGCATACCTCGAACCATCTCTGCTTCGCGCTGCGGCAAGAAAAGGCGCTGTTCAGCGGCGACCATGTCATGGGCTGGTCGACGACGGTGGTGGCGCCGCCCGATGGCGACATGGCGGATTATATCGCCAGCCTGAAGAAACTGCTCGATCGCGACGACGTCATCTACCATCCGACCCACGGCGAGCCGGTCACCGATCCGCAGCGGTTCGTGCGCCACCTGATCGGCCACCGCAAGCAGCGCGAGAACCAGATCATCCGGCTGCTCGGGGAGGGTGTTACCGAGATTCCGGCGATGGTCGCGACGATGTACGCGATGGTCGACAAGCGCCTCCATCCCGCCGCCGGCCGTTCGGTGCTGGCGCATCTCATCGATTTGCAGGCGCAGGGCCGGGTGCTGCCCGCCGGCGCCGGCTGGCAGCTTGCCGCGTAAGGAGTTTTTGCATGGACGCACGCCTCAACCCGCTTGGTGGCCTCGGTATCCCGGCGCTCGATCTCAAGGTCGAGATCAACCGGCTGCGCAAGGAGCGTAACGCCGTCATCCTGGCGCATTATTATCAGGACCCCGAAATTCAGGACATCGCCGATTTCGTCGGTGACAGCCTTGACCTGTCGCGCAAGGCGGCGGCGACCGAGGCCGACGTCATCGCCTTTTGCGGCGTCAAGTTCATGGCCGAAGTCGCGAAGATCCTCAGCCCGCAAAAGACCGTGGTGCTGCCCGATCTCAAGGCCGGCTGCAGCCTTGAAGACAGCTGCCCGCCGGAAGAATTCGCCCGCTTCCGCCGCGCCCATCCCGATCACATCAGCCTGACCTACATCAACTGTTCGGCGGCGGTGAAGGCCGAGAGCGACATCATCGTCACCTCGTCGTCGGCCGAAAAGATCATCAACCAGCTGCCCGCCGACCAGAAGATCCTGTTTGCCCCGGACAAGCATCTCGGCGCCTGGCTCAACCGCAAGACCGGGCGCGACATGCTGCTCTGGGATGGCAGCTGCATCGTCCATGAAAAATTCTCGGTGACCGAATTATTGAAGCTCAAGGCGCTTCACCCGGCGGCGCCGGTGCTGGCGCATCCCGAATGCCCGGCGGCGATCCTCGATCTGGCGCATTATGTCGGCGCGACGAGCGGCATCCTCAACTATGCGCTGAACAGCCCCGAACCGACGATCATCGTCGCCACCGAGCCCAATATCATCCACCAGATGCAGTTGAAGGCGCCGCACAAGAATTTCATCGGCGCGCCGGGGGCGGACGGCAATTGCGGCTGCAACATGTGCCCGTTCATGGCGCTCAACACGCTCGAAAAACTCTATCTGGCCTTGCGCGACCTGACCCCGCAGATCGAGGTGCCCGAAGACGTGCGGGTCAAGGCGAAGCGCTCGCTCGACAGGATGCTCGAAATGTCGGCAGCCGCCTCGGCCGTGCCGATCAGGGGGGATTGAAGCGATGCGCGCGCTTGTGCTGACCATGTTGCTCGCCTCCCCGGCGCTGGCCGCCCCCGACACCCGCGCCTTCCTGCGCTATTGCGAGGCGCGGACGCCGGCGGCGACGTGCGGCTGCATCGCCAGTGAAGTGGCGCGTACCCGCAACGGCCAGATCGCGCTCGATGCCTATGGGGTCACGCAGGCGCCCGCCGCCCAGCAGCGCGCTGCCGCGCTGGCGTTGGCCAACAAATATGGCGCCAGGGCTTCGGAGATCGAAGCGGCGATCAGCGCCACCGAGCCGGCGTTGCGCAGCGCGACCGAGCGTTGCCTGTGATCGCCCGGCTCCAGCCCGAAGCGCTCGATATCGACGGCTTCGACATCCACGCCTTTGTCCGCGCCACGCTGGCCGAGGACATGGGCGAGGGCGGGGACCGCACCTCGGCGGCAGTTATCCCGGCCGAGGCGCAGCTCACCGCGGTGATGGACACGCGCGATACGGTGACGGTGGCCGGCCTGCCGCTCGCCGCCGCCTTCTTCCGCGCGCTCGACCCGCACTGCACGATCGAGATGCTGGCACGCGATGGCAACAAGGCCGCCGCCGGCACCGCGTTGATGCGCATCACCGGCAATGCCCGGGCGCTGCTGACGGCGGAACGCTCGGCGCTCAATACCGTCCAGCACCTGACCGGCATCGCGACGCTGACGCGCAAATATGTCGAGGCGATTGCCGGCACGGGCGCGATTTTGCTCGATACCCGCAAGACACTGCCGGGGCTGCGGGTCATCGAAAAATACGCGACGCGGATGGGCGGGGCGACCAACCATCGCATGCGCCTCGATGATGGCGTGATGATCAAGGACAATCACATCGCCGTCGCCGGCGGAGTCGAGCCCGCGGTGCGCGCCGCCAAGGCGGCGGGCCTGCGCAATGTGGTGGTGGAGGTCGATTCGATCGACCAGATCGGCCCGGCGCTGGCAGCAGGGGCGGATCGCTTGCTGCTCGACAACATGCCGCCGTCGCTGCTGCGCGCCGCGCTGAAGGTCGTCGGCGGCCGGGTGCCGACCGAGGCATCGGGTGGGGTCAACCTCCAGACCATCCGCGCGATTGCGGAAACGGGGGTGACCTACATCAGCGTCGGCCGCATCACGCAAAGCGCGCCGGCGGCCGATATCGGGCTGGATTTCGGCTGAAAATTGCCGCCGGCGGCTGGGGCCCCAGACCCCAGGCCCCAGACCTCGATTGCGGTTTGCACCACCGAACGGGACGCAGAGTCCCATGAACGAATGGGGT
>JBILPK010000211.1:0-5440 GCA_044373875.1 Polymorphobacter sp.
TGCGACATGCTGAGCCGCTTGCCGGTGTTGATATAGCGGATGCGCGGGTCGCCATTGGCCTCCACGACGGCGCGCGTATTGTCGGTACTCGCATTGTCGCTGACGATGATTTCGAGGCTGGCGAAATCCTGGTCGGTAACGGTGCGCAGCGCATATTCCAACGTTGCTGCTCGTTCGCGGGTGGGTATGATGATGGTGAAACGCGGGCCGGCGGTGGCGGTGGTGACGGTCATGCCAGTTCTTTAACGCGGACAGCGCCCGCCGCGCAACCGCGCCCATAGCGGCGCGAGGCGGGCGCGGGCGGCGCCGGCCGACAGCAGCGCCGGCAGCGCCACGGCCGCCCAGGCCAGCGCCAGCAGCGGCAGCAATTGCCAGCGCGACGGCGCCAGCTGGCCGCGCAGCAACAGCATCACGCCCAGCCCGGCACCGGCGCAGAGCAAAGGCAGCGCCAGGTCGGCGAGATACCAGCGCGCCATCTCGCCGCGCAGGATGCGGCGGTGGAGCAGCGGCACCTGGAACAGGATATAGCCGAGGTTGAGCACGATCCAGACCAGCGCCGCGCCGGGGGCGCCGTAACGCGGCACCGCCAGCAGCAGCGCCGGCAGCAGCACCGCGGCGGCGACGATGTTCGAGACCAGCGACAGTCGCGTCCAGCCGTGCGCGACCATGGTGAAATAGGGCAGTTGCATCAGCACATTGAGCAGGGTGCCCGCCGCGACAAGCGCCAGCAGCGGCGCCACCCTGGCCGACAGCGCGGCATCGCCGGTCCACAGCAGCATTACATCGCCGCCAAAGCCGATGAGCAGCAGCGCGATCGGCGCTGTGACCACGGCGATCAGCTGCGCGCCGCCATGGTAGAGCCGCGCCACCGCGGCGCTGTCGCCGCGCGTCGCGGCCTCGACCAGCGGCGGTGTCAGCGCCTGGGTAACGGGGGCCGCCAGCGCATAGAGCAGCCCCGACAGCGCCGTCGCCAGCATGTAATGGCCGAATTCGGCGAGCGGGATGAGCTTCGACAGCATCAATTTATCGAGCTGGGTGAGCAGCACGGCGAGCAGGTTGATGCCGATCATGCCGGCGGCAAAGCGCCGGATATCGACCAGCGCCGCCACCGAAAAACGCGCCGGCCGGTCGCCGGCGGGCAGGCAGCGATAGAGTTTCCAGCCGAACGCCGCGAGGGTGAGCAGCGACGCCAGCAACTGCCACGCGAAGAACGCCGTGGTGGTCGGGCTGACAAGGGCGACGAGCAGCGCGGCGCCGCCATAGCGAAAGATCGTCAGCAGCGCATTGGCACCGTTCCACCACACCTGTTGCTGCAACCCGATCAGTGCGCTGCGCCACAGTGCTTCGCAAAAGCGCGTCGCGACCACCAGGCTCATGATGATGATCGCCTGGGCGATGGCGGCCGGCGGCAGCGTGCGGGCATCGAGCCAGTGGCTGGCGAGATAATCGGCGCCCAGCGCCAGCGCGGCGATGATCAGCAGCGCCACGCCGAGCGCGAGGATTTCGAGGCTGCGCAGCAGGTCGCGGATCGCCTGCACCGGCACGGCGCCGGCGGTGAAGCGCGCCATCTCGCGCGACAGCGTCGGGGTCATGCCGAAATCGAGCAGCGCCAGCCAGATCTGGATGACGGTGAACAGCCCGACCAGCGCATAGGCTTCGATGCCGAGATAGCGGATGTAGACTGGCACCAGCGCCACCGACAGCAACGTGGTGACGGCGCTGCCGGCGTAATTAGCGATGATGTTGCGTTTTACCGACACGGCGAGCCGGGAATGCTGCGCCAGGGGTCAGCCATTGTCCGGCAAGGGCGTGCGCCGCCGCCCGAGCCACAGCGCCGCCACGATGCCGAGGATCAACCCGGCAAAGCCCGTGCCGATGAGCAGCGGCAGCGCGCGCGGCTTGGTGGGTTCGAGCGAGGCGGTGGCGATGTCGAAAGGTTCGGCGGCATAGGGGGCATTGCCATAGGCGAGCATCGCCTGGCGTTCCTGTTCGGTCAGCGTCGTCACCAGCGCCTGGCGCTGTTCGGCAAGCGTCACCTCGCGCAGTTTCTGCGCCAGGTAATCGATGTTGCCGCGGGTGCGCGCCGTCTGTTGTTCGCGCAGGTAATTGTCGGTGGTGGCGTGCAACTGGTCGAGAAAGCCCACCGCGAACTTGGGGTCGGCATTGTCATAGGCCAGCGTCGCGATCGGCGTCTTCACCGATTGGCGGATGGTGACATTGTCGGCGATATAGGCCTGCATGCGGCCGGCATCGGGGGCGTGCCAGCCGAATTGTGGCAGGCCGAGCAGCCCGGCGACACCGCGGCGCAGGCTCGCCGACAGGCTGGCGGGTTGCCGCCAGGCCTGGCGCTGGCCATCCCATTCGGCGGCGAACAGCGTGCGCATCAGCTTGCGATCGCGCGCCATGCGCGCGGCGACCTCGGTCGAATAAATGCCGTCGAGATAGAAGCGGAAGGGCGAGACGGCTTCGGAGGTGCCGCCGCCGATGCCGGCAAGCGCCGCCAGCCCGCCGAGAGCCGAAGCCGGGCGCGACCCGCTCGACGAGGGCGCGGCATAGACCTTCAATTCGGCGGAATAGGTGTAATCGGCGCGGCGCAGATAGACGCTGCCGAGCAGCAGCGCGACCAGCACGCCGAGCGGCAGCAGCCACCAGCGCCGGGCAATGCTGCGCAGCTGGCCGTGCAACCAGGGCGTGGTGTCGGGGGTCATTGTCAGCTGTTCCGCCATGTCACGCAGCGCCTTGGCACAGGCGGCGCGCGGCGTCCATGCTCGCTACCAACGCCGTGCCGTCACAGCAGCAGGCGGAAGCGGGTACCGCGCGGCGCCACGGGTTCGCAGGTCAGCGCGCCGCCATGCGCCAGCGCGATCTGGCGGGCAAGGCTGAGGCCTACGCCGGTGCCTTCGGCCTTGGTCGAAAAGAACGGCAGGAAGACATCGTGGCGCAGCGCTTCGGGGATACCGGGTCCATTGTCGATGACGTCGATGGCGGTGCGGCCGCCCTTCAGGCTGGAGGCGGTGAGGGATACCCGCGGGGTTTCGGCGGTGCCAGTGGCCGCTTCAGCGGCGTTACCGATGGCGGCCTCCGCCGCGTTGCGCAGCAGATTGATCAGCAATTGTGCGACAAGATCGGGGTCGGCATCGATGCAAAGTCCCGGCGGATCGCACGCGATGTCCAGGTGAATCGCCGCCCAGTCGCTGCTGAAGAGCCGGTCGAGCTCGGCGAACAGCGCGGTGAGATCGACGCGGCTGCGGCGCAGTTCGGGCGGACGGGTCAGCTGGCGATAGGTGCGCACGAAATGCATGATGCCT
Source organism: Polymorphobacter sp. (assembly GCA_044373875.1). Classification (GTDB taxonomy): domain Bacteria; phylum Pseudomonadota; class Alphaproteobacteria; order Sphingomonadales; family Sphingomonadaceae; genus Sandarakinorhabdus. Next base: position 3,309 of record JBILPK010000211.1, read on the forward strand.
TCGGAGCGCCGCGCCACCGTCTCGATGGCGTGGCGGGCATCGGTGATCGCCGGATTGTCGCCCTTGTCGGCTTCGGCGATCAGCTTGGCGGCGGTGGCGGACAGTGACGTTACCGGCGTCATCGAGTTCATGATTTCATGGGTCAGCACGCGGACGAGATCGGTCTGCGCCGCCAATTCGGCCTGGTCCAGCTCGGTCTGGATCGGCTGCACCGAGACGATGCGCAGCGATGGCCGCCGCGCCAGCCGCACCTCGGCCATCGACAGCAAGGCTGCGGTCGGCACCCCGCCGATGACGATGCGGGTGCTGCCGCGATCGCCCGGGCGCAGCGCGGCGATATCGGCGACGAAGCTGTCGCCATGGCTGGTGGCATCGGGGCGCGCCCCGAGCAGCCGCCGCGCCGCCTTGTTGAGCAGGCTGATATGGCCGTGGTCATCGATGCTGAGCAACGGGCTCGGCACATCGTCGATCAGCGCGGCGAGGAAGCGGTTCTCGTCCTGGGTGTCGGAGCGTTCATGGCGCAGCCGGGCGATGGCGGCATCGAGGCTGGCGCCGAGCGCATCGAAACCGCCGCCGACGCCTTCGCCGCTGAAGCCCTGGGTGAAATCGCCATGGGTGAGCGCGACGACGAAGCGCGCGACGGCGAGGTTGGTGCGGCGCAGGAACAGCCACAGTTCGGCGAGCGCCGCGCCGGTGACCAGCCCGGCGAGCAGCGTGGTGGCATAAAGCCCGGGCTGGTTGATCGCAAAGGCCAGCGCCGCGCCGGCGGCGAGCAGCACCGCGATGCGCAGCGCCAGCCCGATTTCGAAGCGGCGGCCGAGCCCGGCAAGGTCGCGAGCCGCCATCAAAGGCCGTGCTTTTCCATGCGTCGGTACAGCGAGCCGCGCGTCAGCCCGAGTTCGGCAGCGGCGATCGAGATGTTGTAGGCGTGTTTCTGCAATACCCGCTCGATGATCCGGCGCTCGGCGCGGTCGAGGTTCATGTCGGCTTCATCCTCGCTCATCGCCGGGGTGACGGCGGCAGGCACGGCGGCGCTGCGCGGCAGCGGGAAATCATCGGGCGTGAAGCGCGGCCCCGCCGACAGGATGACAGCGCGCTCGGCGGCATGGCGCAGCGCCCGCACATTGCCCGGCCAGTCATAGCTGGTCAGCGACGCCAGCAATTCGGCGGGCATCTCGGGCAGGTCCTTGCCGTATTTGCGGGCATAATGGCCGAGATAATGGCGCAGAAGCAGCGCGATATCGTCGCGCCGGGCGCGCAACGGCGGCAGTGTCAGTTCGACGGTGTTGAGCCGGAACAGCAGATCGGGCCGGAAGCGGCGTTCATCGGCAAGCGCTTCGGGCGCCATGTTGGTGGCGGCGATCACCCGCACATCGAAGGGCACCTGCCGGTTGCTGCCCACCGGCGTCACCAGCCGCTGTTCGAGGGCAGTCAGCAACTTGGGCTGCAGGTGGAGCGGCAGATTGCCGATTTCATCGAGGAACAGCGTGCCGCCATCGGCGGCCTGGAAGCGGCCGATGCGATCGGCTCGGGCATCGGTGAAGGCGCCCTTCACATGGCCGAACAATTCGCTGTCGAACAGGCTTTCGGCGATGGCGCCGAGATCGACCGCGAGGAAGGGCTTGTCGGCGCGCCGTGACCGCGCGTGGAGTTCGCGCGCCACCAGTTCCTTGCCAGTGCCGTTTTCGCCGAGCACCAGCACATTGGCATCGGTGGGGGCGACGCGATCGAGCAGCGCCAGCACGCCGCCCATGGCGGGCGAGGTGCCGAGCAACGGGCTTTCGGGCCGCGCCGCGCTGCCGATTTCGGCCATCTTCTGATGCGCCGTGGCGGCGGCGCGGCGGCTGGCACGCAAGGCGCGCGCCGACTGGATGGTGGCGACCAGCCGTTCATTGTTCCAGGGCTTGGTGACGAAGTCGCTCGCCCCGCGCTTCATCGCTTCCACCGCGATATTGACGCCGCCATAGGCGGTGATGATGACGACGACGGCATCGGGATCGAACCCGTGGATGACTTCCAGCGCCTTGAAGCCTTCGGCGCCGCTCGATTGGCCGCGCGCGAAATTCATGTCGAGCAGCACGACATCGGGGTCGTGGCGGCGATAGAGGCCGAGCAGCGAGGCCGTATCATGG
>JBILPK010000073.1:0-15699 GCA_044373875.1 Polymorphobacter sp.
AAAGACGGCGCCGCCGGCCGGGTTCTGTCGCAGCCCCTGCTGCACAAGCGCGGCAAGGCCGGTGATGCTCTTGCGCATATCGGAGACTCCGCAAGACAGGTAAACCCGCACGCCAGTCCCGGGCCCGATCATGCAGCCTCCAGCACGCGCACCAGGCGCGCAAGCGCTGTATCGGTGATCACCTCGCGGCAGCGCAGTTGCCGGCCATTGCGCAGAACAACCGTGACGTTCAGCGCATCGCCGCCAGCGGCCAATGCGGGCAGTCCGTCCGCCGACATATCCAGTTCCACCGGCAAAAACTGCGGCGCGTCTTCCGACGGACACAAGCCCTTGGCCCGCATCTCGTGGCGCCACTGGTAAATATGTTGCCGCGTCACGTCATGCCGCCGGGCGACATCGCTCAAGGTCCACCCGTTGGTGTTGACCTCCGCCAGGATCGCCAGCTTCATCGCATCAGGCCAGCGCCGACGCCGCTCCACGCCCAGAATCTCCACGCCTCGCACCACTGCCTCCGTCGCATGTGACGTCGATAACGACGCCAATAACGACGGAACTTACGACAACAGCCTCTCCTCAGGCAGGCGGTAACAATCGGGCGGTTACGTTTCATATCAGGCCAGAATGAGAAATCTGGCCCTGCATCGGGCGGGATTAACCCCGGCCGATAAAGGCGAAACATGGCGCTGTCTTCCCGCACGAAAGCGATTGGCAAGCCTCCTGTCTTACAGCGGCCTCTCTGCCAGAAGCGTTCGTACAGTCGCCACGGGCAGAAACAGCCGAAGCGGATCGGAAACCAGCGGTATAAAGCCGTAGCTGAGATACAGAGCCTTGCGCCTCGCAACCTTCGCCGGGTCACCGCAGTCGAGTACATCCAGCATGACGACCGCAATGCCGAGAGTTTGCGCGGCAGCGGCAAGGCGCGTCAGACAATCGACCAGCAGATCGCCGCCATAGCCATGTCCCTGAACGCGGCTGTCGACGCCGATCATCGCAATGTAGGCAGCTGGAATGTTGCCGTGTGCCGGCCGTGTCCGCGCGAAGCGGCCAGGCAGCGCTGTGTATTCGATGGCGTGTGCGTTCGTTGCGTAGAAGCCCAACACATCGCCAGCGGGACCGACCATGACAAAGGTTCGCAGATTGCCGGCCTTCGAAAGTTTGTTTGCCGTCTGGCGAAAGAAATTGTCGACCTGGGCGATCCCGCACGAAAACGCTGCCCGATCATGTCTGTCGGGATCGAGCGGCTCTATCGAGTAGATTAATGACGGTCGGGTTTCGGTCACCCGCTGACGATCGTCTCGCGATGTCGCGCCAAGGCATCGCGGAGGCGCGCTGTCGGTGCCGGCGGCGTATCCAGGGCGGCGAAGAAGGCCGCGTGATCGACCGGTTGCAAAACAGTACGCTCGTGTGCCGCGATCGTTTCCATTGCCGACCGATAGGCAGCGTTCATCGTGAACACCGAGTCATCGACGCCCAATAGCGCAGCTGCCCGCTGGATGGCTTGTTTGATGCGCGGTTTGGTGCGGAAGTTCATCCGCTCGCTGCTGCGTTCGTCAATGGCGCCAACGTCATCGTGTGGACCCAGCATGCGCGCCTCCATGAAATCCTTGGCCTGATTGAACGCCGTGCCATGTACGTCACGACGACGTACATTGCAACAGGCCGTGGTCGCTTTGTCGTCGATGAGTCGAGTAGCGACGAGAGGGTTTCGAGGATGATGTCGGATGTCTTGATCAATGGGGTTCCTCCCATGTGGTTGGTTCCCCTTCATACCGACATCATACGACAAAAGCGGTCATGCTTTCGCTGGGTTGAGGCTGCTCTGCCTCTTTTCCGCCTATCCCAATCCTGACGCCAGTGTGAGTTCGCCGGTTTCCGTCCAGAAGATCGCCGCGCCAGTTACCGGCTTCTCGCCGACGGCTTCCACCGCATCGACATAGGCGGCGAGCTGCGGCCAATAGGTTGCAAACCGCACGGCATGGTCAGGAACCGGCCCGCTTTTGTGATCAACGACGAGGTAACCGGCGGCGCCTTCGGCGATCAGATCGACGATCATGCTTTGAGTGCCGCCATCGGAAAGCGCGACTTCGAGGGGCTGTTCGACGTGGAGTTCAGGATAACCCAGCGCGGCGAGCGCCTGGCGCAGCCCTTGCGCATGCCGCGCAAGCATTTCGACATCCTCGTCATTGAGCCGGCAATGCGGACCAACCCGGTGTTGGAGATCAGGGCGCTGGAGAAGGATGCGCAAGGCCTCGTGAACCGCCGTGCCCTTGTCGGTCGCTTGTGCAAACGCGGCGCTGGTCAGGCTGCCCGAGTCAGAGATCGAATGTTTGATCAGGTCCGCCGGAAGCGCACGCGCGGTGGCGAGCGTCTGCGATGGCGTGAGCACGGTAATGGCTTGGATGGCCGGGCGTTGCTCGATTGCGTAGCGGGGTTGGCGGTCCGTGTTGGCAAGCCGCATCGCACGCGCCTCTTCAAAAGCCGCTGGCATTTCCTTGCCGCACGGGACAATCCGCGCACCGAATTTAGCCTTGCCGATTCCGACCTGGTTCGCGGCGATCTCCATGCCGCATGTTTCGGCCAGCAAGCGGCGCGCGGTTATCAGCAGAGGATACTTGTCGGTGTCATCGGGCTGCGGCCACTCGATGATGAGGCGGTCGCGCGCGCGGGTCAGCGCCACATAGAGAAGCCGCCGCGCGGTCCTGTCGGCTTCCGGGCGTAGCCCGGCGAGAAAGCGTTCGGTGGTTTCTGGCGCTGCAAAATCCGGCGCGTAAGAAAGGGTTGCCGCTTCGATGACGTGATCGAGGTCGTCAAAGCTCGGAAAGAGCGTGGAGAACCCGCCGGCGCGCGGATCCTGCTTATGATCGAGGCAACAGACGACGACAACTGGCCACTCACGGCCTTTGCAGGAATGCCATGTCACGATCTCGATGCCGTCGGCTTCGGCGCCCGCAGGGTTCGGCCGCTGATCCTCGCCTCTGAGCGCAATCTTGTTTTCCAGCCAACCCAGGAACACGTTGGCGCTCTGGCCGTAGAAGCCCGAGGCCTCGCGCATGTCGCGATGCGCTTCCATGAAGGCCTGCGCTTCGGCCTCGAAGCGCAGCAGGTCAGCACGCATCTGGGTCGCATTGGGCAGCCGATCACACCAATCGCGCAGCCCCGCGACCCGGATCACCTCGTGAACAAGATGGTCAACAGGCATGGCCAGCGACTGCGGCGACAGACGAGCGAGCGCTGCGAGTTCCGGCGCATCGATGTGCCCCTGAAGCGCGATTGCCTTTAGCGCGACGTCGAGCGGGATGCTGGTCGGGCCGAGCGTTGCGAGGTAGAGCGCCGCATGTTTGTCGGCAGGGTCGACGGCATAGCGCAGGGCAAAGCTGCCCGCTTGCACGAGCTTGCTTTGCCACCATCCACCTTCAGCGACACGGACGGGCAGACCGAGTTCGCGCAGCGCCGTGGCATAGGCTGAACACTGGTTGTGAGTGGGGCAGAGGATGGCGACGTCCTTTGCTTCCAGCGGACGCAGCGTCTTTATGTAGCGATCGACGATGTTCGGCCTGTCCTCTGTCAGGAGCGTGAGGATCCGGTCGGCGACATGATGCTGTGGCTTTGCCGGGTCGCGCGAGGAGCGTTTGCCGGCCAGTTGAATCAATTCGATCGCGGTCTCAGCGCCTTCCCGATTCTGTGCCGTCAGCGCGATATAGTCTTCACCGAACAGATGCGGTCCCAGCGCGTTCACAAAAGCCATGATGCGGGGGTCGGAACGCCAGTTGCGGTCGAGCGGGCTGGTCGCAAATTGCTCGGTCAGCGCGACGGTCAGGCGCGGATCGGCGCCCTGGAAGCCCATGATAGCCTGCTTGGTATCGCCGACGATCAAAGCATATTTTGCGCGTTGCGCCAGCGTCCACAGGAAGGTGAACTGGATCGGGTTGGTGTCCTGGAACTCGTCAACGATGACGCAGTCCACCTCGGCCATGATCGCGTCGAGGACGGTCGGATTTTCGCTGAGCAGCCGCGCGGCGTTGGTGACCATATCGCCGAAATCGATCACGCCAAGTCGCCGCTTGCGTGCCTCATAGTCGGCCATGGCTGCCTGTGCGCCTTCAACAAGGGCGCGGGCATGCGCCACGGCCTCCTCGAGCGGTCCAGGGTGTTGAACGATCCTGTCCGCAGCGGCCATCACGACCTCAGCGAGTGCATCATAGCCATCGGGTGTCGGGCTGCCGCGCATTGTCACGCGCAATTTGCGAAGCTTCTGCCAGAGCCGCCAATCGCTTTCGCCGCGAACGATCGCCTGCTGCATGCGCCTGAGATCACGAAAATTCTCGCGGAACGCGGTTATGGCTGTCTTGTTGGTCGCCTGGTCAGCGAGGCTCTTCGGGAATGCGGTGAGCAGTGCGTCGACCGCCGTAGCAAGCCCCGCATCGAGTGTTTTGGCTTTCAAGGGGCAGGGGCCATAGCCCTCCTTGATGAAGGCTTCGACATAAGCCGCCATCGCTGGATCATTGCCACGCGGTCCAAGGGTTCGCAGCAGCCCGATCACCTTCAAAAGCGCTGCCCGGAAACTATCTTCCGCCGACTCGTCGGACACGAAGTTGGCCCGATAGCCATAGGCACCAAGATCGCGAGCCAGCGCATTCAGTGCCGCATTTTCCTCAATGGCGCGGCGGATCAGCAGATCCTGCTCGTCCTCGGCGATGAGACGCTGCTGCGGAGAGGCGCCGCTGGCAAAGGCATGTTCGATCAGCAGGCGACGACCAAGGCCATGGATGGTCGAGACATAGGCACGATCGATCGCCAGCGCGGCTTGCAGATTGCCATCCCTGATCAGCGCTGCCCTGATGCGCTGCCGCAGTTCGCTGGCAGCGGCTTCGGTGAAAGTGACAGCCAGGATGCGTTCCGGTCGGACCTTGCCTTCGCGCACCCACTCAGTGAGCGTCGTTTGAATATGGTGCGTCTTGCCGGCCCCGGCGCCGGCGGGAACGATGGAAAGCTCAGTCATTGTCGGCGTCCCCCACGTTCACCGAGGGCGCCGGGTCGTCGCGCATGAAGGCTGTGACAAGCGGGCTGTCTTCCAGGGCATAGGTGCCGAGCGAAGCCGATTTGGTGAAGAATTTCTCGTCGCCGGCGGTATTGGTTTCGAGATGTCCGGTCCTCAGCGCTTCGAACCGGGCCTTGATCAGCGTCATGGCGTTCGCAGCGATTTCGCCCGGGACGCCTTCGATATGGTCATTGTCGAGGTCGTCGGCGCCGTTGAGCAGAACATTGCCGTCATTGAGCGTGTGATAGGCGACCGCTGCTGCCCTGTTCCAGGAGGAAAGGGCTGTAGCGATCTGGTTAACGCGGTCGTTGCTCTGTTCGTCGGTGCGGACCTCCATTTGACGATAGAGATCGACCTGTAGATCCCAGCCCTTCTGGAGGCGTAGGCGCCGCGTGCCTGAACTGCTCTTCTTGTAGTCCACCACAATTGGTTGGCCACTGGGCAGGCGCAGCAGGCAGTCCGCCTTCCCATGCACGGGATGGTCGAAAAGCGAGCCATTGAGCCAGAACTCGTTGCCGACGACTTCGGCGCCGAGCGACCTCAGCACCATCGACCAGTGCCGTGCCGCCTTGACGATTTCGGCCTCGAGCGCGCTGCGCTCGACCATCCAGGTGGCGCTCTGCAGGAAGGGGGCCAGTTGGCGGATCCTGTCCATCAGGATCTCCGGTGCCAGCGCCTCGATGGTGGCATCGTCGGGAAAGTCGCTGCCGGGCGGAAAGAGCCGCTCGAAAACCTCATGGGCGAGCGATCCGCGCAGCATGATATCGAGCGTTTCCGGCTGCCACGAGAGGTGGGATGCACCGAGTTCACTCAGCAACCACGCCAGTGGACTGACGAGCAGCTTTTCGAGCCGGCTCGGACTTTGCGGGCGCGGCGTGCCGTCGTCCTTCTTGCGAATGGCAAGGAGATCGAAGCCGAGTTCAAAATGGACCGGGATCGGCAGCTGCTCGGCCGATTTGAACTCAATCGCGGGCCGCCAGGCAATCAGGCGATCCCAGATGCTGCCCTCGCCGCGGGTCATGGGGAGGACCATGTCTTCGGGATCCTCGCAGCCTTCGACAAGGCGGGCCAGCAACGGCAGCGTCGAGGACGGGGAGACCGCGCCTCCAAGACGATCGCGCTCTGAAAGCAAAATGATCAGCTGTTCGCTCGCGGCGCCGACCTGACGCTTGAACAGTGTCAGCGCCGCCTCGAGCTGGCTGGCCTGCGAAGGCAGCGCAATGCCGACCTTTTCGCGGATGAGCGCAACTTCGCTGTCGAGGAAGAACGGGTTGCCCGCAGGCGCTGTGGGATAGGCGCCATCGTTGAAGCCAAGGACAATCAGCTTGCGGAACCGGCGGGTCGGGGCCTCGTGGCCGAGCATCACGGCGATGCCACCTAGATAATAGGCTCCGCATTCCGTTGCGCTTGCCTGATAATTGGCGGCGATCGGGATCAGCTTTTCCCAATCAGGTTCTGCGGCATCTGGCGCGCTGCCTGCCGCTGAAATGAGGCGAGCAATCTGCGCCTTGGCTTCCTGAATGGCAGGACGAATAGCTTCATCGCTGTTGAGCAGTTGCGAAAGGCGGCGAAGTTGCTCCTTTAACTTCGAGTTCGACGCAGGCGGTGCAGACCTGATCAAGGTGAACAGGGATGCGGCTCTATCATCGAGCGTCTCAGCGATCGTCGGCGCGAAATCGCCTTCCATGACCCGCCGTGCCAGTAGGTTCCCAACTGTTGCCGGCCAGCTCATCACCGGTGAACAATAAAGCGATGCCAAGGCCATCGCAGGGGCCGGCCGGCGGCGACACTGCACGAAATGCAGCACTGCTTCTGCGCCGATGCTGCGAAGCGCGGCCGCTGATGGAAGGCCAGACGCGTTCAGCCCCGACGCCGCCAGGACCTCGTCCAGATATGCAGCATAGTCTGCGGCGTTCGGAACCATGATCCCGATATCGCTTGGCACCAGCGCTTCATCTTCCGCCAGCCAGCGCTGGATGATGGCGATAGCGGCTTCGCACTCGGTCAGGCTGTCGCGGACCGAAAGCACGGCAAGGCTGTCATCAGCGGGCAGGCGCGAGACCGCAGGTTCCAACAGGTTGCGCTGGATATGGCCCGCCAGAACGGTGGGCGGTGCCGCGGCGGTGGACCTGGCGCTGATCAGACGGACCACATCCGGGTCCTCTTCCCCGACGTTGCCGCTGGCGCGTTCCAGCTTTTCCAGCACCGCAATTTCGAGCGGCCTGAGGTTGGGGTTGTGACGACTCCAGATCAGAGAGACGGGCCGCAAACCATCGCTTGGCTCGCAGGCAAGGAAGTGTTTGAGCGACCGAAGGTCAGCCGGCACGATTTCGGGATGTGCCAACCAAAGGTTGCGCAGGGCTTCGAGATGTAGCCGTGCCCGACTACCCTCGGGCAAGCCGCTGGTGTCAATTTGCGCTGCTTCGAGATCGCGCGTCGCCAGCATCACCTGGCGCAGCATGGCGCCGATTGCGGCTATCGTCTGATCGGGCGCCACGGCGAGGCTGTCGGCCCAGGGTTGGCCGGCACCCGATGCTTCCACCGCGGGGCGCAGCTGGGGTTCATCGCTGGCGGGCAGGGCATACAGGCTGGACACCAGCGAGACGGTAAGCGGCGTGCAGCTCGCAAAGCGTCCTTGCCCCAGTCTGAGATAGCAGGCGTCAAACATCGCGCATGACCCAGATTGTCGAGAACCAGCTCCATGGAAGCGAAGCTCTGCGCTTGTGCCGCGTCGCGGTTTCCGGTTCGCAGGCGCCGCAATTCAGCGACGAGAAGAAAACTGGTTGATGCATGAGAGCCCCCATCAACCCTTTCTACGACAATTCTGGTCGCAGCATGGCCTGGGCCAATTCGAGGCGTTCCGCCATCAGTGTTCTGAGATCGTCTGGCGCTTCGATCTCGAGGTCGCCTGCCCAGTTGAACAGATGATTTGCCAGTTCGAGCAGTCCGCCAGCGTGAAAGCGGATGAGCAACTGGTCACCGCATTCATCGACAATCTGCGCAGGATGAAACCGCCATGCTTTGGCACGCTCGACCGCCCATGGCTGCACGCGCAAGACAATATCGAAGCCTGTCTCGCGCCAGATCCCGAAACTTCCAGCCAGCCAGTTATCGAGGTCCCAGTCCTCGGGAGGATACCCCATCAGATCGCTGACGCGCACGTTGGTCATGCGATCGAGACGGAAGGTAATCGGCGGATCATCGCGGTCAGGCAGCTTGCCGATGAGGTAGGTGATGGGACCGTGGACCAGACCATAGGCAATGACGCGCCGCCAGGATGCCTCGTTCGCCGTGCCTGAGCGATATTGGAATTCGACACAGTGGCTCGAAAGGATGGCCGACTGGATGGTGGTCAGGTCTTGTGGTGAGGCAATCACGGCCGGCCCGGCGGTGACACGCGATCGCTGCAGACGGGTCAGTAACTCAAGGTCGTTTTCGAGGCGCATCCGGCCAGCGCTGTCGAACGCAATCTTGATTTTGGAAAGCAGCTTGCCGAGCACCTCGGCATTTGCCGTACCGTCAATTTGCCCTGCTTGCACGACCGCCTGCAGCGCTGCGACTTCAGCCGCGTTAGGACGCGAATAAGCGCGACCAGGGCTGTCCTTGATGCGAAACCGCTTGGTGCGCCCATCAAACACTTCGTCGAGATCAAAGTGCATGAGAATGACATTGCGCATGCGCTCTACGGTGCGTCGATTGACGCCGAGTGATGACGCCATTTCATCCAGGGTCAAACCTTCGATGCTTTGGGTCAGTTCGTGCACCAGCTTGAGCGTGCGATCGAGGTTGCTCATTCGTCCTGCTGGCATGTTCTGAGGCTAACCCAATCTTTACAGAGAGCAAGCGCGCTTTCGTCCGTCGACGTCGGCCATCCCTAAAGATCCCAATGCATTGGACCCGCGCGTACGCCGCTTTTGCCATCGAAGTATGAACCACCGAACAGGTAGGCCGGCAGGCTTGCCAGAAAGTCAGGCGCTTCCTCGGGCTTGATGCTGTTAGCCGCCTCGTCGTCAATCATTCCCAGCGCCCATCGTCCTGAATTGGTGAACGCCTCATATTCGACGAAATACCTTAGCCATAGCTGGCCGCAAGTGACACACGCTTTGATATCGACGTCCGCATAGCGGCCGTTCGTCATATCCGTGCCGAGCGAACGCCAGTCACGGAATTGACCGAATTGGGCGGCAGCCGATTGACAAGCGCAGGAGGGGTTTGGGGTTGGCATTGGCGACACCTGTCAGACGTCGGGGACGAGCGAAGGAGCACTTTGGTTGGCAAAGGCACGGTCGAACGCCGCTTCGAGCGCTGCATTCGTGCCGCGAACGCCAGCAACCACCTTCTTCGCCCAATCAAAATACTCCCGGCGGCGCTCTTCCGACCATCCCGCTGGCGGCGTGGCGGCGATGTCGTGCAGGTTGCAAGTCTTGTCGGCGAGCTTGACCAGTTTGGCTCGCGGCGAGGCATGGGCGGCATGCTCGATCTGCAGTTGTTTGCGCACCGCTTTGTCGAGCGACTTGTCGTCGGTCACTTCCCGGACGACGTCGGCAATCTTGAGACCAAATGCGCTGACCAGTTCCTCGTAGGTCGTCTCGGTGTCCTCGATCGTGTCGTGGAGGATGGCCGCGCAAAGGACGACATGGTCGGTGACGCCACCCTCATTGACCAGGATGTCAGCCAGCGCGATAGGATGGTTGATATAGGGAGAGGCGCCTGCATCCTTGCGCCGCTGGTCGCGATGCTTGTGTGCCGCAAAAGCCAGCGCCTGGAAGACCTTGCGGGTCTCGGTGAATGATAGGCCGATGGTGGGGTTCGATGTTGGCAATGGCGTCTCCTCGTTGGTTTTCATCCAACACGTAATTACTACCCATGCCAAAGCGGGTCATGGTCCAAGGGGTCAGGGCAGCGCGGGCCAGTCTGGCATCGTTTTTGGTAGCAAATCACGCAGCGCCGCGGGCTCAATGACTTCGACATGCCGGCCCCAGGCCATCAGGTGCCAAGCCATTTCGAGCAGCCCGCCCGCGCGGAAACTGACGAGCATGGTGCCGTCATCGCAGACCTCGACGGTCTGGCTACGATGGAACTGGAACTCCCGTGTGAAAACGCTTTGGATAATGACCTCACCGAAAAATCTCGCAGCCCGCTGTATAAAATGGATAAAATATCGTTTTGAGAGGGTCGCGTTTCGCGCGAAGAATGACCCCGGCCAAGAGGCTCATAGGCGATCAGAAACAATCGCTTGCGCTGTTTTTGAGGGGGGTCGCCGTTGGACGCGTGTTCTCAGTCCAGTCCTCGCAAACAAGGCCGGCGACCCGCTTGAATTCGCCGAGATTGCCTGTGACGATCGCCAGCCCTTGGCTGCGGGCATGACCAGCAATCAGCAGATCATAGCCGCCTATCATCTGCCCTTGCCGTTCGAGGTCATTCTTGATGTCGGCAGCGTGCTGGGAGGCACGCTCGTCGAAGGCGAGCACTTCGAGGCGGGACGCAAAATCTTCTACCGCGCGGCGGTTTTCGATGGGCTTTGCTGATTTGGCAGCGCCGTGAAGAAGTTCCATCAACACGATCGTCGAAATTGCCAGCCCCTCTGCTTCGTCGTTGAAGCGCGATTTCAGGCCCGCCGGACGATCTCGAAGCACGCGAATACAAAGATTGGTGTCGAGCATGTAGCGCAGGCTCACAGGGTTTCCCGTTCCTGGACTGCTGGCTGCTGGCGCTCGCCGAGATCGATGCCTGGCGCCTCGAAGAAATCATCCCAGAGCGCATTGGCTGGCGAAATGATACGATTGCGGCCAACCCGCCGAACAGCGACTTCGCGCACGTGTGGCGGAAACTCGACGGCTTTCGGGATGCGGACCGCCTGTGATCGATTCGATTGAAACACACGTGTAGTCGCCATGGCCGCTCCTCCCATATCCCAAATGTATATCCCTCCTTGGATATGTCAATGGGATATGGCGGGCCGCGGCTCTACTTGACTTGTGCGAACTGACTAATGTGCGAGAATCAGTTGATTCCCGACACCCTGCGCAATGACGCGGGTGTAGCGAGAGCAGAACGTGAACGTGCGCTAGGGCAGGGATGTCGGAAAACCCCATGCTGCTTAGCTTGCTGCACGGGGCTGGCCTCCCTCATTCCGGCCATTCGGACAGATTTCCGTGCCTCCTGAAAGCTGACCAGCAGCTAATCTGCCCCCCGAACTCGGCGATGTTGTGCCGTTTCGTCAGTGATTGCTATGCTGCACCGGCATCGCCGGAGACACAATGAGCCGTGGGGCAGGTGAAGGCACGCTGGTCCAGGCAGCGCCTGATTCCGGAATTTGTGTCCAGCGCTTTTCGGTGTCCCCGCATCGTTGCACCACCGGCAAGTAGATCGCCCCGGTCACCGCCGGGTCGAGCACGAGCATGATCCCGAAACTGTCGAACTGCTCGGCGGGCAGTAAACCGGTCCATCGCAGGCCGGTCACCCGCCCACTATCGCGCTCGACAGTCACCGTCCAACCCGGCTTTGGCTGGGGCTTGGCATCCATGGCAGCAGCCGGGATCGTGACGTGCAACTCGGTGGTCGCGGCGCCGTCACAGCCATGACCAACGCGCAGTACCCCGGCGTAATATGCGCCTGCGGGGCTAGTATCGGGGGCCAGGACAACATGGCCGGCGGCGGCAACCGGCAAGCCGAGCAGAAGGAGTGCGGCGAGATTTTTCATGGGTTATCCTTTTAGAACGAGGCGCGGATGCCGCCGAACACGGCACGGCCTTCGACGGGGTAATAGATGGCCGACGCCGGGGTCGCCTGAACGACAGCCGATACGTCCGCGATGCCTCGCTTGTCGGCCAGGTTGCGGGCGTCGGCAAAAATTCGGATTCCGTTGGCGACCTGCACGGAACCACTCAGCCCGATAAGGGCATAACCGGGATTGCGCGTCGTGTTGCGATAGTCGGCAAAGGCGCCGCGCGGGATCCATTCGATGTTCGGCGCCACGCGGAAGGCTTCGTTGCCCAGTTGCAGTTCGGCGCGATACATGTGCTCCGGCACCACCGGGATACGGTTGTCGCCATATTGCTTGTCCCCGCGGAAGCGGAAATCATTGTACTGATAGACCTGCCGCAACGTTGCCCAGGGCGCGAAGGTGATATCCAGCCCGGCCTCGATGCCCTGGTGGCGGGTCTTGTCGGCGTTGAAAGTTGCTGCCGGGACATTGGGATCAACGGTAAAGCCCAGCAATTCACCGCGCAGGTCGGCGCGATAGAGTGAAAGGTCCCAGGCAAATGCGCCGGTCCGGCCGCGTGTGCCGAGCTCCATCGTCCAACCACGCTGCGGATCAAGCGGGACGAAGCCTGCAAGCGGGGCCTGGATGATTTCGGAGAAGGTCGGCAGTTCGACGGCGCGATTGTAGTTAGCAAACACTTGCACTTCGGGAACTGGTTTCCAGATCGCGCCGATCTTGGGCGACCATTCGTTGAATGTCGTTTCGGCGTTGAGCGCCGGGTTGACCTTGTTGTCGACGCGCCGCTTACCATGTGTGAACTGCACCCCACCCACCAGCGCCAGCGTTTCAACGGGAAACACGCGGACCTCGCCATAGCCGTCAAACGCATCGGCGAATTGGTCGGCATTCGCCGTCAGGGCGCCGCGACGGCCGCCGCTGTTGATGTACTGCTTGGCAGCGATCTTGCCCGTTCGTAGCGTCGTACCAAAGGTTGCCTCAACCTTCACGCCGCCGATGTCGCCGGCGATGTCGAGCCGGGCATAGCCGCCCCAATCGGTCGATTTCTGGTCGATGACCTGGAAGATCGGATGGAACAGGTCTTTGGCGTTCAGGAACAACCCGGCTTCGATCTTCGTCGCGCCAAGATCAAAGCTGGTCTTGTTCTGCACGCGGAGCGAACGGATATCCCGGGCATAATCATTGGCAATGTTGATCGGCGGCGCCATACGCGGGGTCGTCAGCGCGGCCGTCCGGGTCAGCGTGCCCGGCACTTGCTGATCGATGAAGTTCATTGATCCATAAAAGCGCGTCTCTACGACTTCGCTCAGCCGGAGGCCGACGTTGCCGTTGATGCGCAGCTTGTCCTGCGAACTTTGCGCCCGATAGCCATCATCGCGCAAATAGCTGACGGCGAGGAAGCCGTCACCGGGGCCGTCGAAAAACCCTGCCTGCGCCGAAGCGCGCACCGTGCCAAAGCTGCCACCTTCCAATCGCAGCGCCAGCAATGGCGCCGAGCGGCCAGTTGGCGTGATGGCGTTGATCGCGCCGCCAAGGCTCGATGAGCCAAAGCGCAGCGCGTTGGCGCCGCGATATACGTCGATCCGCTGGAACACCGTCGGGTCGAGTTCCTGGAAATCGCCGCCGCCATCTGCAAGGTTGATCGGCACCCCGTCCTGCAGCAGCGTTATGCCGCGCAGGTGGAAGCCGCGGCCTATGCCAGAGCCCCGGATCGACAGCCGCACTTCCTCGCCATAGCGTGCCTGGGCAAACACCCCCGGCGCAAAGGCCAGCGTGTCGCGGAAATTGATCGCCAGCCTGTCGGCAAACTCGCGCGCATTGGTAACCGAGGCGCCGCCCGGCGTGCGGGCAATGCGGGCGCGAGCTTGTGCGATTTCGGCATCGCGCAGCGCGGTGGCTGTAACGGTAATCGTGGGGTCGGCAACCTCGTCCGCCGTTGCCGGCATGGCGGCGATCAAAGTCATGGAAGCGAGAAGCAAAGCGCGGATCGACATTAAATTTCCTTTGAGAAAGAATTGGCGCGGGTCAGTGCTGCGCCAGAAAGCGTTTGAGAATATTGAGCTTGTTAGCTTCGGTGTCGTCGTAGCCGAGGGTGCTGACGAACCGGCCTTGCGCGTCCATCAGATAGACTGAGGCGGTATGGTCGATGGTGTAGTCGCCGCCTTCGAGCGGCACCTTCTTCACATAGACCGCATAGCCCTTCTCGATCTGCGCCAACTGCGCGGGCGTCCCGGTCAACCCCGTCACCGGGATCGGGAACGAGGCGAGATAGGTGCCAAGGCTGGCCGGCGTGTCATGGCCGGGATCGACCGACACAAAGACGATTTTCAGCCGCTCGGCGTCCTTGCCCAGCGCCTCGTGGAGCCGGGTCAGCGAGGAAAGCGTCGTCGGACAAACTTCGGGACAGCGGGTGAAGCCGAAGAAGATGGCGTATGGCCGGCCCTTTAGGCTGGCCTCGGTCACCGTTCGGCCTTGCGTGTTGGTTAGCGTGAACGGCCCCCCGAACATGGCAGCATAGCCGCTATCGGCAGCCTTGCGGTTGGCAGACTGGATGCCGAACAGCAGCGCCGCGACGGCAATCGCTACCGCAACCCACAGCCCGATCCGCAGCCCGCGCCAGCCGGCGCGGTCCTCACTTGGCATGGTTGCTATGCGCCGGTTCTGCGGCCCCCGCCGCTTCGACCTTCAACTGGACCTTGACCGGCCCGGCCTTGGCGAAATCGAGCGTCAGCGGCACCAGCGTGCCTTCGACCAGCGGCGCCTTGAGGCCGATCAGCATCAGGTGATAGCCGCCCGGCGCCAGCCTTGCCGTGCCGCCGGCGGGGATCGGCAGGCCATCGGGCAGCGGCCGCATCTTCATGACGCCGCCATCCATGGTCATGGTATGGATCTCGACCTTGTCGGCCGCCGGCGTCGTTGCCGACACAAGCTGGTCGGCGGTCGTGCCGCTATTGACGATGATGGTATAGCCGGCACCGACCTTGCCGGCGGTTGCGCGGGTCCAGGGGTGCTGCAGGGTCAGTTTGCCCGCCTTGAATTCATGGGCGGCGGCCGGAGTGATGAACGCCGGGCCGGCGGCGCCGGTCACCAACAGGGTGGCGGAGAACATGGCGCGAAGCCGCGCATGACGGATGAATGGCATGTGGGACGTCCCTTGATCTGGTGCGGCGCCACGGCGCGCGCAAATGGCGGATCGGCGCAGGCGAGGCCTTGCCGAATGCGACGGGATCGGGTGACGCGCCGGGGGGCCGCCAATGAGGCGGGTGGGTTCAGGCCGGGCGAGCGAGCCTGAAACGGCGCGTCAGGCGCGCAGCGGTGGTCCGCGCAAGGGGGGGCGCAGCCAGGCAGTAGCGGCAAGCCGCGGGCGCTGGGTGGCGGCAAGGCCCAGCGCGATGAAGATGGCAAAGATTTCCAGCGCGACGGACGGCGGCACATTTGGCAGCGCCGGCGTTCCGATACCGCTGAACGCGCATGGGCCGCCATGAGCGACACCGCTGTCGGGCGAGGCCGGCTTGCCGTCCTTGCCGAAAGCGACCTGCTGTTCGCCGCTGCCCGAGCAGAGCGTGAACACCACGCCATTGGCCGATGCGACCGGCATCCAGCCAACCGGCGCCATCAACCGCAGGCAGAGCGCCAGCAGCGCGGCGACGAGGCCGAGGCTGAAGGCGATGCTCTCTGTCTGGTTGCGGCGGGTCATTAACGACGCCCCTTAGACCGCACCGTCGACTTTTGGAAGCCAACTCCCGTTTATGTCCGCCGTCAGGCAATACCTCGTCTTCGGCACGGACACATTTGACACTAACAGCGCCTGGCATCAGCTCTCACCAAAACACGACGTTCGGCGGCATTGCCCCAAAGCGCAACAATGTCCCAGAGTCGGCCATGCATCACACCTTTCAAGCTGTCTGAAGTCATCGAACTGATGGGTGTTGTTGCA
>JBILPK010000074.1:0-15576 GCA_044373875.1 Polymorphobacter sp.
GGCAGACGTGCAGCCGCTGCTGAAGGCCGGTGCCATCGCCTCGTCGGTCGAAGCCGGGGTGGATGACGATGCCGGCACCTTCCGGCTGACCTTTTCGACGCAGCACCGCCGCTTGCGGTTGATCATCGATGCATTGGGCGATGTCGTGTCGCAATCGGTGCTCGATTTCGGCAGCCAGCCGCTGCCGCCGGCAACGCGGCGTCCCGGCGCGGTCTGATCGCTTCAGCTGAGCCGCCGCTGGTGCCGCTGGCGCAGCATGATGCCCAGGATCACCAGGACGATCCCGAAGCTGAGCGTATAGGCACCGAACCACAGGGTCAGCGCCAGCACGCCCGCCACCGGTTCGAGCAGCAGCAGGGTGCCCCACATCAGCGATAACATCCCACCGAAAACCAGCCACCACCGCCCATGGTCGACCGGCAGCCGGAAGGCGGCAAATACCAGCGCGCCCCCGCCGACGATCGACCAGCAGGCGAGGATGAACAAGAAGGCCCCGATGGCGATCAGCGGCATGAGCAGCGCCGCCGCCGCTGCCCCCAGGCTGACGATGCCGAGGAACACCAGCCAGCCCCAGCTCTGGTGGGCCCGCACGGCGCGCCCCGCCGATACAAGGGCGACCAGACCTTCGGCGATCGAATAGATGGCAAACAGCAGCACCAGCGCGCCGATGGTCGCCAGCGGCTGCACCAGGGCGATGACGCCGATGGTGATGCCCAGCACCCCGCGCAGGACCATCAGCCCCCAATCGCGCGCCAGGACAGCGCCCAATGTGTCATCGGCATCGAACATCGTTGACGTGACCATCGATCGGCTCCCGTTGCGCAAACTGGCGAGAGTGTACCAGCGTGCCGGTGGCCGATATATTCCGTACTATAACGTAGCGGCGTCGACCCGGGCGGCCCAGGCGGCCATTGCCGGGCGGGCGTTGTGCAGCGCCTTGCCCTCGATGGTGCGGTCGAGCACGAAGACCATGGCGCGCACCGCGATATCAGCGATGCTGATGCTGTCGCCGACCAGCCAGTTGCGGCCGGTCAGCTTAGCATCGAGCCCGTCATAATGGCGCGCCAGTTCCGCCGTTACCTGCGCCACCGACTTGCGGCCCAGCCCCTGCGTCTTGGCCACCTTCGACAGCGCGCCGGGGATGAACTTGCCCATGATCGTCTTTTTCAGGCCCGATTCGATGTGCAGCAGGTCATCGACGAAGCGCGCGGCATTCTGCGGCCAGCTGCGCATCGTCAGGTCGAAGAAATACAGGCTTTCATCGGCCCAATCCTCGAGGATCAGCGCGTCGGCGCGGTCGCGCGGATCGGCGGGGATCAGTCGCGGCTCGGGCACCAGTTCGTCGAGATGGCGGATGATCTCGGTCGAATCCACGATGATCGTGCCGCCGAAATCCACCGCCGGAAACTTGCCCGTCGGGCTGATGTGCTTGAACTTGCCGGGCGGCAGGACGGGGACTTCGACGATGTCCCACGCCAGGCCCTTCAACGTCATGGCGCGGCGCACCTTGTCGCAATAGGGTGAGATCCAATATTGGTAGAGAACCGGCTTCATGGTGTTTCCCACCTTGCTGCGGCGGCATCGTCGCTCGCCTTGGCTGCGACCCAGCGCCGTTCGTCGCCGCGATCCTCCAGTTTCCAGAAGGGTGCGCGGGTTTTCAACCAGTCCATCAGAAACTCGGCCGCTGCGAACGCCGCGTCGCGATGCGCGCTGGCGATGGCGACAAGGACGATCGGCTCGCCCGGCAGCAGGCGGCCGTGGCGATGGATGACGGTGCCGCCGAGCAGCGGCCAGCGCGCCCAGGCTTCGGCGGCGATGGCAGCGAGCTGGCGCGCCGTCATGGCGGGATAATGTTCGAGCGTCAGCGCAACAAGGCCATCATCGGCGCGGACCAGCCCGGTGAAGCTGACGATCGCGCCGACATCGCTGCGGCCGGCGGCAAGGGCGGCGGCTTCGGCGCCGGCGTCGAAGGCTTCGGCCTGGACGCGGCTGGCGATCATCCCCCGGTCACCGGCGGGAAGATGGCGATTTCGCGGGCGCCGGTAACCGGTGCATCAAGGCCGACGAAATCCTCATCGATGGCAATGCGGATGGCATCGCGATCGGCGAGCGCCGCGGCATGGCCGGGCGACAGGGTGGCGAGGTGATCGAGCAGGCCGGCGGCGGTTGTGACGCCGGCCGGCAGCGCCAGCCGTTCCTCGCTGCGCCCGATTCGTTCGCGCACCCAGGCGAAATACAGCAGGATGATCACGACATGTGCTTCAGGCCGACGCGCAGGTAATCATAGCCGGTGATAAGCGTCAGCCCGGCGGCGATCCACAGGCACGCCATGCCGATTTCCAGCGCCGGCAGCCAGGTCAGCAGCGTATCGGCCGAACCGGCGAGCACCAGCGCGCCGAGCGCGATCATCTGGAACGCCGTCTTCCATTTCGCCAGCGCCGATACCGGCAGCGAGACCAGCAACGTCGCCAGATATTCGCGCAGCCCCGAAACGATGATCTCGCGCAGCAGGATGATCAGCGCGGCGATGACGGCCAGGCCATGCACCAGCCCCGAATCGACCAGCATGACGATGACCGCGGCGACCATGATCTTGTCGGCGATCGGATCGAGGAACACCCCGATCTTCGACACCGTGCCATTGGCGCGGGCGAGATAGCCGTCGAAATAATCGGTCACCCCGGCGATGGTGTAGACGACGAAGGCGGCGAGCCATTCCCACTGGTTGTCGCCCCACATCAAGGCGACGAGCAACGGCACCGAGACGATGCGGCTGAGGGTCAGCAGATTGGGGAGGCTGGACAACACGGTGCAACCCTAGGCAATCCTGTGCCGCGATGAAAGTTAGACTTTTGGGGGACGCACCATGAATGTCAGTGAAGCCATTGCCTCGCGCCGGTCGGTGCGCGGTTTTCTCGATACGCCGGTCGATCCGGCGGTGATCCGCCGCGTCGTCGAAAAGGCGGCGCGGGCGCCTTCCGGGGGCAATCTGCAACCCTGGCACATCGATGTCGTCGCGGGTGAACCGCTCGCCGAACTCAAGGCCATCATGCGCACCCGCATGGCCGAGGCGCCCGGCGGCGAGCCGACCGAATATGACATCTACCCCAAGGTGCTGCCGGCGCCGTACAAGGATTATCGCTTTGCGGTGGGGGAAGAATTGTACCGCGCGCTCGGCATCCCGCGCGAGGACAAGATGAAGCGGATGATGTGGTTCGCCCGCAACTTCGAGTTTTTCGGCGCGCCGGTGGCGCTGTTCTGCACGGTGGCGAAAACCATGGGGCCGCCGCAGTGGAGCGACCTTGGCATGTATCTGCAGTCGCTGATGCTGTTGCTGCGCGAAGAAGGGCTCGATTCCTGTCCGCAGGAGTGCTGGGCGATCTATCCCGAGACGATCCGTGCCTTTCTCGGGACGCCCGATGACCGCATGCTCTTCACCGGCATGGCGATCGGCTTTAAGGATGAAGCCGATCCGGCGAACGCGGCGCGAGCCGACCGCGCCCCGCTGGCGGACTTTGCGACCTTTCGCGGTATCTGACGCCGCGGGTCGCCCAAGGGGGGTAGAACCGCTTGCTTGATTCTGTATCGATCGGTCGGCGCGGCTTTCTGGGAGCGGCGCTCGCCGGTGCCGCGGCGCTGGCGGTGCCGGCATCGGCTACGGCCGCCAGGCCGCTGGCCGTCGATCCCCGGTTGATGAACCGCGCGTTGACGGCCTTCAACAAGCATCGCGGCGCGGTGCGCCATGCCGATGTCATCGCCATCGCCGATTATTCGCGCGCCTCGCGGGAGCGCCGATTCCACCTTGTCGACATGGTTTCGGGGGTGACGACCTCGATTCTTGTCGCGCACGGGCGCGGCTCAGATCCGGCGCACAGCGGCTGGTTGCAGCAATTCTCCAATCAGAACGGCAGCTATGCCAGCTGCGCCGGGGCGTTCGTGACGGGCGCCGAATATGTCGGCAAGCATGGCCGCTCGATGCGACTGGACGGGCTCGATGCCAGCAATTGCAACGCGCTGGACCGGGCCATTGTCATCCACACCGCCCCCTATGTCACTGAAGCCATGGCGCGCGACATGGGCAAGGTCGGCCGTTCGCAGGGTTGTTTCACGGTAACCGCGGCCGATCTGCAGCCAGTGCTGGCGCGCCTTGGCGGCGGGCGTTTCCTGTATTCCGACAAGGTCTAGCCGGCGCGCGACCTTGGCAATGCGCCAAGGCCGTCGCTGCCGTGACGCGGCCGATTGCCCGGGCAATGCCCGGGGTTCAGGCCCGACGGTCAGGCCCGGCGATCAGGCGATGACCGACCGGCGCCGCCGCATGCGGGCACCGATGATGCCGAAGCCGGCGATCATCGTCATCCAGCTCGCCGGTTCGGGGATCGGATCGATCAGCGAATCGAGGGTGAATTCGGCATAGCCATCGCCGTTGCCATTGGCGACACCCTGGCTGACAAGCTGGGTCGTGGCGGCGTAAAAGCTGCTCCCGCCACCACCGGCGGCCGAACCGCCGCCGCCGCCGCCGCCCGAATAGCCACCGCCACCACCGCCGCCGGCCTTGCCGATACCGCCGAGGGTGCCACCGGCGACACCCGAAATGCCGCCAAGGTTGAAGAAACCGTTGCCGCCATAGGTCTGGAATCCGCCACCGCCGGCGCCGCCGAGCAGCAACGGCTGGTTGGGCGCCATGGCCGAAGCGCCTGTGCGCCCGCCGGTGCCGAGCGAGCCGCCGGTGCCGCCGTTGGCCGTGCCATAGATGACCGTGGTGAAGGTCTGGCCGGCGCTCGCCGTGCCGGCGGTCGTGGCGTTGCTGCCGTTGCTGTTGGCGAGGCTGCCGCCACCGCCGCCGCCGCCGGCTGCGACGAGCAGGCTGTCGTTGATGTCGAAGATGAAGGTGCCGCCGCCGCCGCCGCCGCCCGTGCCGGCCGTTCCGGCATCGAAACCGGCACCGCCGACGACGACGCTGTAAACCACCCCGGCGTTGAGCCGCGTGGTCAGGCTGATGGTTGTGGCAAGCCCGCCGCTGGTGGCGGCGAGACCAGTGGTCAGGCCACCGCCACCCGAGCCGCCAAGCGTGGTGATCGAATAGACGCCGGTCGCTGCAACCGTGAAGCTTTGCGTGGTGCCGGTAAAATCATATCGGGTCGTCGTTACTGCCTCCGCAGCCGCCGGCAATGCAATGGCTGCAGCCAGCAGCAGAATACGCACAGACATATCGACCCCTCACAGATGGTGTCGGACCCTCGCCACCAACCACAATATCTAGGCAAAAATAGTTAACAAAGGTTAAAATTTTAACCTTTTAATCGGCCGGAATGCGATTTTTTGTGCACTGCATCATGCCTCGCGGCGGCCGGTTTCGACCATGGTCCGAGCGCGCTCGACAAAGCGGCGGGCTTCGTCACCGTCATCGGGCTTCAACAGGGTCGCATCGGGCACCAGGGTGCCGCGCTGCGCCGCCGGGCGCGCGGCAATCATGGCTTTCCAGCGCAATAAATTCGGCAGCCCGGCGGTTTCGATTCCCGACCATTTGGCGGTGCGCACCCAGCACCAATTGGCGATATCAGCGATGCTGTAGTCCCCTGCGAGATATTCGTTATCGGCGAGTTGCCGATCGAGTACGGTGAACAGCCGGCGGCCTTCGGTCTGGTAGCGGGCGATCGCAGCGGGGATCTTTTCGGGAAAATAGCGATAGAAGACATTGGCCTGGCCCATGATCGGGCCGATGCCGCTCATCTGGAACATCAGCCATTGCATCACCCGGCTGCGGCCGTGCGGGTCGGATGGCAGCAACTGCCCGGTCTTTTCGGCGAGATAGACGAGAATCGCCCCCGATTCGAACACCGCAAAGCCATCGTCGACCAGCGCCGGCACCCGGCCATTGGGGCAGATGGCCAGAAATTCGGGCGATTTTTGTTCGCCATGGGTCAGGTCGACGCGGCGGACATCATAGGCCAGCCCCATTTCCTCGAGCGCCACCGACACCTTGTAACCGTTAGGTGTGGCAGCGGTGTAGAGGGTGATGGTCATGGCAAGGGACTCCGCAGCGCGCTCGGCGGCATCCTAGGCTGCAAGTCGGGTGGCGTCACGGCTTTCAGATGCCGAACAGCTTGAGCGCCGCATCGGCAACACCTTCGAGGCCGGGGCGGGCGCGCTGGCCGCCGTGCGAGCCGCGCGGTAGTTCCTCGGCGATGACCAGGCCGTCGCCAGCGGCGATGCTGTCCTTCAACAGCGGTTCGAGCCCGAACAGATAAGGCCGGAATGTCTCGGCGCGCGCCGTCGCATAGCGCAAGCCGGCGGAAAATCCGACGAGCTGGTCCTGCGGCAGCCGCAATCCGGCACTGGCGGCCTCGAAACGCAGGCCGCGACCGCCCTTGAGGATCACTTCGGCGGGCCCGTGGAAAGCGAGGTAGCGCCATTGCCAGGTCAGCCAGGCGTTGAGCGTGCCGAGCCGCCAGTGGCTGGTGATGCGCAGCGGCCGGCCGATCGGTTGCACGACGCCGACGATGGCGCGGGGTTGCAGCACGCAGGTGGCGCCGGCGGGGATGACCAGCCGGCCGAGTTCGGCAAAGGGATCGGCGGTGGCCGAAACCGTCGCGCTGCCGCCGCGCAGCCGGGCGAGGAACCACAGACCCGCGGCGATGCTGGTAACCGGGAAGCGCCAGTCGAGCAGCGCCTGGTCGCGGCGCGTGCCGTCATGGCTGCTGGCCTGTAGATAGCCTTGTTTCACCAGCAACTCGGTCTCGGGCGCGAGGCTGATCGGCAACGACACCGATGATGGCCCGGCGGGCAGGGGAATCGGCACACCAGCAGGCAGCAATTGCACCGGGCGTTGCCGCGCCGCGATCGGGGCGAGCACCCAATAGAAGAACGTGCGGATGGCAAAGGGCGTCAGGATGATGGCGATGAGCGCGAGCAGAGCCGGCCGCAGCAGCTCAGCAACACCCAGCCGGTCATACCAGCGCCCGGCGGTGGCGGTCATGGTGGCGGCCAGCGTGGCGCGCTGTGCTGCGGCCGCGGCGGTCAGCGGGGCGAGGCGGGTGGCGAAGGCGGCGGCATCGATTCGCGGCGATGGGGCGGCGGCAGCGGCGCGGGCAGCGGCGAGGGCGCGGACATTGGCGGCGCGGCGATCACGATAAACGGCGGCGAGATCGACCATGCGGGCACCGTCGAGCGCGTAGCGATAGGGCAGGGCGCGGCTGGCGAGCGCTGCGAGGTTGCGATCATCGGCGGCGATGGCTGCTTCGAGCGCGGCGATGCGGCTGGCGGCGGGCAGCAGGCCGCTGAGGAAGGCAAGTTCGCGATCGATCAGTTCGAGGCGGATGTCGCGGTCGATGCTGGCGACGATGGTGTCGCGCGGGGCGGAAAACAGGTCGATGGCGCGCGGTGTCCTGCCGGTCAGCGCGGCACGGTCGCGGCGCAGTTTTTCGATGCGGGCGGTGAGGGCGCGTTGCGACTGGCGTTGCGTGCTGGCGAGGGCAGTGACGGCGCTGCCGTCAAGCGCATCGACGCGACGGCGCAACACGGCCTCGGCGCCGGTGATGCGGTCGATGCTGGCGGAGACGCTGCTGGCGGTGCCCTGATCGGAAACGAAGTTGGCGTAGAGCGCCAGCGCCGCGACGATCAGGACGAAGAGCAGTGCGTGGCGGAGCAGCCAGCGGGCGATGGCGGCGACGATGGTCACAGGCACCTCTTCCGCAGGTGGGAGAGAGGGGCTTCAATGCCGGGTCGAGCCCTACCCACGCGGGTTAAAATGCCCGTGGATCGCCTCGGCCATCGCCTTGCTGATGCCCGGGGCCTTTTCCAGATCCTCCGGAGTCGCGCCGCGCACGGCGCGCGACGTGCCGAAGTGCATCAGCAGCGCCTTCTTGCGCGCCGGGCCGATGCCGGGGACGTCGTCGAGCGGGTTGGCAGCGATCGCCTTCGACCGCTTCGCCCGGTGCGCGCCGATGGCGAAGCGGTGGGCTTCGTCGCGCAACCGTTGCAGGAAGAACAGCACGGGGGCGTTCGGCGGCAGGTGCAGGTCGCGGCCGTTCGGCAGGTGAAAGGTCTCGCGCCCGGCGTCGCGGTCGAAGCCCTTGGACACGCCGATGATGGCGACATCCTCCACCCCCAGTTCGGCGAGCGCTTCATTGACCGCCGACAATTGCCCGCGGCCACCGTCGATGAGCACCAGATCGGGCCAGTCACCGGCGCTGCGGTCGGGATCGTCCTTCTCCAGCCGCGCGAAGCGGCGCGACAGCATCGCCTTCATCATGGCGAAGTCATCCCCCGGTGTGATGCTCGCGTCGTTCATGTTGAACTTGCGATACTGGTTCTTGATGAAGCCCTGCGGCCCGGCGACGACCATCGCGCCGAGCGCATTGGTGCCCATGATATGGCTGTTGTCATAAACCTCGATGCGCTGCGGCGGGCCGTCGAGATCGAACAGATCGGCGAGTTCGGCGAGCAGCTTGTTCTGCGTCGTCGCTTCGGCCTGGCGGCGTTCGAGCGCTTCCTGGGCGTTGCGCCGCGCCTGTTCGATCAGCTTGCGGTTCGGCCCGCGCTGCGGCGCCTTGACGCCCACCCGGTGCCCGGCCTTTTCCGACAGCGCATCGGCGAGCAGCGCGGCTTCCGCCAGCGGCCGGTCGAGCAGCAACTCGCGCGGCGGCGGCAGTTCCTCGTAAAGCTGGCCGAGGAAGGCGAGCAGCACTTCATCTTCCTCCATCCCGTCGGTATGCGCCGGGAAGAAGGCGCGGTGCCCCCAGTTCTGGCCGCCGCGGATGAAGAAGACCTGGATGCAGGTGACCCCGCCGTGCACCGCCAGCGCAACGATATCGGCATCGCTGGCCGAGCCTTCGGCGTTGATCGCCTGGCTGCCCTGGATGAAGGTCAGCGCGCGCAGCCGGTCGCGCAGCACCGCGGCGATCTCGAAATCCATGGCTTCGGCGGCCGCGGTCATCGCGGTGCCGAGCTTTTTCTGGGCATCCTGGGTGCGCCCCGACAGGAAGGCGCGGGCATCCTCGACGAGTTCGGCATAGGCATCTGGGCTGATGCGGTCGACGCACGGCGCCGAGCAGCGCTTGATCTGGTGGAGCAGGCACGGCCGGGTGCGGTTGGCGAAGAAACTGTCGGTGCACGAGCGCAGCAGGAAGACCTTTTGCAGCGCATTGAGCGTCTGGTTGACCGCGCCGGCGCTGGCGAAGGGGCCGTAATAGCTCGCCTTGCCGACCCGCGCGCCGCGATGCTTGCCGATGCGCGGAAAGCCATGGTCCTCGCGCAGCACGATGAAGGGGAAGCTTTTGTCGTCGCGAAGCAGCACGTTGTACGGCGGGCGATAGCGCTTGATCAGTTGCGCTTCGAGCAGCAGCGCCTCGGCTTCGGAATTGGTCGTCACGATGGTCATGTCGCGGGTCTGCGAGACCATGCGTTGCAGGCGCCGCGACAGGCGGTTGACCTGGGTATAGTTGCCGACGCGGTTCTTCAGCGATCGCGCCTTGCCGATGTAGAGCACATCGCCGCCGGAATCGGTCATCCGGTAGACGCCGGGGCGCAGCGGCAGCGTGGCGAGGACGTTGCGGATCGCGGCGACCCCGCGATCGAGATCGGGCACATCCTTGCCCTGCACCGTGAAGGTGGCGGTTTCCTCGGAAAAGCGATCGGGTGGGGGCAGGGCCATTGCGTGGTGATTTAGGCGCGCGGGCGGGGCAGGGCAATCGCGCTGCTGACGCGGATGTGTCATGAGGCTGTGCGAAGCAACTCCTGGCCTTCACCTTCGCCTTCGTGGTGGTGACAGTGGAGGTTGCGCACCTGTGATGCTGTATATCCGAGGGTCCCGATGAATCGTCTGCTGCTGCTCGCCTGCCTGTTGCTCGCCGCCTGCACCGGGTCACCGCGCCTGGCGAAGGCGCCGCCCGCCGTGCGCCCGCCGGTCATCCTGATCTCGGTCGATGGCCTGCGTCCCGACTATCTGGCGCGCGGCGTGACGCCGAACATCAATGCGCTGGCCGCCACCGGGGTGCGCGCCAAGGCGATGCGGCCGAGCTTTCCGTCGCTGACCTTCCCCAATCATTACACGCTGGTCACCGGGCTGCGGCCCGACCGTCACGGCCTCGTCAACAACAATATCGAGGATCCGCGCATCGCCGGGCAGCGCTTCGCTTTGTCGAATCGCGAGGCTGTGGGCGACCGGCGCTGGTGGGATGAAGCCGAGCCGTTGTGGGTGACCGCCGAAAAGGCCGGGGTCGCGACGGCAACGATGTTCTGGCCGGGCTCCGAAGCACCCATCCATGGCGTGCGGCCAAAGCAATGGTTGCCCTTCGATGGTGCCATGCCCAACCCGGCGCGCGTGGCGCAATTGCTCGCCTGGGTCGACCAGCCGCAGCGGCCGGCGTTCATGACGCTGTATTTCGACACGGTCGATCATGATGGCCATGAATTCGGCCCCGATGCCCCCGAAACGACGCGCGCCATGGCCGAAGTCGATGCGCGGATCGGCGATCTGATCGCCGGGCTGAAGGCGCGCGGGGTCGCCGCCAATATCGTTCTGGTCTCCGACCATGGCATGGCGGCGGTGGCGCCGGAACGCACCGTCAAGTTGTACGAACTGGCGCCGGCAGGCAGCTATCGGACGGTGGCGACCGGCGCCATGGCGGGAATCGAAGCGACGCCCGGCCAGGAAGCGCCGCTGGCCGCGGCGTTGTTGCGGCGCCACGATCACATGGATTGCTGGCGCAAGGCCCGCATTCCGGCGCGGTTGCACTATGGCCGCAACGCCCGGGTGCCGGCCTTTGTCTGCCTCGCCGAACCCGGTTGGATGATCCAGAGCGGCCCGCCGCGCCCCGATTGGAAGCTGGGCGGCATGCACGGCTATGATCCGGCGGCGCCGGCGATGGCGGCAACCTTTGTGGCGGCCGGGCCGGATTTCCGGCAAGGCGCGATGGTGCCCGATTTCGATAATGTCGATGTCTATCCGCTGCTGATGCGGCTGATCGGGCTGCCGCCGCTGGCATCGGATGGCAGCGACCGGCTGGCGCGCCGGGCGCTGCGCTGAGGCGCCATGCTGCCGCACTGGCTTGCCCCGGCGCACGCGGGGCCGTAACGCAGCCGGCATGGGGACTCTTCGAAACCAGACCGCCATTGTCACCGGCGGCGCCAAGCGCATCGGCGCGGCGCTGGTCCGCGCGCTGGCCGCCGATGGCTGGCATGTGGTCATCCACTGCCACCAGTCGCGCGCCGAGGCCGACGCGCTCGCTGCCGAAATCGGCAACAGCGTCGTGGTGGCGGGGGATCTTGCCGACCCGGCGATCGGTGACATCATCGTCGCCGCCGCCGCCGGGCTGCCGCCGCTCGGCCTGCTGGTCAATTCGGCGTCGCGCTTCGTGTATGACCGGATCGAGGATTTCGGCGCCGATGCTTTCGACACGCATATGGCGGTCAACCTGCGCGCCCCGGCGCTCATCACCCGGGCGTTCGCTGCTGCCCTTCCGGATGTCGCCGAACCGGCGCTTGGCGCTGGCGCCGAACCGGCGCCTGGTGCTGGCACTGAACCGGCGCTTGTCGTCAACCTGCTCGATGCCAAGCTCGAAGCGCTCAACCCCGATTATTTCACCTACACATTGTCGAAGATCGGCCTGGATGGGCTGACCGAACTCACCGCGCGCGCCTATGCGCCGCGGCTGCGCTGCGCCGCGATCGCCCCGGCGGTGACGCTCGTCAGCGGACCGCAGAGCCGCGAAAATTTCGACGCGGTGCACGGGCTCAACCCGCTGCGGCGTGGTGTCGCGGTTAGTGAAATCGTCGCGGCGTTGCGCTTCATCATTGCCACCCCGACGTTCAACGCCCAGACGATAACCCTTGATGGTGGCCAGCGCCTGCTCGGCCTGCCGCGCGACGTTGCTTACATGGTGAAAAAATGACCGATACCCTGCTTGTGGATTCCCTGGTTTCCGGCCCTGTTCTGACCGGGCTCGTCCCCGCGGCGCTGGCGCCCCAGTCCCGCAAGATCATGCTCGAGGATTTCGACCTGCCGGTCGATATCGGCTTTCATGAATTCGAGATCGGCACGCCGCAGCGGCTGCGGGTCAATATCGAAGTCTGGTTGACCGCGGCGGCGTTTCCGCAGTGCGATACCGTGGCGCAGGCTTGGGATTACGACACGCTGCGCACCTCGGTGCTGGCGCTGGCCACGGGTCGACGCTTCAACCTGCAAGAAACCGTGGCGCATGAAATCTATGCGCTGGTCGCCGCCCGCCAAGGGGTCAAGGCGCTGCGCGTTTCGACGCGCAAGCCCGATATCTATCCCGATTGTTCGGCGGTTGGCGTGGAGATCAGCAGCTTCTGAACCGCGCGCCTGTTCAGGGCGTCGTCGTGCGCCCGCAGGGGCCAAGGCTGTCGATCGCGGCGCGCCAGTCACTCGCCAGCGCGGCATCGTCGCCGCCGGCCGCCGAGGGCAGCCGCGCTGGCAGGAAACATGCCAGCCGGTAGCGCAGCAGTGTTTCGGGCTTCACGATTGTCGCTGATTCATCAATGACATCGCCGCGGGCCACGGCAATCCGGCGCGGTTCCCCAGGGCGCGCGGTCACCACCATCGTCAGGCCCTTGCCATCGGCGGCAGTGAGAAAAAACTGGCTTTCGCTTTCGCCCGGCACGGTGCCATCGGCGCGAAAGCCGTTGGCGACTCCGGTGATGACCGGCACCGTCCCCGACCGGGCCTCGGTGGCAAGCGTGCGGACGCGGGCTTCGGTGGCGGCATCATGGGGTTGCTGGGCCAGCCCGCTGACCAGCTGCGTCTTGCCATCGGCAGCGGGGATATTGAGCCAGGCCAGGATGACGCTGCCCTTGGGCTTGGGCGGCTTGCCGCGCACATCGGCGGGGGCATCCCACAGCCAGGTCAGGCTGGCGGGAATGGCACCGGGGGCCACGATCGCGGCATCGACCGCGACGGTGACCAGCAGGCGTACCCGGCCAGGCCGCAGCCCGGGCGAATCCCTGTCGGCGATGCGTTCGCTGCCGGTGATGGTGGCGCGCACGATAACCGGGGCGGCCAGCGTCAGGTCGGCAAGGTCGGCATGCGACGGGGCCGCGAGCACCGGTGGAGCAAGAATCATCGCCAGTGCGAGGGCGGGGGTGTACAAAGCACGTAGACTGGACATGCCCCCTGTCTACGCCCTGCTGCGCGGCGCGGCAATCATGGGCAGATATGGCCTTGTCTGGCACGAAAATGTCAATTTTTCCGGTTGATTTGTGCATCGCAGCGCCACCAAATCGGGGAAACAGCAACAAAAGACTCTTTTGCAGCAGCCGGCCATCCTGCCGCATTTTCGGTACAAAGCTGTTGCGGCGCCGGCCTTGATGCGGTTAAGGCTGTCGGCGAGAGGGATCGTCGCAAGGCTGAAGGGGAGCTGATGCACCCGGCGGTTCCCGTATTTTGTGAGAGGGAGTTTCGCAGCGCCCATGGCATACGCTGAGGAGAAGATGAGCACCAACCGGATGGTGGCATTGGGCCTAGTCGGCCTTTTGCACGTCGGGCTTGGCTATGCCTTTGTCACGGGGCTTGCTCTGAAAGCCGTAAAGGCTATCGTGAACCCGATCGAGGCGGTCAACGTCAAGGAAGAGGCACCGCCGCCGGAAGAACCGCCGCCGCCGCCGCCCAAGGACGTGGAAATTCCGCCGTTCGTGCCGCCGCCGGAAGTGTCGATTGTGTCTGAGGCTGCGCCGACGATCACCGTCCAGCAGACCCAGCCGCAGCCCGAGCCGCCGCGCTTCACGCCGCCGGCACCGCCTGCTGCCCCGGCACCCGCTTTGGCACCGCCGACGCCGGCGACGCCCAAGGGCCGCGGCAATTCGATCAGCGAAGACGATTACCCGGATGCCTCGCGTCGTGCCGAGGAACAGGGCGTCACCCGCGTCACCTACACCATCGATCCGACGGGCAAGGTTACCGCCTGTTCCGTCACGCAATCGAGCGGTTCTCCCCGCCTTGATGATGCGACCTGCAAGATCATCATGCGTCGTTTCCGTTTCAACCCGGCAACGCGTGATGGTCAGCCGGTGTCGGATACCAAGTCGCAGCCGGTTCGCTGGCAGCTGCGGGACGCCCGGTAGGGGGTGATTACCGGTCGGCTTTCCGCTTCAGGGCGGGGTGCCGCGACCGGATTGTCGATACAAGAGTGAAGCCAATCAAGACGATCATCGCGATCGAATAATCGAGGGAAGATTACAATGGAAACCGTCGCAGTCGAAAATCCTTATGGCCTGGCGGCCGCGCTCGAGCAGGGCGGCATCATCGCGCAGTCGGTGTTCGCCATCCTAGTCATCATGTCGCTGGGTTCGTGGTTCATCATCATCACCAAGTTCATCGACCAGCGTAAGGTGATGAACGAAGCCGCCGAACTGGAAAAGAAGTTCTGGACCGCTTCGGATCTCAAGACCGGCGCTTCGAAACTCGACAAGAATTCGCCGTTCCGCCAGATCGTTGATGACGGCCTGCGCGCTTCGGACCATCATGAAGGTCGCCTGACCGACAAGATCGACCAGCACGAATGGGTGACGATGGCGCTCAACCGTTCGGCCAATGCCGTGACGTCGAAGCTGCAGGGCGGCCTCGCCTTCCTCGCCTCGGTCGGTTCGACCTCGCCGTTCATCGGTCTGTTCGGCACCGTCGTCGGCATCTATCGCGCCCTGATCAACATCGGCCTTGCAGGCCAGGCATCGATCGACAAGGTCGCCGGCCCGGTCGGTGAAGCACTGATCATGACCGCGCTCGGTCTCGCCGTCGCCGTGCCTGCCGTGCTCGGCTACAACTGGCTGATCCGCCGCAACAAGGAAGTCGTCGAAAAGCTCAACAACTTCTCGGCCGACGTGCACGGTGCCCTGGTTTCGGGCGCCCGCATCGCCACCCCGGTTGCTGCCCCGGCCGCTGCCAAGCCTGCTGCGCGCTAAGCGCGCCAGCAGCAAGGGAAGGGGTTTTCACCCATGTCGATGAACGTCGGATCGCCGAATGAAGACGGCAGCGAATCGCCGATGACGGAAATCAACACGACGCCGCTGGTCGACGTCATGTTGGTTCTGCTCATCATCTTTCTCATCACCGTCCCGGTCGCCATCCAGACCGTGCCGTTGACGCTGCCGACCGTGACCAACCTGCCGACGACCACCAAGCCCGAGAACATGCTGCTCTCGGTCGATTCGAACTGCGACACCTATGTCGGGCAGACAAAGGTCGAATCGAAGCAGGAACTGCTCGATCGTGCCGTCAAGCACCTGAAGGACGATATCGCCCGCCAGGAAAAGCTCGGTGGCAAGATCGAACTGCCCGAAGCCCATATCCGCGGTGACAAGGACATGGAATATCGCTGCGTCGGCGGGGTGATCTACACCCTGCAACGCGCGGGTTTCCTGAAACTCGGCTTCATCTCGGAACCGGCCATGGGTTCGGGCACGCGCTAAACGCTTCGGCGTCATTCCCCGGGCGGAGGTGCGAAAGCCCTCCGCCACGGACAAACAGGAGTAAGGTCACATGTCCATTTCTATGGGCGGCAGCGCCGAAGGGGATGTCATCCCCGACATGAACACGACGCCGCTGATTGACGTCATGCTCGT
>JBILPK010000075.1:0-15524 GCA_044373875.1 Polymorphobacter sp.
GTCGGGGGGGGGTGGGGGCCACGCGAGGGCCCCTCTCCCGGGCCGGCTTCGCCGTCTCTCGACCTCCCCCCGGCGGGGGGTGAGGCACGCAGCAGATCCTCCACCGCCACCGCCCCCGGCCGCAGCAGGCGCCACTCCCCCTCCGTCACCGCGACGATCGTCGATTCGACCCCCGCCACACACGCCCCGCCATCGAGCACCAGCCCGACCCGATCCCCCAGCGAGCCCGCGACATGCGCCGCCGTCGTCGCCGAAATCCGCCCCGACGCATTGGCCGACGGCGCTGCCAGCGGCCCCGCCCCGGCAATCAGCGCCTGCATGACCGGGTGCGCCGGGCAGCGCACCGCCAGCGTGTCGAGCCCCGCGGTCACCAGCCCCGCCACCTTCGCACCGGGCAACAGCGGCAGCACCAGCGTCAGCGGCCCCGGCCAGAACGTCGCCATCAGTCGTTCGGCAAGCGCATTGACGAGCACCAGTTCGCGCGCCTGCGCCACGCCCGACACATGGACGATCAACGGATTGAAGCTCGGCCGGCCCTTGGCTTCATAAATCCGCGCCACGGCTTCCGCATCCGCCGCGCGCGCCGCCAGCCCGTAAACCGTCTCGGTCGGCACCGCGACGATGCCGCCGGCGCGCAGCCGCGCGACGCCTTCGGCAATCCCGGCGGCGTCAGCGGCAATGATGCGGCTTTTTTCAACCATGCAGCCCGTCTATAGCGGTGCGGTCACCAGCCCAAGGCCTTTCCCCATGTCCTATGCCGCGCCCACCGCCGAACAGCGCTTCGTGCTCGATTGCATCGCCGACCTGCCCGGCCTTGCCGCGCGCCCGGCCTTTGCCAATGCGACCCCCGATATCGTCGATGCGGTGCTCGAGGAAGCCGGCAAGCTCGCCGCCAATGTCTTCGCCCCGCTCAACAGCGTCGGCGACAAGGCGCACGCCAGGCTCGCCGATGGCGTCGTCACCCTGCCGCCGGGGTTCGCCGAGGCGTACAAGATGTATGTCGAAGGCGGTTGGGCCGGGCTCGGCGTACCCGAAAGCCATGGCGGCCAGGGCATGCCCTTCGCGCTCGCGGTTGCCGTGCAGGAACAATTGACCAGCGCCAACATGGCCTTCGCCCTGTGCATGATGCTCAGCCAGGGCGCCATCGAGGCACTCGCCGCCCACGCCAGCCCGGAATTGCAGGAACGCTACCTCAGCAAGCTGGTCAGCGGCGAATGGACCGGCACGATGAACCTCACCGAGCCTTCGGCGGGCTCCGACGTCGGCGCGCTGAAATCCCGCGCCCAGCCGGCAGGTGACGGGACGTACCGGATCAAGGGCACCAAGATCTACATCACCTGGGGCGAACATGATGTGGCGGACAATATCGTCCACCTCGTCCTCGCCCGGCTGCCTGATGCGCCCCCGGGCACCAAGGGGATCAGCCTGTTCCTCTGCCCCAAGTTCCTGCCCGATGGTTCGCGCAACGACCTGAAATGCGTCGGCGTCGAACACAAGCTCGGCATCCACGCCTCGCCGACCTGCACCATGTCGTTCGGCGACCATGACAATTGCGTCGGCTGGCTCGTCGGTGCCGAAGGCGCCGGGATGCGCGCCATGTTCACCATGATGAACAACGCCCGGGTCCAGGTCGGGCTGCAGGGTGTCGCCATCGCCGAAGCCGCCACCCAGCACGCGGTGCAGTTTGCCCGCCAGCGGGTGCAGAGCGCGAAATTCGGCGGCGGGCGCGAGGCGGTGCGCATCATCGAGCACGCCGATGTCCGGCGGACGCTGATGACCTGTCGCGCGCTCACCGAAGCGACGCGGGCGCTGGTCTATCTCAACGCCGCCGCGGTCGACCGGGCGCATTCGGGCGACAGCTCCGGCCTCGCCGACCTGCTCACCCCCATTTCAAAGGCCTGGGCCACCGATGTCGGCGTCGAAGTGGCGTCGCTGGCGCTGCAGGTCTTCGGCGGCATGGGCTATGTCGAGGAAACCGGCGCGGCGCAGTTCCTCCGCGATGCCCGCATCGCGCCGATCTACGAAGGCACCAACGGCATCCAGGCATTGGATCTCGTCGGCCGCAAGCTGGCGCAGGATGGCGGCGCGCACTGGCAGGAAGTCTTTGCGCAGGTCGGCGACACCATCGCCGAATTAAACGCTAACCCGGATCTCGCCGGCCTCGCCCCCTGGCTCGAAGACGCGCTCGCCGCAACGCGCAGCGCGACGCTGTGGCTGACCGGCAGCAACAACTCCGACGATGTCGCGGCCGGCGCCACGCCCTATCTGCGCATGATGGGGCTCACCCTCGGCGGCTGGCTGTTGGCGCGCCAGGCGCTGGTGGCGGCAGCGGCGCTCAATGCCGGCAACGGCGACCCGGCATTTCTCAGCGCCAAGATCAACACGGCGCGCTTTTACGCCGAACAGATATTGCCACAGGCAGCTGCACTTCTGCCACCGGTTTCTCGTGGCGCCTCAGCACTTTATGCGTTGTCGGAAGATGACTTGGCGGCATAATCTGTCGCCAGGCCAACATGAAAACAATAGAATTACAATGAAAAATAGTATCTTATTGAAACTACTTCCGCAATTGAAACCAGAAAATTGTCGGTTTATTTTACACTATTGAATTTATTGTATTTTTTACCGCAAGCAGGTTCATGGGCTTGCCGGCAACTTCCAACATGGCACGACTCTTGCTCTGGTGATTTTGTCTCCCGCCCGCTGCCGGCCGGAGCCCCGGAGTATGTTAATGAAGCTTATCGCACTCGCCGCAGCGGTGGCCACGCTGTCTGCGGCTACCCCCGCCGCCGCCGTCCTGACCACCTTCGCCACCTATAGCGCCATTGGCGGCGCCAACATCCGGTTCGTCAATTCGGGCGCCAGTGCCGGACGCACGACCGATGCGACCTATTACACGACCGCCACGCCGACCGCGACCACGCGGGGTGCGGCTCTGGTCAATTTCAGCTTCATCAATTCGCCGATCGCGCCGTCGGTCAACAACGTCAGCGCACGCTACACGCTCGACGCGGTTGTCGCCAAGAACAGCCCGCTCGTCATCGCGGGCACGACCTATATCCAGCCGGGCATCAGCGGCACCTTCAGCTTCCTGTCGACCGCACCGATCGTGGTCAGCGGCCCGGGCCTGATCACCACCGTCTATCCAACCGGTTCGAACCTGTTGTCGGGGTCGTTCAGCGCCAGCAGCCTGATCGGCAGCCGCCTCGGCACCTCGGGCGCCACCTTTGCATCGGGCGTCATCGGCACGACGATCAGCTTCACGTCCGACTTCCTGTCGTTCGACGCCCTGTCGCTGCTCGATCGTTCGACATCGCTGACCGCCATCGCTCCGGGTTCTTTCCCGGCGACGAACCGCGCGCTGCGCACCTTCCGCGCCGTCAGCGGTGGCCAGTTCTCGGCCGACCCCAACCCGACCGCACTCGCGGCTGCCGTACCCGAAACGGCAACCTGGACCATGCTGCTCGCCGGCTTCGGTCTGGTCGGCTTCTCGATGCGTCGCCGCAAGGCCGTCGCCGCAGCCTGATTGCCCTCTCTTCGTCACGATGATGGCGGGCCCGCAAGGCCCGCCATTTTCGTTTTAGCCTCTTGCGCCGGCCGGACCTGCGGGCCACGATACCGGCATGAAACTTGCCTCGCTCAAATCCGGCCGTGACGGTCGCCTCGTTGTTGTCTCCGAAGACCTCGCCTGGTGTGCCGCGCCGCCGCCGATGTTTCCCACGCTGCAGGCCGCGCTCGACGATTGGGCGCATGCCGAACCGATCCTGCGCGGGGTCGCCGAAAGCCTGGCGCACGACGCCGTACCGCACAGCCGCTTTCACGAACGCGAGGCGGCGGCGCCGCTGCCGCGCGCGCATCAATGGGCCGATGGCAGCGCCTATGTGAACCATGTCGAACTGGTGCGAAAAGCGCGCGGCGCCGAATTGCCCGCCAGTTTCTGGACCGATCCGCTGATGTACCAGGGCGGCAGCGACCATTTCCTGTCGCCGCGCGAAGCGATCCCTGCCGGTGATCCCGCCTGGGGCCTCGATCTCGAAGCCGAAGTCGTCGTCGTCACCGGCGATGTGCCGCGCGGCGCGACGCGCGAACAGGCGCTCGCCGCGATCCGGCTGGTCGGACTGGTCAACGACGTGTCGCTGCGCGGGTTGATTCCGGACGAACTCGCCAAGGGCTTCGGCTTTGTCCAGTCCAAGCCCGCCTCGGCGCTGTCCCCGGTGTTCGTGACGCCATCGGCGCTTGGCGACCGCTGGCAGGATGGCAAGCTCCACGGCGTGCTGAGCATCGACCTGAATGGCCAGCCCTTCGGCCGGGTCGAGACCGCCACCGACATGACCTTCGATTTCGGCACGCTGAT
Organism: Polymorphobacter sp.; assembly: GCA_044373875.1. GTDB lineage: Bacteria > Pseudomonadota > Alphaproteobacteria > Sphingomonadales > Sphingomonadaceae > Sandarakinorhabdus. The sequence goes on from JBILPK010000075.1 coordinate 4,355, forward strand.
CGCCCATCTGGCGAAAACCCGCAGCATCGGCGCCGGCAGCATCATCGGTTCGGGCACCGTGTCGAACCGCGATGCGCAAGGCGGGCCGGGCCAGCCGGTGGCCAAGGGCGGCCGCGGCTATGCCTGCATCGCCGAACAGCGCATGGTCGAAACCATCGAAGGCGGTGCGCCGGTCACGCCCTTCCTCGCGCCCGGCGACGTCGTGCGCATCGAAATGCTCGATGATCGCCACCATTCGATCTTCGGCGCCATCGAACAGACCGTTATCGCCTGAACGGCACGGCGATGGACCTCGCCGCGCTGCTGGCGCCGATCAGCCCTGAAGCCTTTCGCGCCGACCATTGGGGCCAACGCCCGCTGCACATCCCGGCGGGCAGCGGCGACAAGCGGCTGCTCGACTGGCCCGGCCTGTCGGCGCTACTCGCCATCGCGCCGCAGTGGACCGAGGGCAATCTGGCGCTGATCCTCAACCACCGCCCGATTCTGGCGGAGTTCTTCATGGACAGCATCGACACCCAGGCCGGCCCGGTGCGCCGCGCCGATCCGGCCAAGGTCGAAACCTTCCTCGCCATGGGTGCCAGCCTGGTCGGCAATGATGTCGATGCGATCGCGCCGCCGCTGCGCCGCGTTGCGGCAGCGCTCGGCGATGCGTTCGCCGCGCTAGCCAACGCCAATGTCTATGCCTCGTTCAAGGGTGTCCAGGGCTTTGCCAGCCATTATGACCTGCACGACGTGTTCGCGGTGCAGTGCGAGGGGCGCAAGACCTGGCGGCTTTACGCCAACCGCGCCGAAAACCCGCTGGCGCCGCTCGCCAGTGGCGGGCCCGAGGCGCAGGCGATCATCGATGCCGCCAAGGGGCCGTGCACCGCGACGATCGTGATGAACCCCGGCGACGTCCTGTATCTGCCGCGCGGCGTCTATCATGACGCGCTGGCGACGGCAGGGCCGTCGCTGCACGTCACCTTTGCCGTGGCGCCCTTGACCGGCACGATCGTGCCGAAGCTGCTGGAGGCGGCGGCGCTGCGCGATCCGCTGCTGCGGGCGTACCTGCCCGATGGCCGTGCCGGCGGTGACGCGCTGCCCGAAGCGCTGGCGGCGCTCGCCGGGCGGCTGGCCGACATCATCACCAGCCCGGGCTTTCTCCACGACGTCATCGATGCCCAACGGGCAAGGGCGCCGCGTGCCCACCCGGTAAGGCTGCCGGCACCGCCGCCGCTCACCTCCTACGCCCGCACCGACCTGCCCGCCGAGATCAGGCGCAGCGACGCCGGCGCCGTGCTGGTGACGCGGCGCGGGCAAACCCCGCTCGCCACAGCCTTCGGCATGGCCGAATATGTGCTGTCGCGCCCGGCATTTTCGGCCGAGGAGCTCGCCGCCCGCTTCGCGCATGTCCCGGCGGCGGAACAGCGCGCCTTCATCGCGCTGCTGGTCCATGAGCGCCTGTTCGAACGCTACGAGGCCGCGCTTTAGATCCTGCTCAAGAGCCTCCGACGGCTTCGGCGGCTGGAGCCTTGGCCCCCAACCCCTTCTGCTGATTTGGCCCACGGCACCGGGTGTGGCGGCCTCGGTGCGTGTCGGATGGGGTTTGGGGCCTGCGGCCCCAACCGCCGGAGGCACTGTTTCAGCTTGACGAAGTCCGAGCCCTAGCGCGCCGTCCAGCCGCCATCGATGACGAGTTCGGCACCGGTCATGTAGCGCGATTCGTCCGACGCCAGAAAGACGATGCCATCGGCGATATCGGCGGGCAGGCCGGCGAAACCCAGCGGCGTGCCCCCCGCCGCGATGACTTCGGCGTGCGGCGCGTTCGAACCTTCGGGCACGATGTTGTTGAGCGCGCCGCCGGCGTCGATCTTGCTCCAGATCGCGGTATCGATGATGCCGGGATGGACCGAATTGCAGCGGATACCATCGCGCGCTTCGGCGCATTCCATCGCGACCGCCTTGGTGAGCAGCCGCACGCCGCCCTTGGTGGCGCAATAGCCCGCCAGCCCCGGCGCGCCGGCGAGCCCGGCGACCGACGAGATGTTGATGATCGAGCCGCCGCGATAGTCGCCAGCAGGGCTATCGGCAGGCTTGTCGGCGCGCATCGCCGGAATGGCGTGCTTGATGCCGAGGAACACGCCGGTCATGTTGATCGCCAATTGCCGGTTCCACGCCTCGAGGCTCATGTCGAGCAGCGGGCCGCCGATGGCGATACCGGCATTGTTGACCAGAATGTCGAGCCGGCCGAACAGCGCCATGGTGCGGGTGATCAGCTCGGCCCAGCGGTCTTCCTCGATGACATCCTGGCCGCGCGCCTGGACGTTGCCACCGGCGGCGGTGATCATCGCGGCGGTCTCGCGAACCCCCGGCATGTCGATATCGGTGATGAACACCCCGGCGCCTTCGCGGGCCAACGCCATGGCAGCAGCACGGCCGATGCCGGCGGCGGCCCCGGTGACAAAGGCAACGCGCCCATCCAGACGTCCCATTTCGATCCTCCCCGTGTTTTGCGGCACGCTAGCGCGGGGGGACCGATCTTGCCAGCTACCAGAACTGGCTGCCGGTTATGCCCTTGAACGGCCCGGCGACATCCGACGTGATCCAGCCGCCGTAAAAGCCGCCGGGTTGCGGGCGCACCGCTTCGCCGTCGATCGTCACGCTGTCGAACGGCGCGGCGTAGAAGGCGACGTGATCCTTCAGCGCGGCAAAGCCCGGTGTCGGCGACGGATAGCACCAGCCGACACCGGCAAGCACGTCATCCCCGACCACGACATCGCGATAGGCCGCCCGGCCCTTCCATTCGCAGAAACTGCTGCCGGCCGCGGCGCGCAGATGCCCCTGCGCGAGATCGGCGGGCGGGATGTACCAGCTCGGCGGGTGGCTGGTTTCGAGCAGGCGCAGCGCCCGGCGGCTGTCGGCGATGGTGACGCCGCGATGGACGATGCGCAGGTGCCGCGTCGATACCTCCAGCCGCGGCGGGCGCGGATAGTCCCAGACGCTTTCCTGCCCCGGCCGCAGCGGATCGGGGGTGATCACCCGGCGATCAGTGTCGCCACCGCGCCATAGCCGGCGGCGACGATGAGCACGAGCGTCGCCAGCATGGTGATGCCGAAGCCCGGGCCGCGCTTGCCCGGATCGGCATAATAGCCACGCGCATAAACGATGCGGCCGACCGACCAGACCAGCCCGGTGATCGCGGTCACCAGGTCCCCGAGCACCGGCGCGGCAAGGAAGATCGCCGGCAGGAACAGCGCGAGCTGTTCGAGGGTGTTGATGTGGACGCGGTTGCGCTTGTCGAATTCGGGATGGCCGGTGGGCAGCGGCGCCGGCACGTCATATTTGGCGCGCGCCGCGCCGACGAGCGCGCCAAGCACGAAATAGAGCAGGATGGCGATGATGATCGCCAGCGTCGTCAGCGGATAAGCAGCCATGGTGAACCCCCGGTCGCCCGAATTTGAGCGTTGCACAAAATCTAGGGCCTCGGCCCCGGACTGGCAAGCACCACGGCGGCACGGCTTTCGAGATGGTTGACGCCGACCATCGGGATGTGGCCAAGTCCGCTGTGGGGCAAGGAGGGGCGGCCGATGCTGTGGAACAGGCACGAAACGCCGGGCGCGCTGGTCGGGCAACCGCAGGGCCGTGTCGATGAAAGCAACTGGAGCGTTTTTGCCGGGCACTTGGCGGCGGCGATCACCGATGCCGCCGGGCGCCGCTTCCTCATCGATCTTGGTGGCGTCGATTACATGTCGTCGCGGGGCCTGCGCGCGCTGAGCACCGCGCTGGCGGCGGCGAAAAAGGCCGGTGTCGACATGGCGCTGGCCGCGCCCGGCCCGGCGATGCGCGAGATCCTGGCGATCAGCCGCTATGACAAATTGTTCGTCGTGCACATCAGCGTCGACGCGGCGCTCGGCTGAGGAGGAAGACGGCGATGCGGGTGCGTTTCTGGGGAACACGCGGCTCGCTGCCGGTGGCGATGCGCGCCGATACGGTGCGCGACAAGCTCGTCGCCGGCGTGCTCGCGGCCTCGGGACGGCGTTTTGCCGACCGGGCGCAAGCGGCGGCGTTCGTCGATGGCGAGCTCGATTTCGCGGTGCGCGGCAGCTATGGCGGCGCCTCGTCGTGTGTGGAGATCGAGGCCGGCGACGGCAATTTCATCGTCTGCGACATGGGCTCGGGGCTGCGCGAATTCGGGCTCGATGCCATGCGCCGCGCCGGCGGCGGCCATCCGCGCCGCTACCACATCTTCCTGTCGCACCTGCACTGGGACCATATCATGGGTTTCCCGTTTTTCGTGCCCGCGTTCGACCCCGAGGCGACAATCGTCATCCACAGCGGCCACCCCGATGCCGAAACCGCGCTGCGCCGCCAGCAGGAGGAGATTTCGTTTCCGGTCGCCTTCGACTGGCTGCGCGCCAAAATCGAATTCGTCACGCTGGCCACCGATGTTCCGCATGTCATCGGCGGGGTGACGGTGACGTTGCTCGAACAATATCATTCGCACAAATCCTATGGCTATCGCTTCGATGCCGGTGGCAGGAGCGTCGTCTATTCGACCGACAGCGAGCACCGGTCGGACCAGATGGATACCGAGGAACGCTTCGAGGCGTTCTTCGCCGGTGCCGACCTGGTGGTCTGCGACACAATGTATTCGCTGGGCGATACCGTCTCGCTCAAGCAGGACTGGGGCCATTCGAGCAGCCTCGTCGCCATCGACCTGTGCCGGATGGCGCGCGCCCGCACGCTGGCGCTGTTCCACCATGAACCGACCTACAGCGACGCCCAGTTGCAGACGATCCACGCCGAAGCGATCAGCTATGAAGCGCTGACCCGCGGCGAGGACGCCGAAGTCGCGGTGATCTGCGCCTATGACGGGCTGGAAGTGGATGTGTGAGCCGGCCGTGATGCGCACCCCGACGCCGTCACCGCAGCGAAGAGGGCGGTGCGCATCATGAACCCCCGCATCCGCCTCGGCCGCGTCCGGCTCATCGGCCTTGCCACCACGCTGCTCGTCGCCGCGCTGCTCGCCGTCTTTGCCGGATCGCTGTTCGCCGAGCCGTTGTTCGACCGCTACCAGCGCTGGCAGCCGCGGCAGATCGCGGCCGATACGCGCGTCCATATCGTCCGCATCGATGCCGAAAGCCTGCGCGCTGCGCCCAAGGGCCTTGGCCGCTGGCCGTGGCCGCGCTCCTATCTCGAACTGCTCACCGACCGGCTGCGCGAGGCCGGGGCGGTCGCCATCGGATATGACATCGTCTTTGCCGAAGCCGATCCGGCGACCGACCTGGCGCGCATCGACGATGTCTATGCGACGCTGTCGCCCGCGGCGCGCACCGAGATTGCCGCGATCCCCTCGCTCGATGGCCGCTTCGGCGATGCGCTCGGCCGCGCGCCGACGGTGGTAGCGCGCACCGCGCTGCTGGCGAGAAATGCCGAGGCGCAGGGGCTGACCGCCGCCGACACCGCCGCCCTGCCCTTTGACGATCCCTTCGCGGCGCCCCTGCCGAATACCGTGCCGGCGTTTCCGCTGGCGCTCGCCAATATCATCGATATCGAGTTCAACGCCCAGGGCCATGGCCTGATCAATGGCAACCCCGATGCCGATGGCGTGACCCGGCGGCTGCCGATGGTCGCCACCGTCGCCGGCCACGCCATGCCGTCGCTGTCGCTCGAACTCGTGCGCATCGCCGAAAAGGCCGATGCCATTACCCCGGTCATCAGTGGCGGCGCGCTGACCGCGCTGCAGATCGGCACGCACCGCATCCCGGTCAGCGATCGCGGCGAGGCGCGGCTGCACTTCGGCACCCTGCCCGAAGGGTCCGAGACTTCCGCCGTCAACATCATCCGGCAACCGCGCCAGCCCGGCATGCTCAAGGGCAAGATCGTCCTCATCGGCCCGGCCAGCGTCGGGCTCGGCGATGTCCGCTCGACGCCATTGGGGCGCACCGAATATGGCGTGCGCTTCCACGCCCAGGCGATCGACGCGATCCTGAAGAATGACTGGCTGGTGCGCCCGCGCTGGGCGCCGGCGGCCGAATGGGGGCTGGGGGCGCTGCTCGCCGCGCTGGCGATCATCGGGCTGCCGCGGCTGCGCTGGCACTGGCTGGCGGTGCTGCCGGCGCTTGTGGTGGTGGCGCTGTTCGGCGGCAGCATCGCGGCCTTCCTGGGGGCCAGGCTGCTGCTCGATCCGCTGCGGCCGCTGCTGCTCGGCGGGGTGCCGGCGCTGGCGGTGATCGCCGCGCTGTTCGCCGAAACGACGCGGCTGGCAAAGCAATTGCGCGAGGCGGCGCTGGCACAGGCCGGCGAGATGAAGGCGGCGCGCGAGATCCAGCGCGCCATGCTGCCCGATGCGGCGGTGCTGGCGGGGCTCGATGCGCGGCTCGATCTCGATGCCGTGCTCGAACCGGCGCAGGCGATCGGCGGCGACCTATACGATGCCTTTCGCCTGCCCGATGGCCGCATCGTCTTCCTGGTCGGCGATGTCACCGGCAAGGGGCCGTCGGCGGCGCTGTTCATGGCGGTATCCAAGGCGCTGGCGCACAGCCTGCTCAGGCGCGGCGGCGCGCCGCTCGATGCGATCATCGGCGCGCTCAACGACGAATTGCAGGGCGATGGCGACAGCTTCGTCGAAGTCACCCTGTTGTGCGGGATCATCGATCTTGGCACCGGCACGATCGAACTGGTCAACGCCGGCCATGAAAACCCGCTGATCCGCCGCGCCGATGGCAGCCTGGAGGAAGTGGCGATGGAGGGCGGCCTGCCCTTGTGCACCATGCCGGGCTATCCCTATCCGCTGGAAAGCGTGCAGCTTGGCCGCGGCGATGGCCTCGTCATCATCACCGATGGCGTGCGCGAGGCCCAGAACGCCGGCGGCGGCTTTTTCGGCAGCGAGCGGACCCGCGACGTGCTGCTCGCCTGGGGCGACGGCCCGGCGGCGGCGGCAACGCGCGCGCTGATCACCGCGGTGCGCGGCTTCGAGGCCGGGGCACCGGCGAGCGACGACCTGACGGTGATGGCGCTCCGGTATTGGGGATAGCCGTTAACGCACCACCACCTCGACGCGCCGGTTGGCCGGATCCTCCATATTGTCCGCCGTCGCATGGCCGGGCAGCGGAGCGCGCTCGCCGCGGCCGACGGTGCGGGTGATATCGGTATCGAGCCCCAATCCGACGAGCATGACGCGCGCCGCATCGGCGCGCTGCTTCGACAGGCGGACGTTGTCGGTGGCATCCCCCACGCGATCGGTATGGCCTTCGATCTGCACCGCTACCCCGGCGCCGCGGCGCTTGATTTCGGCGAACATCGCCTCGCGGGTCGGCTCCGATGCGGCGGTGATCGTCGTGCTGCCTTCGGGGAAATACAGGATGAAGCGCGCCGGCGGCTCGGGCAGGCCGGCGAGCAGCGCCGCATAGCGCGCTTCGGCCGCCGCCGGATCGGCGGGCTTGACGCTGGTGCGGGCGCCATCGACGGCGACCGCCGTGCCGGCGGCATCGATGACGCGGACATCTTCGCCGGTCTTGGGGTCGATAACCGCGACCGCGCCGACGGGGTTGGTGCCTTCGCCTTTCAGCAGGGTGACCGTCGACCCGCCGCAACCGGCGAGCGCCAGCGCGCACAAAAGTGTTGCGGGCACCCTCATTTCACATCGACCACGAAGCGCGTGCCGCGCACCCCGAGCACCGAGGTCGGCGTCTGCACCGTCATGCCCTTGGGATTTTCATGGGCGATCTGCCCCGACACCACCGCCAGCGCGCCCTTTTCGACGCGGGTCACCGACTGCCCCTGGTGGGTGGTATCGTCGAAATCGAACTTGCTCAGCCGGATGCGGCTGGAGGGACCCACCGAAAAGCGTGAATCATCGATGAAGGTGACGCTGATCCGGCCATCCTTGCCGGTGCTGAGCAGATCGCCGACTTCGAGCTTGGTGCCCGGCGTGACCGCCAGCGGCTTCTTGCCGCGTTCGATGCTGGCGCTGCCCTGGACACGCTTGACGGTGGCGATTTCGGCCTGCGCCGCCGCGCCGCCGAGCAGCGCCGCGACGCACAGCCACGACAGGTTTCTTGTCAAAGACATGTTTTGCCCCTCCTTGCCAATCGCACTAGGCTAGGCCCCGACATGAATTCTGGCAATCCGCTTAACATTTCGCTGACATTGGCCGCCGATGCGGCGGCGGTGGGCGCAGCCCTGGCAGCGGCACGGGGCTTTGCCGAGGCCGCCGGACTGGCGCCCGACCCGGCGCGGCGGCTCGCCATCGTTGTCGAGGAGCTCGTGGCCAATCTCGTCGATCATGCCGGGTTGAACGCCGACGATCGCATCGACCTGGCGCTGGCGCGGCACGCCGGGGGCGTGACGCTGGTGCTCGGTGACCCGGCGGCGCCGTTCGATCCGCGGACGGCCCCCCTGCCCGCCGATCTGCCCCCCGCCGCCGGCGGCGGCGCCGGGCTGGCGCTGGTGCGCGCCTTTGCGGAACGCATCGATTATTGCAGCGATGGCGGGCGCAACCGGCTGGAAGTGCGGATTGCGGGGTAAACCGCCCTCCCCGGGCGGGGCGGGAGAAGGTTCAGCGGCAGGCGTCCCCGATCACCTTGCCGCCGCCATCGGTCGGCATGCCGCCGATCACGACCCCGCGCAGCGCTGCCATGGCGATGACGATGCGGTCATTGTCCGGGGCCTTGCCGGCGGCGACCGGCTTGTTGGCGCCGAAAGCGGTAAAGACCAATCGGCCGCAATCGCCGCCGGCGGCCTTGATCGCGGCGCCCAACCGGCGCGCCCGGGCCTCGGTCAGCGCCTGGTTGGTACCGGCATCGTCATAGGCAGCGGCGTGGCTTTCGATGCGGACCAGGGTAACCGATGGCCTGGCGGCGAGGAAGGCGACGAGATAGGCAATGCCGGCGCGGCTGTCCGATGCCAGCACATCATCCCCCGCCTCGAAGCCGATCGGTTGCGGCATCACCAGCGCGCCCTGTTCGATGACATAGGCCGGCCCGGCGGCGGCGGCGGGCAGCGCCAGGAGCAGCGCCAGGAGGAAGCCCCGCATGGCTACAGCGCCCGCTCAAAGATGCGATAGGTGCGCGTCACCTTGCTTTCGATGGCATCGGCGATCGACCGCATCGGGCCGTTATCGTCGAGAATCCAGCCGATTTCGCCCTCGGTGGCGCCATAGTTCACGATGGCATCGCGGCGGATATATTCGATCATCTGGAACGCCATAAGCGAGGCGATGCGATGCCCCTGCAGCGTCTTGCGAAAGCCCATCAGTGGCACCCGGATGCGGCGCACCTTGGGCGCCCGCAGCCGCCACAACAGCTTGGCCCAGCCGAACGGAAACAGCCGCCCGCCAAGATCACGCGTCAGTTCGTTGATATCGGGCAGCGCGATCATGAAACCGACCGGCACCCCTTCATATTCGGCGATGCGGATCAGATCTTCGAAAACGATGGGCTTGAGCTTCTTGCCGACATGCGCGACCTCGGCCGGGGTCAGCGGCACGAAACCCCAGTTGGTCGACCAGGCATCGTTGAGGATTTCGAGGATCAGCGCGGCTTCCTCGGCAAAGCGCGTCTTGTCGACCTTGCGGGTCTTCAGCTTGGTGTTGCGCTCGCTGGCGGCGACGATGCGCTGGACGATTTCGGGAAAGGGCTGGTCGATGCGCAGGCCCCAGGTGTGCAGGTCCTTGATGCCGGCATAGCCACGGGCTTCGATGTGGCGGGCATAATAGGGCAGATGATGCCCCATCATCACCGTCGGCGGCGTGTCGAAACCTTCGACAAGCAGCCCGGGTTCATCCCAGATCGAGATGCTGAACGGCCCCTGCGCCAGCGTCATGCCTTCGCCGCGCAGCCAGTCCTCGGCGGTTTCGAGCAGCAGGCTGGCGACCTCGGCATCATCGACGCATTCGAACAGCCCCCAATGGCCGGTGGTCGGGCCGATATGCTCGAGCACCAGATTGTCGACTTGCGCCGAAATGCGGCCGACGATTTCGCTGCCGCGCAACGCCAGCCACATTTTCGAGCGGCCATGTTCGAACCAGGGATTGCCCTTGATGCCGCTGATCAGCGCCAGCATCTCGCTGCGCAACGGCGGCACGAAATTGCGGTCGTCAGCATAAAGTCGATAGGGCAGATCGATGAACCGTTCGCGGTCGGCGGCAGTCTCGACGGGCTGGATGGTCAGCCCGGTCATGCCGATGCATTGCCTGTAAAAGCGCTTGAAATCACCTGAAAACCCCTTGTTGCCAGCTGGGCCTAGTGCGCCATTACGGCCAATTTGGGACGCGTCATTCCTCGGTACGGATCAAGACCGCTTCGCCGATCAGCAAGAAAAGCAGGAACGGCGCCCAGGCCGCCATCACCGGCGGCACCGTACCGAAATTGCCCATCGCCAGCATGAAATTGTCGGCCACGAAAAATGCAAAGCCCAGGAACATGCCGATGACGGCGCGCACGAACAACCGCCCCGAACGCGCTAGCCCGAACGCCGCGACGGCGCCAAGCAGCGGCATCAGCACCGTCGACAGCGGCCCCGAAATCTTGTGCCAGGCGGCAGCGACCAGCGTGTCGACGGGCTTGCCCGCGGCGCGCTGCTCGGCGATCTGTGGCCACAGTTCCCACAGCGGAATCCATGCCGGGTTGATGCTGGCGGTGGTGAACTGGCGCGGCACGACGCTGCTGGCAAAGGCGAGGCCGGGCAGCCGGGTGAGCGTGCCGCGCGCCACGTCGAACACCCGTACCCCGGTCAATTGCCAGCCGCTGGCGGCAGGGCGGGCGCTGTCGGCCATCACCACCCGCACCAGCCGGTTGTCGGCGCGATCATAGATGGTCACGCCAGCGAGCCGGGTGGCGGCGCCGTTGCCGGTGACGGCAGTGGCGCGGAACAGATCGTCACCGCCGCGCACCCAGCTTTCGGTGACGGGTTTCTTTTCTGCCGCGGTATGGCGATATTCATTGTCCTGCCAGACCTTCAGCGTCTGGGTGGCGCGGGTGGTGACGCTTTCGTTGAAGACGAAATTGCCGATGGCGATGGCGAGCGCGGCGATGAACAGCGGCGCCAGGATCTGGTGCGCCGAAATGCCGGCGGCCTTGAAGATGACGACCTCGCTGTTCTGGTTGAGCGTCGCCAGCGTGACCAGCGTCGCCAGCAGCACCGAGAAGGGCAGGAACAATTGCACCAGTTGCGGCACGCGCAGCGAGAC